>JBAXBP010000382.1:0-1504 GCA_037141915.1 Bacteroidota bacterium | reverse complement strand
CTTCGGCGGTCATCATATGGTCTTCGTTGCGCGGAGTATCGCCTTGTACCGAGCCATCAGCCATCAGTGCCTCCCTTCGTATATTCGAAGCCGTAAAACCCGGAGCAACAACCAGAACATGTATTCCGGTTTTACTGTTTTCGGAACGAATGGAATCCAGAAAACCGCGGACCGCAAACTTTGATGCGGAATATGCACTCCTTCCCGGCATTCCTATATAGCCGCCAATAGAAATCACACCAAGCAAAGAACCTTTAGTTTTTAATAAATGAGGCAAAGCAAATTTTGTACAATACACAGTACCCCAGTAATTTGTATCCATTAATCTACGCATTACATCGAGTTGCAGATCGATAAAAAGAGCCCGCATGGAGATTCCCGCATTATTAATAAGAACATCAATTTTGCCAAAGCGTTCCAGTGTTTTTTCATTCAGCTTACAGCAATCAATCTCACAGCTAACATCAGTTTGAACTGCTAATGCTTCAATTCCAAGTGTATGAAGTTCGGTTTCAATTTCCAGTAGATTTGCACAATTACGTGCCGCCAGAACAACCTTTGCTCCATTCCTTCCAAATTCGAATGCTAATGCTTTTCCTATTCCAGATGAAGCTCCTGTTATTACAATTATTTTATCCTTCATCCGAATTAATATTATACAATAATACATTATTTTTGACTTAGAAGCAAACTTAAAATGAATTTACCTCATTAAATTGTACTTTTGATGAGTAATATTCTCATATTAATGTTAACCAACCGACAACTTTTTTTACATAACCTGGCTCAAACCAGTGATTCGCCTCTTGCACTCGAAATTACGAAAGCAGAGGGAGTGTACCTTTATGATAGTTCAGGAAAAAGATATATGGATCTGATTTCCGGAATTTCGGTAAGTAATACCGGCCACAGGCATCCTGTAGTTGTGAAAGCCATTAAAGATCAGGTAGATAGTTACCTGCACCTTATGGTTTACGGTGAATATATTCAATCCCCACAGGTAAAACTTGCCGGTGCTCTGGCAGCTTTACTTCCTGAAAAACTGAACAATTGTTACTTTGTTAACTCAGGCAGCGAAGCGGTTGAAGGAGCGTTAAAGCTCGCAAAACGCTTTACCGGTAGAAGAAAAATTGTTGCCTTTAACCATGCTTACCACGGTAGTACGAATGGAGCTCTTAGTGTTATTGGCGATGAAAGCTACCAGATTCCATTCGGACCTCTATTGCCTGAAATTGAGCATATTGCATTTAACTATACCGAAGCGTTAAATGCAATAACATCCGAAACTGCCTGTGTAATTGTTGAACCAGTTCAGGGCGAAGCCGGAATTATAGTTGGATCGCAAGAGTTTCTTGTGGCACTGAGACACCGCTGTGATGAAACAGGAACATTACTCATATTTGATGAAATCCAGACCGGAATGGGCCGGACCGGGAGAATGTTTGCTTTTGAGAAATACAATATAATTCCCGATATACTATTGTTAGCCAAAGGATTAGGAGGA
>JBAXBP010000381.1:0-1539 GCA_037141915.1 Bacteroidota bacterium | reverse complement strand
CAGGAAGTTCGATGAACAACCCGGTAGGGACAAGCGCTCTTTCAAGGGGCTTCAGAACGATGTCGCCAGGGATAAAAGCTCTCAGGTCCATCCCTGCCGAAGAAGGTGTTTCATAGGCAGGTAAAGGATGGCTGGATTTGTTGACTATCCTGATTTTCATAAGGAATTTTGATGTGCAAAGGTAATAAAAATCTCAATCGGGGGCCTTTGCGAGGCGGGGCTTCTCGATGAAGAATGCAGTGAGCAGGAAAACAAGAAGCAAGCCGGTATGAAAGAGGATGCGGGATACTGGATGCGGGATGCGGAGATAGGAGCTGATCAGATACAGAAGAAGTGCAAGGCCTGTATAACCTGCTGCTTTCCATATCCTGTAAGGTACAGGGTAGTATTTTCGTCCGAGCAGGTAAGCGATCACCATCATAGACCCGTAGCAGATAAACGTAGCCCAGGCCGAACCAATATACCCGTGGATGAAATGGTCGGGGCTGAGCGGGATCCACCAGAAGTTCAACCCCAGTGTGATTACCGCCCCTATCAATGAAAGCCAGGCACCCCAGATCGTTTTCCCTGTAAGCTTGTACCAGATGGAAAGATTGTAATAGATGCCGAGAAAAATGTTGGCAAACATCAGAACGGGGATGACAGCTTTGCCTTCCCTGAAATCTTTTCCTATAAGGCGGATGAAGATATCGTCGAGATACAACATGGTGACCAGGAATACCGTGGAGATTGCGATGATGAAATAATCCATGATACGGGCGTATGTCAGCCTGGCATCCTTCTCCCTGGCATGGGCAAAAAAGAAGGGTTCTGCGGCGAAACGGTATGCCTGTACGAATAAGGTGATCAGGATGGATATCTTGTAACAGGCGCTGTAGATCCCAACCTGTGCCTCGGTGAGCTCCCTTGAATACGGAAGGAGATATCTCAGCATGAGCCGGTCGAAAGTTTCATTCACCATCCCTGCAAGTCCTGCAAACAGCAAGGGAAAAGCATAAAACAGCATTCGTTTCCACAATTCCTTATGCATCTTCCATCTCATGTTCAGCAACATGGGCAGTATTAAAGCAAGGGTAATGATACTGGCTGCAAGGTTAGCGATGAAAACATATTCTATTCCCCAGTCGGGCCTGTACACCAGGCCTAAAACTCCCTGAGATGAAGGATAATGCTTCCAGGCATACGGACAGGCTACAATGAAGAACAAGGTCAGTCCTATATTTGTAAAAATGTTGATCATTTTCAAAGTCGCGAACCTTGCGGCTTTATTTTGGGAGCGCAGCCGGGCAAACGGGATGGCAACCAGGGCGTCGAGACCGAGGATCCAGGCAAACCAGATAATGTATTTTGATTGAAGCGGATAATCTATCCAGCCTGCAATTGTTCCTGAAAATATACTGGCCAGGAAAATGAAAGAACCGGAAGTGAGCAGCAATGAAATCATTCCGGTGCTGAACACGCTGTCCTTGTCCTCTTCTTTTTCGCTGAAACGGAAAAATGCAGTTTCCATCCCATAGGTCAGTACCACCATCAGGAAAG
>JBAXBP010000380.1:0-1566 GCA_037141915.1 Bacteroidota bacterium | reverse complement strand
GGTAGCCGTATGAAGCAATTCGATGAGAGAAGCCGCATGATGAGTGCTTTGGTTCACCTCTCCGCACACTTTGGCTGAGAGAAACACGAACATAGGCCTCATCTGCTTGCCTTTACGCTTGATAATATATCGGGTGATGGTGTTCAGAAGCGGGACAGGGCTTTTCATCGAGTCGCGGAAATGTTTCTCAAACTCTTCGATATAGGAAGCTATTGGAACTTTAATCTGGTCGATGGTGAGCATTCGGGATATAAGTATGGAGTTAAGTACTCAAAAGTAGTATTAATAACGGAATAATAAGCAGGAAGGTATATCCCTTTGTAATATTTGCTGATGTTTTAGCCTTTTCAGCATCAGGTATCCCCGTGTAAAAGATGATTAGTGCCGATAAAGCAAAATGGGTTCATACCTGTGAGGCACAATGGGCACAGTGATTTTCGGAATTTTTTCAGAAGGGTTTGTCGGAGTTGCCCGGGCGGACCAGTACAAATACCCAGAAGTGACAATTGCTATAGATTTATCCTGAGAGGACTATTCAACAAAGAAATCAGCCTTAGGGCAGACCTGAAAGCCTGTTTATGAAGTTGGTTCAGGCGTGACTTACGGTCCTGTCAGCATTGAAGTTATTCCCGTTGCATCGTTTGTATTTCCGATTCACTGATATATTTATGAGTTTAAATATTTACGGTCAGTTTCTTAGCGTACTTTTGCAGGCGAATTGATGTGGAACCCACATTAAACTGATGTACTAATAAACTCAAAATGTCTGGTAAATTATTTGATGAAATTGTATTTGGACCGGTAAAAAGCCGTCGTTTCGGTATTTCACTGGGAATTAACCTCTTGCCTTTAAACGGCAAGTTGTGTTCTTTTAATTGTATCTATTGCGAATGCGGCCTGAATACGGAACAGAAAAAAGAGAAACCTGTTCTTTTCACGGCAGCCGAAATTACGACATCGCTGAAAAGCCGTTTCGAAGCTTTGAAAACCGGCGGACTGGATCCCGATAACATCACTTTTGCAGGCAATGGCGAACCCACCCTGCATCCTGAATTTGAAACCATTATCGATAATACCATCCGTTTGCGCGACGAGTTTTTCCCGAAGGCGCATGTAACGGTACTTTCGAATGCCACCCGCCTCGACCGGGATAATGTGAAACGGGCCCTTTTGCGGCTGGATAATAACGTACTGAAACTGGATGCCGGTACCGATGCCACTTTCCAGGCCATTAACAGGCCGAACTTCCCGATAACCCTTGCAAAAGTGGTACAGGAGTTAAAGAATTTCGGAGGAAATCTGGTGATACAAACTATGCTGATACGAGGAGAGGTAGATGGTATTCAGGTGGATAATACTACTGAAGCGGAAATTTCGTTATGGCTGGAACACATTCGTGAAATCAATCCAAAGCAGGTAATGCTTTACCCTATCGACCGGCAAACTCCTTATAAGACCCTTGAAAAAGTACCTGAAATCGTGTTTGAAGCCCTGGTTGAAAGAGTTGAAGCCATGGGAATAAAGGCTGAAGTGTTTTATTAGGCCAGACAAAGAGGGCAAAAGGCA
>JBAXBP010000379.1:0-1572 GCA_037141915.1 Bacteroidota bacterium | reverse complement strand
CTGGGCGATCAACAGCGCTATCATCATACTTGCGGCGGCTACATTTTTTAAGAGCAGGACGCAGGTCAATGAACTGCAGCAGGCCGAAAGCATTTTAACGCCCCTGCTCGGCCATCATTCTGCTATTATTTTTGCCCTGGCCCTTTTGTTTTCAGGCCTGGCCTCGACCCTTACCTCGGGAATGGCCGGTGGCTCAATCCTGGCTGGGCTTTACAGCGAGCCATACGACATTAAGGACAGCCATTCAAGGCTTGGGGTGCTCATTTCGCTGGTGTTGTCGGTCTTTATCATTTTCGTGATCCGCAATCCTTATCAGGGTCTTATCATTTCGCAGGTAATCCTGAGCATGCAGCTGCCGTTCACCATTCTTACCCAGATCCGCCTGACCTCGTCGGCAAAGGTCATGGGGGCCCATGTGAACAGGCAAAGGACAACTGCCATGTTGCTTATCATCGGAGCTATCGTGACTTATCTGAATATTCGTCTGCTCATAAGTTTCTTTTAACTTTGCAGGATGAAGAAGATCCCTGGAAAAGTATTCCGCGTATTTGCATTTCTTATACTGTTACTGCTGGTTTTTGAAGCTGTTTTGTATTTCTCGGTGCCTGTTTATGATTTCCCTGAGCCGGGAAGGTTTGCAGGGGCCAGGTTTTTTAATCCTTACGAAGGGATTGACAGCACAGGCTGGAAAAAATGCAATTTCCATTTCCATACCAGGGAATGGTGGGGGCTTACTGCCGGCCGCAATAATACTTTGGGGGAATTTTACAGGATTTATAAAAAGTTGCTTAAGTATGACGCACCACAGATCTCGAACTACCAGAGTATTTCAACTGAATTCCGGGACTCGGCTTTCTATATGCCGGCATATGAACATGGGTTCGGCGTAAGAAAGAAGCACCAGATGCTGATAGGGGCAAAGGAAGTGCTTTGGATGGATTATTCATTGGTGCAAAACCTGAATCATAAACAGCATATTCTTAACATGCTCAGGCCTCTCAGCAGTATAGTTGCAATTGCCCATCCTGACTGGGAAGGGGGATATTCCCTCACCGACATGAAATACCTTTCGAATTATGACCTGATCGAGGTGCTGGATAATAACTGGAGGTCGGTACCCCAATGGGATGCGGCACTTTCGGCGGGCCATGTGGCTTGGATACTTGCCGATGATGACGCCCATAATATTGAGAACCCCTACCAGATCCAGCGCTGTGCCACCTTTATCCATTCACCTTTGCTTAGAGGGGATTCCATGATAAGTTCACTCAGGCAGGGCAGGGCGTACGGGGTTGAGATCTACATGGGGGAGAACTGGTCTTTCGCAATGAAAGCAGGCCTGGCAATGAGGATGCCAAAGCTGAAATCTGTTTGTATGACAGGGGATACCCTGAAAGTTTCAGTCAGCGGAGAGGTATTCAAGGTCATGTTCATCGGGCAGGACGGGAAGATCAGGAAATCGGTTTACGGGGATAAAAGTATGTGGTACAGGTTTACGCCTGAAGATACCTATATCCGCACCGAAATAACATTCATAGCCCATCATGCACTACCGGCTATCGGAATGGGGGA
>JBAXBP010000378.1:0-1588 GCA_037141915.1 Bacteroidota bacterium | reverse complement strand
ATATGTGGCATGATCCGGAGACCAACAGCCGCTTATTTATGTATCGCACCAACTGGAACCAAACGATGAAAGTATACCAGGAAATCACTCCCGGGCAATGGGTACTCTACAACCAGTTCAACAGCCCTTTGCCGGCACCCTTTAAATTTATTACTTCGCCCGAACCCTTTACCTGTGGAGGCCATTCGTATATTTCGTTTATGGCAGCCCAATCCGGCTCAGGTAAAGATGGCCTTCCTGCCCAGATCTGGATTGCGGGTGCCAACCCCGCTGATGCCTTTATGCGTTGTGTGAGCGACACCAGTGTTGCTATCCGCGTTGATCCCGAACCGGTGGTTTTCAGCGACAGCGCATATATTTACTACACCTATGTTCCTACAGATAAGAAGACGACCAATCAATACCTGGTGCGTAAATGCAATACCGGCCTGGGAAACCTGTATACTTCCATTGATACAAAAAATACCACAATAACCCCGATTTCGGCTTTTCCCAATCCCAGTAGCGGAAGCATAAATCTTCGGACACCTTCCATATTTGGAACAGGATCGGCTATTGAAATCTATAATTTAAAGGGTAGCCTGGTCTTAAGCAAACTGGCCGAATCCACTACATCCGTTATTGACCTGTCGCCATTTCCCGAGGGTAAATACATTATCAAAATCAGGAAACAGGGGAAGGAAGCCACTACCTCAGTTACTTTGGCAAGATAAAATTCCTGCAAGGTTTCTTATTTTATTTGAGTCCATCAATCAAGTCTTATCCGGGAACGATTGATTTGGCTTATTCATAACAATGCCCAGATTTTCAGGTTATTTCAAAACAGGCGTGCATAAGTACCGGACAATTTGAAAATAATGTTTCAAAATAATTATGTTCACTGATCACTTTTCCGGTTCAGTGAATGATATTGCAATTATAAGCCCGACTAAAGTCCGCCTGCGGAAATGCGGAAAGGATAATCCATAAAACAATGGGCTGAAAAACCCTGAAAACGGATATTTTTGTATAAATTTGCCCGTGAACCTGCAAATAGTACTTTTAAATCCCAATAACTGATGATTGAAGAATTTATTCAAAAACTAGAGGCCGAATTCGAAGACCTACAACCCGGCAAACTCAAACCTGAAAGTAATTTCCGCGAAGCATTCGAATGGAATTCGATCAACGCCCTTATCCTGATCGCCCTCATCAAAACCGAATATAACGTTTCCATCAATGCCGACGACATACAGAAATCGAAAACGGTAAATGATATTTTCGGCATTGTAAAAAGCAGGATGTAATGGCCATTTTCTCAATCCCCGGAGTCAGGCTTGCAGGCATTGCCGCAGCAGTGCCCCGTAAAGAAGTGTCGAACCGCGACTACAACTGGGTGTCGGTGAAGGATCGTGAAATGATCGTAAAAACCGTGGGTGTCGAAAAACGCCGCGTGGCTGAGCCTGGAACCACAACTTCGGACCTGTGCATTGCCGCATCCGAGAAACTGATCGCTGAGTTGGGTTGGGATAAAAAAGAAATCGAATTACTGATCTTCATCAGCCAGTCGCGCGACTATATCATCCCTTCCACCGCCGGAATCATACAG
>JBAXBP010000377.1:0-1637 GCA_037141915.1 Bacteroidota bacterium | reverse complement strand
GAAAAACAAGATATACAGCCACTAAATGCATAGAAACCCCGGCAGAGAAAATGAACCATGAAAAAGAACGGGGCATAAACTCCGAAGTCAGAATACCGATATAAGTATCCCGGCTCATGCCTTGAAGAGGGTGAGTATTCAGCTTATCCAGGGCAAAACCTGCAAAATCTTTCGTGTAAGCAACCAGGATAAGCAGGCAACCGACAATCAGCAAAGCCCATATTTTACCTGACAGATGGAAGGTAGGTCTGTTGCCTTTACGGGTATGAAGAATGGACACAGCAAGAAGGATCATGTTCAGTGAGTTTATAACCGGAGCAATCACAGGCCCGGTCCAGATGCAGGGTAAGAGAAATAATATGTCCGTGGTAAGAAATGAATCAGGCCAGTTTAAAAGCGCTTTGAGGAAAACATAATAGGCAATGTCCCATATGGCAAATACAATCAGGAACCAGGCAAAACGATGAAGCCGGTGTTTTGAGGACATTATCCCAATAGCTATCAGCATCACAAGGGTGGCGGCTTCGCGGTACATTTCGGTGATGGCGAGCGTTTGCGACATCACTTTCAGTGGAAACGTAAAACCATCAGGGTAATAGATCGCACGCAGGTAAACCACCACTGCCGATTCGAGATATCCCATAGCAACCGCAAAAAGGAAAATCCAGACTATTTTAGATAAAGGCTTCATAGTTTCCATACACAGCATAAAACAGAGCTACAAAGATAAGCACGGATTCGCCAAAAGGAATTGCGCATTTATGATATATTAAGTTTTAATATTTGTACTGATATATCTGAAAGGATGTGTAATTTTAGCGCACCAATTCATCCGGAATTGCTGCTATCTTATACTAAAGTGTCCCTCGTTGAAAAAACATATCCTTTTAATACCTGCCATCTGTTTCACACTTACATTATCAGCCCAGAAACAGGAATTTATCATCTCCTCCCCTGCCGGGAATCAGTACACTCAGATACATAAAAACGGGGAAACAATTATTCCCAATGGACGTATCCTCACACCAACCGGAAGATGCTATACTGTAGCCCCACATCCATACGGACTGGCTGTAAGCAGGGATGGAAACATTGCGGTAACAGCCAATTCCGGAACATCTCCCCTGGCTATAACAATACTCCGCAACCTGAATTCGGGAAATCCCGATATCCAACAGGTTCCGCCCGGCGCTGCCACGGATAAGGGAGTTCTGGCGTCTGTATTTATGGGACTGGCTATTTCGCCGGACAACAAAGTGGTGTATGTAGCCGGCGGACAGGAAAACAAGATCTTTATATTCGATATTGCAAGCGGTGCCAGGCTTGGAGCGATTGATTGCAGTTCGAAAAGCAGTACTGAAGATTATATGCATGGATATGTTGGCGACATGGTGCTTAGCCACGATGGCAGCCGCTTGTATGCTGTCGACCAGGTTGGTTTTCGTATGATAATATTGGATCCGGTACAGAAAAAAGTGCTTTACAATGTTCCTGTTGGCAGGTATCCCTTCGGTATTGCGCTTTCGCCGGATGAAAATACGGCGTATGTTGCCAATGTGGGGATGTATCAGTACAGCCTTGTGAAACGAAAAAAGAAAGGGGAATGGCAAAATGGCACCATCGACTTTCCTGCATTC
>JBAXBP010000376.1:0-1690 GCA_037141915.1 Bacteroidota bacterium | reverse complement strand
GGTAACCAGCAAGTCACAGCAAAGGTTAAAACAGTACTGCCTTCCATGTCGGGCGCTTCACAGACGCAGAGGGTCGTGCTTCAGCCACTCACGCAGGTCAACCTGCCCGAAAACCTGATAGCGAAGGTAAGGATTGTGAAATCCCTGAGGCCATCCGCAGTCATACTTCCAAAAGAATGCATACTGAGCGATGAGGTGATGAAAGAATTTTGGGTGATGAAGCTGGTCAATGACACACTTGCAGTGAAAGTGATGGTGAAGGTGGGTATTATGAATGCCGATTCTGCAGAAGTCATTTTACCTGTATTTCAGAATACCGAACGTATCCTCAGCAGCGGCAATTATGGCGTTGGTGATACGGCGGTGGTGAGAATCGTGAACGGTGAACGGTGAATGGTGTTGGGCGAAGCCCAAATGAGCACGCAAATGAAATAAGCAATAGGTGCGAATAAAGGCGAAGTTGCGAAATAGCGAAATAAATGAAGCGATATTAATATGTAATGACTATTTGTGCATTGTACATGGTATATCGTACATCCCAAGCAAAATGACTTAACCTACATAAAGCAGACCATGACGGATTATTACAGCAGGTATACCAAGCCGACGATCTTCGTTTTGATCGTGCTGTTGCTGCTTGGGGGGTATTCATATAAACATATGGAGACCCTGCTGTTTCCCGATGTGGTCTTTCCCAAGATCAGGATCATTGCCGACAACGGGGAGCAGCCGGTCGATAAAATGCTGATCACGGTAACCAGGCCGCTCGAAATCGCCATCAAGCGCGTCAACGGCATCGAAACGGTGAGAAGTTCTACAAACAGGGGTACCTGTACGATAGAAGCATGGTTTTCGTGGAAAACCGATATCGAAACGGCAAGGGGGCAGATCGAGATCAGGATCAACGAGATCAGGAATATCCTGCCACCGGGTTTGAGCCTTGTCATTGAACCTATGAGCCAGAACATTTACCCTGTGATAGGATATACTCTCGAAAGCGAAAAATACGGGCAGGTAGAGCTTAAAAACGTAGCTATGTTCTTTGCCAGGCCAAGGTTTTCGGAAGTTCCGGGCATCTCCAATGTGTTCGTGAGGGGGGGCAAGACCAAGGAGTTCGTCGTCAAGCCTGATCCCATGAAAATGCTGCAGCTCGGGCTCACTCCCCAGAACCTGATCGACGTACTGAACAATACCAATTTCATAGAATCCAACGGGCTGCTTTCTGATTACCGAAGGCTTTACCTCACACTTACCGATTCAAGGATCAATACCCTGGATGAGCTGAAAAACCTGGTGGTCCGAAACGACGGGCACAGGGTGATTCACCTGGGAGACCTGGCCGTGGTAGAATTCATGGAGCGGCAGGAATTCATCAGGATCAATGCCAACGGGCATGAAGCCGTGGTGCTGGACATCGTGAAGCAGAAAGGCACCAACCTCGTCGACTTCACCGATAGAGTTCAGCTAAAAGCCAATGAAATAAGGAAGCATCTTCCACCCGGGATGAAGCTGCAGACCTATTACAACCAGAGCATTTTCGTTACCGAATCCATCGACAGCGTGCTGCACGCCATATACGAAGGCCTGATCCTCGCCCTTATCGTAGTCGTATTGTTTTTGCGTTCATTCAGGGCCAGCCTCAACGTGATCATCATCATTCCCGTGACCCTTGCGCTGACACTGACGGTTC
>JBAXBP010000375.1:0-1708 GCA_037141915.1 Bacteroidota bacterium | reverse complement strand
AATACAATTTACAAATATGGACACTGACAACCTGAAGAAAACCCTGATCCGCCGCTTTCATGCCGCACTGGCACACCAGGGCATAATTGATCACAAGGACACCATACTCGACCGGTATAATGTGGACAGTACCAAGGACCTGAATACACACCAGCTGAAAGAGCTGGTTGACGAGTTCTCAGGCTACAGCCGCCAGGTTGATAGCGCACGTATACGGACACTCAGGAGCGAATTGCTTACTCTGTGTAACAAAATGGGCGTGTACGTCAATAATACCGACTAGAGCGCGGTTAACCGCTTCTTCCTGGCACATACCAAAAAGCTTATGTACCAGATGGATGAGGCTGAGCTGGTGAAAGCCCGGAAACAATTTAACTCCATCCTCGACTGGACAGAACAAAAACAAGACCTCGTAAACCGCCAAAAACTGGAAAACTAATGGTAACTGAAAAGCCACTGATCAAACTCGAAAATATTGAAATCTGCCGGAACTGCCGGGGAACCGGGCAACTGGTTTATGAGAAACATACCACTGAATGCGGAGTATGCATAGGGCACGGCAGGCTACTGGTAAAGAAGGAAATCAAAATCACATTAATAACTCTCTAATTTTTTAAAACAATGATTCAAACTACTAAAAAAGACAAATGGACGGACGAAACAGGCCGCGAAATCCCTTTAAATTACATTACTCCTTCGCTCAGGTTGAAGGAAAGATCATCGGCATCCTTGCTAAAAAAGGCACAGGCCGTTGAAACAAAGCTGGCAGCTCTCAAAGCCGACTTTGAAAAACAATCGGGAGAGGTATTTGAAAAAGTGCTGGAAGAAATTGCAGCCAAAGGCGGAACTCCTCCCAAAGGTTTTACCTTTTTCAATTTCGATAGAAGCATAAGGGTTGAACGCGTGGTTAACGAAAGAACCGACTTCGACGACATTATTATCAGCGCATGCAAGGATAAACTGGATGAATTCCTGAACGCCAACCTGGACAGCAAAACCGAGTTTATAAAAGACCTGGTTACCGACGCATTTTCGACATCACGCGGAAAACTCGACGCTAAAAAAGTACTCAGCCTTATGAAATATAAGACTAAGATACTTGATCCGCTATTCCAGGAAGCCTTGAATCTGATGAGCCAGGCAATAACACGCCCCGGATCAAAAGCCTATCATAAAATTGCGCTCCGTGATAAAAACGGGGAATACAAGTATGTTAACCTGAACTTCTCAAGCATTTAGCCATGCCTGGGAAGCTTATTCCCCTGGATGAGCAGATCACAATGGTAACGGAGGCCATTGAGGACGCAGAATTCAGGGTAAAACACTCGAAAAGCCCAATCCGTAAGCGCAGGCATGAGAACATGCTTAATTTCTTTAAATCCATTTTAAACAGTCTTCAAAAGCTAAATACTTATGACAACCTATCAGACAAAGAATTGCAGAACTAATATGTGCGACACCTGTGAGATGGAAATTGAAACATGCCCTTCAATAGCTGAAGATGTGAAGTATGGCGAAGGAACCGGGCTTGATAACGTAATTGAATGCCCGAATTATAAAGGCCCTTTCGGATTTACCCAGGAGGTTATTATTTCGGAAATATAAAATATACGCTTAGATGGACGACAGCCGGGAAAGAACGGCATCCGGTGTCCCCAGGATTAAAATGGGGAATATTAGTCTCTGAAGAAAAGGGAACACGGGAAGC
>JBAXBP010000374.1:0-1756 GCA_037141915.1 Bacteroidota bacterium | reverse complement strand
AGCGACCACATTGATTACAAACAATACGAAGGGCAGATTCAAAAGCTGATCGACACACATATCACCACCGAAAAAGTGGAAATAATTACCGACCTGGTAGATATTTTTGATAAGGAAAAGTTCCAGCTGGAAGTTGAAAAAACAACCGGTAAGGCAGCGAAGGCTGATAAAATAGCAAGCCGCACATCCAAACATATTTCGGAAAAGATGGAAGAAGATCCGGCTTTCTATAAAAAGTTTTCGGAACTGCTTAAGGATTGCATTGCCGGCTATGAAGCCCGGCGAATTAGCGAAGCGCAATACCTGAACAAGGTCCAGGAAATAATGGATGCTGTACTATCGCATACCGATAGTGATATACCGGAAGTATTGGCAAACAGGGATATTGCAAAAGCGTTTTATGGTTTATGCCTCGAAGCACTTTCCGAAAAAGTGACAGATGATCTTGTTCGGAAAGCACTATCAACCCAGGCGGCGCTCAATATTGATGAATTGATCCGAAATGCAGCTTTGGATAACGGGAAACCTATTATTGACTGGCAATACAAAACAAACATTACCGGTAAATTGCAGGTTGAAATCGGTGACTACCTGATTGATGAAGTAAGGGATAAATACAACATAAACCTTACTTTTGGCGAGATGGATGAAATTGCAGGCAGGTGTATTGATGTGGCTAAAATCCGTTACAAGTAATGACTGAAAGTATTGAATTTGGTTCAAGACGAATTGATTTTAAGCTGGAATATGCTGACCGGAAGTCGCTCGGGATTACAGTTACATCGGATTTGGATGTCCTGGTCCGGGCTCCGGTTGATACGTCTATTGAATTGATCCGGGAAAAGATCCGAAAGAAAGCGTCGTGGATTATCAAACAGCAAAGTTTCTTTTTATCGTTTCATCCTAAGACACCTACGCGAAAATACGTGGGTGGTGAAACCCATTTATACCTTGGGCGGCAGTACCGATTGAAAATCAATGTTGGCGAAACTGAAAGCGTAAAACTGAAAGCCGGGTTTATTGAAGTCGATACTAAAGATAAAGCACGGGTTAAGGAGCAGGTAATTGATTGGTACCTGCACAGTGCAAGGGCAAAGTTTAAATCCATTGCTCAGCCACTCATCGAACGATTCAAAAGATTTGATGTCGAACCCTCATCCATCGTCCTTCGTGATATGCCAACCCGCTGGGGCAGTTGCACTCCCAAAGGAAAAATCATCTTAAATCCGGAACTTGTAAAAGCGCCGAAAGCCTGCATTGAATATGTGATTATCCATGAGCTCTGTCACCTGGTACATCACGATCACACTCAAAAATTCATCGACCTGCAAACGAAGGAAATGCCGGATTGGGAGAAGTGGAAGTTAAAATTAGAAAGACTACTAGCCTGACAAGAATTTCTATATCGCACCTGTCATTTCCTTTTAAGTTGTAATTTTATCAAAATTTTAATTCCTTCATTCCATGAAATATCAAATCACTGTCATCCTTAGCCTGCTGTTGTTCAGCAACACGATTTTCTCACAGGAAGCCGCGCAATGGAGGGGCAAAGACCGCGATGGCATATACAACGAAACCGGCTTACTCCGCTCATGGCCTGCTGAAGGGCCGGCACTTCTGTGGCATTTCGATAATATTGGCGACGGGCATAGTTCGGCAGCCGTGGTATCTCATGATCGTATTTTCACCTCGGGAGCGATTGGCGGAAAAGGGCAGGTATTTGCCTTTACCCTCGATGGCAAACTGATATGGAGCA
>JBAXBP010000373.1:0-1764 GCA_037141915.1 Bacteroidota bacterium | reverse complement strand
CACTACGATTCACGGAAAGCCTTAATCCTGGAAGAGGTGTCAGATATCCGAACGACCTACCTTCGGACAGAACTGTTAAAGGAGCCCGCCCGTTCATACACCAAAAAACTGCTGACCGAATATGTTGACCTCTGGGTCAACCTTTCCAAAAATCCCTCGAAGATCGACCTGGCGATTTCCCGTTCGCAGAAAATACTTGACTTACTTTGGACTCAGGTGAAAACAACGCCTGATATTGAACGGTGTACGGTAGAGTTTGGACTCTATTCCACATCAATAACCAACCTTGTTGATGGTTTTAACAAACGAATAACATTATTTGTAGCATCACGGATCCCTTTTGCGGTGCTCCTGGTTTTATATGTGGGTTCATTCTTATCCATGATGGCGCTGGGGTACCAATTCGGAATTTCAGGAAAAGGAGGTTTCAGAGTCAACCTTGTGCTGGCATTTATCTTTGCCATGGTCATTTTCTTAATTCTTGCACTGGATCATCCTGAAACAAGGCTGGTAAAAATTAATCAAAAACCTATCATCACATTACAGGAACAATTGCATGGGAAATAGGTTAAAAACAGGTTCTATAATCCCTGTAATGCACTAAAAAAGTTCAACATATGAAATATCTTCTTACGCTCATTTTAATTGCAATGCTCCTTCTTTGCAAAGAGGTTAATGCGCAAACCGGGGTAACGAAGCCGCAAACGGCGGGCAAGCGTCCCAACATTGTTATCATTCTTGGTGATGATCTGGGCTTTTCAGACATCGGGATGTTCGGAAGCGAGATCAAAACACCTAATTTAGACGCCCTTGCCAATGCGGGAGTCCGCTTTACAAACTTCTACACGCATGCGAGTTGCTCTCCGACTAGGTCTATGCTATTATCGGGGCAAGATACGCACATCAATGGTTTAGGTGCCATGAATGAGTGGACCGCCCCTAACCAAATGGGGAAAGTAGGGTACGAAGGGGATCTAAGTACCAACCTGGCAGTCCTTCCTCAATTGTTGAAAGATGCAGGATACCACACCTATATGGTTGGCAAGTGGCACCTGGGTAAAGCACCGGATAAGATTCCGGCCGCCCGTGGCTTTGAAAGGGATTTTACACTGCTTGATGGAATGGGTAGCTATTGGGACATGACCAATATGACAGCACTCAATCATACTTCAGTGTTTACAGAAGATGGAAAATACCTGACCAAACTCCCGAAAAACTATTATGCCACGAAAACTTATACGGATAAGCTGATCAATTTCATTGATGAGGGAAAAAAAGACGGTAAACCCTTCTTCGCGTATATGTCTCATCAGGCGCCTCACGATCCATACCACATGCCCAAAGATTGGAGAAACCGCCATGTGGGTGAGTATGACAAAGGTTGGGATATAGTCAGACAAGAAAGACTGAAGAAGCAAAAGGAACTCGGCATAATTCCGGAAAACGCCCAACTCGCTGAGCGGATGTGGTACGTTCCTGATTACTCCCTTCTGGCGCCTGCATCCAGAGCCGTGATTGGCAGAAAAATGGAACTCTATGCCGGTTTGGTGGAGAATATGGATTATCATATTGGAAGGTTAATTGCCCATCTGAAAGAAATAGGAGAGTATGAAAACACCATCTTCATTGTATTTGGTGACAACGGTGCGGAAGGCACCGACCTGGGCGCTATGATAGATGGCACACCCGGCACACTCAATTACCTGTTTTTTGCCTCCAAATGGTCCAACAACGATCTCAATGCATGGGGAGAACCAAACTCTT
>JBAXBP010000372.1:0-1779 GCA_037141915.1 Bacteroidota bacterium | reverse complement strand
CTGATTCCTTATCACCGCCTAATTCCCAGAACATTACACCGCCGAGATTTCTTGCTTTTGCGTATTTTGTCTTCTCCATTACTGAACGCAGATTGTCGAAAGTCGCAAATGTTTTAGTCACCGGATTATACGCATAGGGCGCTTTAGCCTTATTATCCCAATATTGCTGGTAACCGGCTTCAGTACTAAATGCTTTTTCAAAGTCTTTGTAATTGACATATCCGCTGAATTTACATTTCTGGTAAAGTCCATTGTTCAACGCATCGACACCGCTGAAGGTACGTGCATAAAACGCTATCCCAATTACAACTTTTTGCATTGGCACACCTATAGAATCAAGAAACATAACAGCATGATCCGTTGATTCGCGTTGTTCAGGAGTGGAGAATAACGATGTGAGGTGACCGGTCTGTTTGCTGTTTCCATTCACCAGATCGTATGTCATCATATTGACGTAATTCACCAGCGGCATCACTTTGCTCCATTCAACGGATTGAGTAAGATAATCTCTGAAGCCACCGGCTGCAAAACTAATTTCGTATCCAGTCCCAACGATTTCGCGAAGGGTTTTAACCAGGTAAGTGAAATTAGACCTATCTTCAGGTAAATAATGATGACCTGGAAGTGATTCAACAGCAGGATATTCCCAGTCAAGGTCGAGCCCATCAACTTTGTAGTCCCTGAAAAGTTTCAAGGTGGATTCGGCAAATTCTAGCCTGCCTCTTTCGGTGTTGAAAACCTCGCTGCAGGTTTTACATCCACCCCAGCCACCGAGTGAAACAATTATTTTAATTGAAGGGTTAGTTTTTTTAAGTGCTACCAGTTTAGTAATGGCAAGGCTGTCACCGGCATTATCCACTGCAAGCTGATTCCCTTTTAAATGCAGGAAACTGAAGATGATATGGGTAAGTTTATCAGTTTTATAGTGTGTAATGTCATTTCCATCGCCCATATAATACGCGATGACGGCCATTGGCTTTTCCTGTGTTTGGCTGAAAGCAGGCTTACATGCGGAGAGAACGATGACTGCAATTAAGGCGGAAAGAAACAGAAATCTCAAATTATTGTGCATTTTCTTTAAATGAAGAGTTAGGATAAATGAAATCATAAAGTACTACTCAGCTGCATGGTCATACAACGTTATGTATTCGAAAGTATTGGTTGTCCAATTCATAAATTTTAAGAAATCTTCGAATTTCACAATAATGGAAGCCGTATTGATGCAAGGGTGGAAGCTGATGTTTTCGCTTTCGAGTAAGTTATGATCGAGGAAAACATGAACATGGTGTTCTGCGTCGTTCATCAATCCGAAAGGAGTTACCGAGCCTGGCGTGACGCCAAGGTATTTCATCATCCTCTGATCCGAAGCGAATGAAAGCTTTCCTTGTTTTACCTGCTTTTCCAGCTCATGAATTCCCATTTGCTGGGTGTGTTTAAGTATTACCAGGTAATGTTTGTTGCCTTTATGATTTCTGAAAAACAGGTTTTTGCAATGCGTGGCATCCAGGTCCTTCCAGTATTTCATAGCTTCTTCAACGGTGGGCGCCGGTGGATGCTCATGATATTCGAATGGAATTTCAAGTTCGGAAAGTAGGTGGAATAGTTTAGGATCGCCGTTCATGGGGAGGGGTTGGGGTTTCAAGGTTTCAAGTTTCAGGGTTTCAGGGTTCGGAATACAAATGCTTCACGATCAATAATTTAAATTCTGAAATCAAAAATTACTCCTTATTACTCATTTCTTATTACTCACTACTTTACACTCATCACTCATCACTCATC
>JBAXBP010000371.1:0-1806 GCA_037141915.1 Bacteroidota bacterium | reverse complement strand
TCATCCAGAGGGATGCTGAATTCAACCTGGCCATCCATAAGTATCCGGGGAATATGTATAATCCTAAAGGGCATAAATACATACGGGATTTTACTGCGGATCCTTTTCCTCTGCTTACTTACCGTGTCGGAGGGGCGGTACTTACAAGGGAAAGCCTGTTTGATTCAAAAGAAGACAGGTTCATGATCAAATACACCCTGGTTGAAGCCCATTCCCCGACGAAACTTCGTCTCAGGCCATTCCTGGCTTTCAGGAATTATCACACCCTGACCAGGGAGAATATTTTTGCCGACAAGAAATTTGAAAAAGCGCCGAACGGGATCAAAGTAAGGATGTACCAGGGTTATACCGACCTGTACATGCAGATTTCGAAGGCAAATGAATATATACATGTCCCCGACTGGTATCATAATATAGAATACCAGGAGGAAATGGAGAGGGGATATGAGTTCCAGGAAGATCTTTACACCCCCGGTTTTTTTGAGGTGGAAATTAAAACCGGAGAAAGCCTCTATTTCTGTGCCGGCACCGATGAAATCTCCATTCCCGGGATAAAACGGGCATATACCAAGGAACTTCAGAACCGCACTCCACGAGATACATTTGAACATTGTCTCATCAATGCTGCGCAGCAGTTCATCATCAAGAGGGGCAAACAAACTTCGATTCTTCCCGGCTATCCGTGGTTTAAACGTGCAGGAAGAGATACCTTCGTTTCTCTTCCCGGCCTGCTTCTTGTAACCGGGGATTTTAAGACGGCAAAAGCTATCATTGACCAGATGGTCTCTGAAATGAAAGGCCCCCTGATGCCGCATTACGGCTCGGGAAACAGCGCAACATACCATGCCGCTGATACTTCCCTGTGGTTCATATGGGCGTTGCAGCAATATGCAATGTTCACCCATACCGAGAAAAAGATATGGAAAGAATACGGGGGCAAAATACTGCAGATACTCGAGGGTTACCGCAACGGTACGGATTTCAACATCCATATGGATACCGATGGGCTTATCTATGCAGGAATTCATGGCATGGCCCTGACCTGGATGGATTCCTTTGTTTACGGGAAACCTGTTACGCCAAGGACAGGCAAAGCGGTTGAGATAAACTGCCTCTGGTATAATGCGGTCTGTTACGCAGTGGAAAGCGCTGAAATGGCCGGAGACCGCGACTTTATCAACAACTGGTCGCCATTGCCTGAGAAAATATCCTTATCGTTTATTGAGACCTTCTGGAACCCTGATAAAAAGTACCTTGCCGATTATGTAAACGGGGATTATAAAGACTGGACTGTCAGGCCCAACATGCTGTTTGCCACTTCGCTTCCTTTTTCACCTGTTACCGAGGAAATGCGCAAGGATGTGCTTAGCCGTGTACGCCAGGAGCTTTTAACACCGAGAGGAATCAGAACACTTACGCCTAAAAGCCCTGTATATAAGGGAATTTATTTCGGAACATCCCAGGAGCGGGATCTTGCTTACCACCAGGGCTCGGTAAGGCCTTGGCTGCTGGGGCATTTCGCAGAAGGTTACCTGAAGATCCATGGTAAGAGCGGCCTGGGAATGATCAAGAATTTATATGCCGGATTTGAGCCTGTATTGACCGAATACGGTATTGGAACTATCAGCGAGGTTTATGATGGCGATCCGCCGCATACACCAAGGGGAGCTATTTCTTATGCTGACAGTGTTGCAGAACTTATTCGAATAAAATGGTTGATTGATATATATGACCAACCTCAATAAATCTGAGTTTCTATGAAAGTACTCATGTTTGGGTGGGAATTCCCGCCTCATATCACCGGTG
>JBAXBP010000370.1:0-1816 GCA_037141915.1 Bacteroidota bacterium | reverse complement strand
TCTACCCACACTTTCAGGCAAACCGTGGACGGTCCTTACCTATATGTTCCTGCATGTCGAAATATGGCACGTACTGTTCAACATGCTCTGGCTTTACTGGTTCGGAAAAATATTCCAGGAATATCTTGGAAGCAGAAAACTCCTGATCGTATATATTCTCGGGGGACTCTCCGGAGCGGTTGTGTATGTAGCAGCCTTTAATATTTTCCCTGCTTTCGCATACATTCTGCCCCAATCCTATGCGCTGGGGGCATCCGCGTCGGTCATGGCCATCGTTACCTCAATTGCTTTCAAGGAACCTGACTTCTCTGTCTATCTCCTGTTTTTCGGAAGGATTCGGATTCTTTACCTTGCCATAGCTTTGTTCATCTTTGATTTTTTTATGATCCCAGCAGGAAATGCCGGGGGGCACATTGCGCATATCGGCGGGGCCTTGTTTGGGTTTCTTTATATTCAATTTACCACAAGAACCTTCAGATTCCCTTCCATGTGGAAGAAACGGATGAAAGTATCTCCGGGCGGGAAAAACAGCGAATACACGTCTTACGAAAACAGTCAACGCCCTCTCAGTGACGATGAATACAATCTGCAGAAAAAAGCAAAGCAAAAGCAGATGGACGAAATACTGGATAAGATCTCAAAAGGAGGTTACGACAGTCTTACCAGGGATGAAAAGGAGTTTTTGTTCAGGTCTTCAGGTAAACGATAAACAAAAGCCAGAATGATCAACCCAAAACATAAAGGCAATTGGTTGAAGATCTCGCTTCTGATCATCAACTGCATTTCAGCGATAGTCTTATTATGCTCTTATTCTGCGGCATATATAAGCCCCATTAAATTCTGGATCCTGGCTTTCTTCGGCATAGCCTACCCTGTAATATTGATTATTAACCTGGTTTTCGTTTTGCTGTGGCTGATCCTGTGGAATAAATACATCTGGTTGTCGCTGGTTGTCATAGTACTTGGATTCGGCCATATCAGGACAATCTTCCCTCTTCGTTTCGGCTCACCAAAAACCCGCGCTGAGCATTCGCTTAGAGTGGTGACTTATAATGTGCACAGTCTTTATGGCAACCACGCGGATGATATGCTGCCCGAAGCCAGAAGCCAGGTGACCGATTTTCTTGCCCTTGAAAATGCGGACCTTATCTGCACTCAGGAATTTTATGCTTTAGGCGAGGGATACATGAATACACTTCATAAATTCTCCCGTTCGATCAGACTTGAAAATTTCTTTTTCAAAAATTACAGGGATTTCTGGCAGAAAACAAAGATCAATGCGATTGCGACTTTCTCGAGGTACCCAATTGTGAACGAAGGATTTTTCAGGCTTGAGGATAAAAGCACCTTCGGGATATTTACTGATATCAGCGTGAATGGAGATACTATTAGGGTTTACAACCTTCACCTGGAGTCCATCAGGCTTGGGGAGGATGATTACAAATTTTATTCAAACCTTACAGACCCCGCTGATGAAAAAAGTCTTTCCCAGGGATCCAGGAAAATGATCTGGAAATTAAAAAAAGCTTTTATCCTTCGTGCCATGCAGGTTGACATGCTCAGAACTCATATGAAGCAAAGCCCTTACCCCGTGCTGATCTGCGGAGACTTCAACGACACCCCGTCCTCATATGCCTATCATACTTTGTCGGAAGGCCGCAACGACGCCTTTGACAAGGCCGGGGATGATTGGATAGGGAGCACTTATGCCGGCCGCTTCCCTGCTTTCAGGATTGATTATATGCTTTATGATGATTTCTTTACTGCCAGGTCTTATCAGAAGAAGGAAGTCGATCTCTCGGACCATTACCCTGTG
>JBAXBP010000369.1:0-1823 GCA_037141915.1 Bacteroidota bacterium | reverse complement strand
CTCCGACGACCCCAACTACCCGGGTATCATGGTTGGACTTATCAGCGGTGGCGTTGGAAATACAGTTCAGATTGATAAAGTTGGCAATCCCATCAATTCATTTTATGTATACCAGCAGGTATATGATAATAACGGAAATCCTGTTGAAGGCCTTTATGTTGACAGGAATGGCGACGGTAAGATCACCGATGCCGACAGGTATTGCTACAAGAGTCCGAACCCCACGTTTACTTTTGGTTTAAACACAAGGCTGTCGTATAAAAAGTGGACCCTGGCTGCCAGCGGCCATGCCAATATTGGGAACTATATGTACAACAACGTTGAAGCCAACAGGGGAGTGTATGCCAACCTTTATCGCGGCAACGGGCCATGGCTTGGAAACATTACCACAAACGTTACAAACACTAACTTCTCTAACAATCAGTACCTTTCTGATTACTATGTACAGAACGCTTCGTTCTTTAAACTGGACTACCTCTCCCTTTCATATAATTTCGGGAACCTTGTAAAGAATACACTGAACCTCGGTATCACGTTTACCGTAAACAATGTATTCACCATCACCAAGTACAAGGGACTTGATCCTGAGGTGAACCTTGGTTCAACCCTGGGTATTGACAACAATATGTACCCGAGGTCAAGAGTGTACGTTATAGGTGTTAATCTTAAGTTGTAACGCTAAAAAAATTAGAAAGATGAAACGAATATTTAAAATAACATTTGTAGCAGCAGCATTAATGCTGTTCATAGCATCCTGCACCAAGGATCTTAATACGACGCCGATCAACCCGACGTTGTATACCCCGGCCAATGCATATATCAATGCTGCCGGTTACAAGCAGGTTTTGGCAAAATGCTATGCAGGCCTTTCTGTTACAGGCCAGCAGGGACCCGCAGGAAAACCCGATATCAGCGGGATCGATGAAGGTTTTGGTGAATATATCCGTATGTACTGGTATCACCAGGAACTTACCACTGATGAAGCTGTGATCTCCTGGAATGACCAGACAGTTCATAACTTCCATTCCCAGACCTGGGGATCAGGCGACGTGTTTATTGCAGCGATGTATTACAGGATATTTTACCAGGTAAGTCTTTGCAATGAGTTTATCAGGGAGTCACAGGACAGCAAACTGGATTCACGTGGAATTACAGGACAGGACAAGATCGACTGCCAGTACTTCCGTGCAGAAGCCCGTTTCCTAAGGGCACTGAGCTATTATCATGCTCTTGACCTCTTTGCCAATGTTCCCTTTGTAACTGAAAATGATGCACCGGGTAAATTCTTCCCTCCTCAGAAGGATCGCGCTTTCCTGTTCAGCTATGTTGAATCGGAATTAAAAGCTATCGAACCCCTGATGGTGGGCGCACGTGCCAATGAATACGGACGTGCTGACCAGGGCGCTCTCTGGACCCTTCTTGCCAAAATGTACCTGAATGCCAAGGTATATGTTGGTACCGACAGGAATACCGACTGTATCACCTATTGTAATAAGGTTATCAACGCAGGATATACACTGGAAGCAAAATACCAGGACCTGTTCCGTGCCGATAATAACCTGAGCAATGAAATTATTTTCCCTGTTGAGTTTGATGGTGTAAACCAAAAATCCTATGGCGGAACTACCTTCATCATCTCTGCCGCAATCGGCGGAAGCATGAAACCGGCTGATTACGGAACCTCCAACAGCTGGGGTGGAACCCGTACCACAAAACCTATCGTTGAGCTCTTTTACCCGAACCTGAAAGACGGTCTCTGGCATTCAGGAACACCTCCCAAGAGCACACAGGCTTACCCTGTGCTCAACTGCCCGGGATCTTAC
>JBAXBP010000368.1:0-1838 GCA_037141915.1 Bacteroidota bacterium | reverse complement strand
CAAAGCCTTTTTCTGCATCACCGGCTCCATCGAGCGCCCCACCCAATATCTCATCTTTTTCGAGGATATGGATGTTCTGTCCCGGCATCCCCGCATCTTTGATAAGATAAACTGCGCTGGCAAGCGAAGCGATCCCGCTTCCAATCAGATAGACTGTTGAATCTTTTGGGTTTTTGTTTTTTACTGATTTCATAATTGCTCCATTTTTAATACTATTTGATATTATTCTATCCTGCTGTAAACAACCAGGTCTCCTTAAAGCTCACTATTCCTTCCTGTTTATACCGTATTGTCTGATTTATGTAAAGATAGTTATAAGTTGCCGGTAAACCCTCATCTTTTTCGTTGAATTTCAAGCTAAAAATGGTACGGTTATTCCTGTAGAAATGAAATCAGCAGAAAAGTTTCCGATAAGTGGTCTTGTATCGTCCTCACAATGTCTACATTTACAATGCTATTCACTTATGCCTTATCATGAAAATTTTACTTACAGGAGCTACAGGGTACATTGGCCAGAGGTTATTGCCTGTTTTATTGGAGGAAAGGCACGAAGTAGTTTGCTGCGTCCGTGATAAGGGCAGGTTTAATAAAAAGGGATTCCAGTCAGAAAAGTTACAGGTAATCGAGATTGATTTCCTTGACAACAGAACCCTGGAACAGATACCGGAAGATATCGACGCAGCTTATTTCCTGGTACATTCAATGGCCACGATACATGATGATTTTGAAAATCTTGAAAGGATCACTGCGGCCAATTTTAAATCGGGAATCGAAAAAACAAGGGCCAGGCAAGTCATCTATTTGAGTGGTATCGTCAACGAGAAGAGTCTTTCAAAACACCTCAGATCAAGAAAAAAAGTTGAGGAGATCCTTTCAGAAGGGTCCTATCATCTTACCACACTCCGTGCGGGGATAATTATTGGTTCAGGCAGTTCATCTTTTGAGATAATGCGTGATCTTGTTGAGAAGTTACCCGTAATGATCGCCCCCAAATGGCTGGCAACAAAATCACAACCCATAGCCATAGGCAACGTTATTGAGTTTCTAAATGGAGTCCTTTTGAATGAAGCAACATTCGACCGGAGTTTTGATATCGGGGGGCCTGACATTCTTACCTATAAGGAGATGTTGCTGCGGTTTGCAAGGATCCGCAAGTTGAAAAGAAAGATAATTACGATTCCTGTCATGACTCCAAGGATTTCATCCTATTGGTTGTATTTTGTAACCTCAACATCTTTCTCGCTCGCAAAACACCTTGTTGACAGCATGAAGGTGGAAGTCATCTGCCGGGATAATGACTTAAGAAACCAGCTCGGAATTAACCTCATTTCGTATGATGATTCAATCCGGCTGGCATTTGATAAAATTGAACACCAGGCAGTATTATCAAGCTGGACCGATGCCCTCAGCAGTCACATACTTGACAGGGGAATTTCACAATTAATGGAAGTTCCTGTTTATGGTTGTTTTAAAGATAAGCGGGAAAGCAAAATCAAGGATGCAGATACCACCCTGGAAAAGATTTGGGCCATTGGCGGAAAAAATGGATGGTACTATGCCAACTGGCTCTGGGAATTAAGGGGATTCCTCGACAAGGTTTTTGGTGGTGTCGGGTTGCGCAGGGGCAGAAAAAGCTGTACCGAAATAACACCGGGAGACGCTATTGATTTTTGGAGAGTTTTACTGGCAAATAAAGAAGATAAACGACTTTTATTATATGCCGAAATGAAACTACCTGGTGAGGCATGGCTGGAGTTTACCATAATAAACAATACACTCTGTCAGTATCCGCCCTACCAACCCCATCTTTCCCTTTAGGAACAGCTGATTTACCTTTG
>JBAXBP010000367.1:0-1848 GCA_037141915.1 Bacteroidota bacterium | reverse complement strand
GTGGAATTGGAAGGTAATGTAAACGCATTGATAATGAAAAGAATAATAATTTTTCTGTTGTTTGTGGCAATGGCATCCGGCACCGGGGTTTGTCAGGCGCAGGAGCTTTATTTTCCACCCCTCAGTTCCAATCAATGGGACGTTACCACACCCGAGTCCATGGGTTGGTGCGTTGATCAGATCGATACATTATACAGTTTCCTGGAAAGCCATAATACCATGGCATTCCTGGTGCTGAAAGATGGAAAGATGGTGCTGGAGAAATATTTTGGTAGTTTTAACAGCGATAGTCTCTGGTACTGGGCTTCGGCCGGAAAAACCCTGACAGCCATGCTAACCGGTATTGCCCAGGAGGAAGGATATCTGAATCTGGATTCGGCAGCATCGAAATATATGGGTGTGGGCTGGACTTCCTGCCCGGTTCAGAAAGAGAGGCTGATAACCGTTCGAAACCAGCTTGCCACGATAAGCGGCCTGGATGATGCTGCCGGTGACCCGGATTGTACCACTCCTGCCTGCCTGCAATACCTGGCTGATGCCGGCACCCGCTGGGCCTATCATAATGCGCCATATACCAAACTGGGTCAGGTAATAAGTTCAGCTACCGGCATGGATTTCAATACTTATTTTAACCTTAGGATTCGGAACAAGATTGGTATGAACGGCTTTTGGTACGATATAGATTACAATCACATATATTTTAGTAATGCCCGCAGTATGGCCCGGTATGGATTGTTGTTACTCGCAAAGGGAAAATGGGACAATATCCGCATTCTGAATGATACTGCTTATTTCACGGCGATGACGAACAGCTCGCAGAACCTGAATAAATCATATGGATACCTGACCTGGCTCAATGGGAAATCCTCCTATATGTTGCCACAATCGCAGTTTATTTTTACAGGTTCGCTTTGCCCATCGGCTCCGGCTGATATGTTTTCGGCCATGGGCAAAAACGGCCAATTGATTAATGTAGTGCCAGGGCAGGGGCTTTTGGTAATCCGTATGGGTAACGCCTCCGGTGATCCGTTTGAACTGCCTAACGCGTTTAATAATACCATCTGGGATTACCTGAATAATGTGATGTGTAATACTCATGGAATACCGGAACAGGCGGATAAGACCGATGAATTCAACATCTTTCCCAATCCGGCCAGTTCGGATATCTTTATTTTTCCGAATCATAATACTCAGGATTACAAAGCGCTATTGTATGACATACATGGAATGCTGCGGGCCGAAGTGGAAAGTGCCGGGAAAATAAATGTATCAAACCTTCCGCCGGGAATTTATATGCTGGAGATTGTTCAGAATGAGATCAAAAGCTGTTATACCATTTCAATAGTCCGTTAATTATGCAGCTTCATTCGTCCCGAATTTTAACGCGTGAATTTTATACCCGTCCGGATGTGGTTGGGATTGCCCGAGAATTACTGGGTAAAATACTCTACACCTCTTTCAATAATGAAATTACCGCGGGAATAATCATCGAAACCGAGGCTTATGCCGGAATAAGCGACAAAGCCTCACATGCCTGGAACAACCGCAGGACCAGGCGTACCGAAGTCATGTTCAGGGAAGGCGGCTGTGCCTATGTTTACCTTTGTTACGGAGTGCATTCCCTGTTCAATATAGTTACCTCAGTGGAGTCAGACCCTCATGCGGTACTGATACGTGGTATAGAGCCTTTGACCGGCATTGATATAATGAAGGCGAGGGCTAATAAGGAGATTTTAAAAGCAGGAAATGGAATAGGTCCCGGTAATATTACAAAACTGTTAGGGATAAAGGTAATCGACTCAGAACTGGAACTAAATCCGGATGTTGCCGGTGAGCGGAAAATCTGGC
>JBAXBP010000366.1:0-1854 GCA_037141915.1 Bacteroidota bacterium | reverse complement strand
TACGATGACGGGGAGAGCAAAACCAATGTCCTTTATAATTCCATTGTAAGCGCCGGATCAAACGGACTTCATTATAAGTTACTGCTTGATGTAAAGATGAAGGTGGTCGGTGAGGATACCATGGGAAATTGCCAGGGAAAAATCGAAATTGAGGTCCTTAACCATGAGCAGGCAGACCCGCCATTCCATTATTTTTTGCAACTTGCCGGCAGTGACAAAGAAAAGTATTACAAAAGCAAGTCCATCGGCCACTTATGCCCGGGGACCTACTTGCTGACTGTCATTGACGCGGAGTTCAACATCGGGTTTGGAAGTGTGACCGTTAAGAATTTATTATCGGTGAACGATAACACTATTGACCACAATATCCTTATCTATCCGAATCCTTCGTCAGATGGAAGATTTACCGTAAACTGGGGGAATACCGGGAAAAAAGCAGTTGAGATCCTGATTAATAATCCCCGCGGCCAGCCAGTATTTTCAGAGAAAATTGCCTCTGTGGCAACAGGTAGTCAAACGATCAGCCTGGAGGGCCAGCCAGCCGGAATTTATACGATAACATTAATCTTTGCTACCGGGGAAAAAGGACATGCGAAAATTGTAAATTATAACCGCTTATAGCAGACCAAACGGATCATCTGATCACCCTTCGCCGGTTTCCGGTGAAGGGTGGTCTGCGAGATCGTTCTTTGAAGGGAAGAACTAATCTCCCAGATTTTGTTCGATCCACGCCGTTCCAGAAACAATATTTTCTTTTGTGCCAAAATTGGCAAGACACGAGCCAACTCCTTCATAAACGTCGGCACCTGCTCCGTCTTTGAACAGCTGATCGGGATATAAACTATTTATTTCAAAGGTGGCAGTTAATTTCGGATTGTTAATCTCAACGAGGAATTTTAGAAAATATACAACCCCCTTACTACTGATAAAAACCGGTCCCATTGGAGTAGTCGTTGTTTCAACATAAATACTTTCACCATTCTGTAACAATATGCTTGCATGCGATTTCATTGGGACATTTTCTATTGGCAGTACTCCAAAGTTGGTAAAATTAGATAAAGTCAAACCATTACTCAATTGGATATCCTGAAACAACCAGATTACAGGTTTTCCGGCTGTTCCACTCGGGAATGCACCATATTCGTGATCCATCCAGGTAATCCCTGTCACTTCAATTACTTCGTTTCCTATCGTGATGGTACCGCTCGCCTGCAAATGGGTCAGCGAATAATAGTAATTGTTCTTTGTTAACGGAGTCGTGCCACTCGAATCTACCAATAATTGGCAACCGGTGCCAAAAGCAAGCAGGGGTGGACCCTGTTGATAAAAGTTAAGCAGTAACTGACAAGGGGTATTGCTTGCTGCATCCACAAAACTTGCATTAACTTTCATGTTGAGGGGGTTGCCGTCAATGGCCTGCATCAATATGGCGCCATCAGTCGGACTTGAAGCTGAACCCGATAATTGAACCTGCCAGGGTTTGGACTGATCGTATTGGGCCCAATTGCCAGGACAAGGAATTACTGCATTCACTTTTTGATAATTGCATTGATTGTTCACATCAGTAATTTCGATCTGTGTGAAAGCATAAGCTGACATTCCTGTTGCATTTATTTCAAAGCCAAATTTGCGGTTATCGGCACTTGTCAGTGTACCAACGTGCCACCACCATTCCTTAAGTGCTCCTGAATGAGCATATTGGTCTGCAGGTAATGAAATAACCGGAACTGAAACCGGGAGATCTTCTTTCTTTTTGCAGCTGTAGAGCATAGCAATGCAAAAGAGTAATGACATTAAATGAATGTTCTTTTTCATACATTTGTTTTGTGATTGAATTAACAATACTAGTTAAAA
>JBAXBP010000365.1:0-1860 GCA_037141915.1 Bacteroidota bacterium | reverse complement strand
AGGCTCAGTTAATCGAAGCAGTTGCAAAAGATGCAAAAATTACCAAGGCAGAAGCAAAAAGGGCTCTGGAAGCTGTTATTTCTTCCACAACCAAGGCTCTTGGCAAAGGTGAAAGAGTTGCTTTAGTAGGATTTGGATCATTCGCCGTTTCAAAGCGTGCTGCCCGCAAAGGCCGTAACCCCCAGAATGGCAAAGAAATCAAGATCCCTGCAAAGAAAGTCGTTAAATTCAAGGCTGGTGCAGAACTTGTAAAGAAAGTTAAGTAAATAGCTCAAGCAATTGCTTTACAAAAAACCACCTCAGACGGGGTGGTTTTTTTATTCCAACAGATTCCTGGTAATTTCGCAATTCACGTTTCAAGCCTATGGGCAGGAAAAAACAACTTATAACATGGTTTGGCATATTGCTGGCAGGCCTGATAATTATCGGCATTTTCGGATTCAGGCAATTTCTTGAAAGTTACCAGGAAAGGTATAACCTTAAATGCCTGCAGATTCCCATGAAAATTTTAGCAACGACCCGAAGGCATACCGACCAGTTACTTATGCTGCAGAAAAACCTGGCGATGTACCTGAAATACGAGAAAGGCAATCTTACACTTCCCGGCAGGGGACCCGACATGAGGGCCAGGTTTGTGTATTCGAGTTCCAATACCGACAGTATGCTTGTTCTTTCACCCGCGAAACTTTCAGGGAAGGAGGTGAATTCATGCAGGATGATCCTGAATGCAATATATCCCGCGGTCAAAAATATTTCAAGCGACTTCGGCGAAATTGAAAGAGTGTATCTTCGTTTGAATACCGGGCATGTTTTGTTGTTCCTGTTTGCCAATAATCCAACGGATTCCATTATTATTCATGGGTATAACGAAACACCTACAAGGTTTCAGCTCAAGGACCTCCGGTTAAACAGTGTGGAACTTACCCCGCCATTCATCGGCCGCATTTCAAAAAAGGAACTTATAACTCTTTATACCGGGCTTGAATGTCAGGACAGCATTATCGGCCAGATCTGCCTGGATATTGCCACCCATTATTTCAACAACTGGCTTGAGCTGAATCTTGAACATGCCAAGCTGGTCCTTTTTGATACCAACGGCATCATCCTGGCATCGAATGATAAACGATTCTCAATAAACGATTCTCTGCAGAATATATACAATTCAATGCCCGGTTTTAATATTAACCCTGAGATCAGAAAGGCTGACCCCAATAAGCCGCTGTATTTTGAAAAGGACAAAGGCAGGTTCTATGCATATTTTCACAAGTTTGGCAAGTCCAAAGTCCTCGCACTTTATGCAGATAAAAACGAGGTGAGAATGTTCATTTATCTGGAGATCATACCGTTCCTACTAGCCTTCATCGCCCTCTGGGCGACATCATGGGCTTATTATTCCCAGAGGCTGACGACCCTCAAACTGAAAAAAATGTCGGCCGAACTGGAGGTTGCTAAACAGGAAGCCGAATCGGCCAATGATGCAAAGAGCGTATTTCTTGCAAATATGTCGCACGAGATCAGGACGCCTATGAATGCCATAATAGGGTTTTCACAGATCCTGACCAACCTTGTCAAAGACCCTGTTCAGGCCAATTACCTTTCTTCAATCAGCTCGAGCAGCAAAATACTTCTGAGCCTGATCAACGACATCCTCGACCTTTCCAAAATAGAAGCAGGCAAACTCGAGATACGCCCCGAACCATTCAGTATCAGGAACCTGATGGCTGAAGTGGAGTCTCTCTTCCTCGCAAGGGTTACCGAAAAAGGCCTGATTCTTAAGGTGTTGGCAGATGAGCGATTACCTGAAAACATGGTTTCCGACGAATTGCGCATCCGCCAGATTCTCCTGAACTTCATGAGCAA
>JBAXBP010000364.1:0-1875 GCA_037141915.1 Bacteroidota bacterium | reverse complement strand
GCATCCTCCAGTCCGTAACCGTTTCCTGCAAGAATCTGTTTGTAGCTGAGCGTGTGCAAATCGGTGAAACCATCACTGAATTCCACTTCTTCTCCATCTATTGTAATGGAACGGTAGACGCGTTTTCCCTGTTCTTTATAAAGCGCGGGCAGATGATCTGCATTAATGCTCAGATGCCAGTCCACATTAGCCTTTTCTAATGCCAGGAATCCGGCGGCCTGATCCTTTTCATGAATGCTGACCCTATTTTCTTTCGCATCCCCGAATATCCAGGTAAGCATATCAAAGAAGTGAATTCCTATATTGGTAGCAATACCGCCCGATTGAGCGAGATCCCCTTTCCAGGAAATGTGATACCATTTACCCCGGCTCGAAATGTACTTTAGTTTAACATCATAGATCTTATCCGCAGGACCTTCATTTATCTTTTTGCGTAATGCAATGATAGCAGGGTGCAGACGAAGTTGTAGGATGGTATAGATGCATTTACCCGTTTCCTGTTCAAGCACACCCAGAGCATCCAGGTTCCAGGGGTTGAGAACGAGTGGTTTTTCACAAATGGCGAAGGCGTCGTTGCGCAAAGCCAGGCGGATATGAGCATCGTGAAGATAGTTGGGAGAACAGATGCTTACATAATCAATCTTAAAACCGGGGCCTTTGTGACGAAGTTTATCGAGATGCCGGTCGAAACGTTCGGGTTCTGTGAAAAAGTTAGCGTCAGGGAAATAGCTGTCCATGATTCCAACTCCGTCATACTTATCGAGTGCGGCCACCAGGGTATTCCCGGTTTCTTTGATCGCTTTCATATGCCTGGGCGCAACATAACCACCCGCTCCGATAAGTCCAAAATTCAAAGTATGATCCGACATAATGAGTAAAGTATGATAAAACGCAAAAGTGTAGCTCTAATGCAAAGATAGAACTTTTTTCACTGGTACGAATTTTACAAGCGCAATTACAACATCAGGGTTAACTGCTATGCGGGTTTGAAAAGGCTGCCTACGAACTATTGTTTACATTTGTTCCGTTAAACAAACCTATATGCCCGACCAGATTCTTTCTCCTGCCAATCCCCGTATCAGGAATATACTCAAATTACAGGCAAACAGCCGTGACCGCCGACAGCAGAACCTTTTCGTTATTGAAGGGTATCGTGAGATAAGCAGGGCTATGGCATCAGGAATAGAAATACAGGAATTGTATGTATGTACTGAACTGGACCGGCAGGGCAGGGGTGAAGAACTGCTGCATCAGGATTCAAATATGCTGGTATTTGAAGTAAGCCAGGCGGCTTTTACACGTATCGCATACCGTGAAGGATCGGATGGGCTGATTGCTGTGGCCATTCCCCGCCATCTTCGTTTGCATGATCTGAATCTGAGTCAGAATCCGCTCATTCTTATTGTGGAATCAGTTGAAAAGCCGGGTAACCTGGGTGCCATCATGCGTACAGCCGATGCCGCCGGCATTGACGCAGTAATTGTGTGTGATCCTTTAACCGATATCTATAATCCGAATGCAATCCGTTCCGGAGTGGGCTGCAGTTTTACCCGGCAGGTGGTTAGCTGTACTTCGGCTGAGGCAGTGGAATGGCTGATTGAGAAAAACATACGCTTTTATGCCGCCGCTCTCAGCGATGAAGCTAAGGTATATTATCAGCTTGATTATAGGGGGCCAAGCGCCATTGTGATGGGTACCGAAGCCACCGGTTTAAGCCGCGAATGGCTTGAGAGCTGTGACGCGCAGGTTATCATTCCAATGAAAGGCATAGCGGATTCGTTGAATGTTTCTACATCCGCGGCTGTCCTGGTTTTCGAAGCCGTAAGGCAAAGGGAGCAGGGGAGGGGATAGCAGATAAAAGCCTGTTAAGCAGTT
>JBAXBP010000363.1:0-1888 GCA_037141915.1 Bacteroidota bacterium | reverse complement strand
GTCGCTCATTTCAAAATCTCGGCCGGCGTGTTCTACAAACAGGTCGTATTCGTGAAATGACTTTGCATCCAGCAATGCGATAATTCGTTCGCGGGCTGTCAGCTTGCCGGTGGCTTTTTGTTTTTGGATGGCTTTATCACCACCGCCACGCAACGCTTCCTGCATTCTGCGTTTCAAATCGGATGATTTGGAGCTTAAGGACATAGGTTTTTAGTTTGTGAATAATATATGGTTTCGCTCTGCGGCGAATTTTTCATTCATAGGCAAAGATACAATCATTTAATTGTTTATTCATGCTTTAGTAATGCATTTTTACATTTAAATGGTTTTGGGTATGGCCATAATTGATTAATTTTGAGCCATTAAACCTCTACGATGAACATAGAAGAACTCAGAGATTATTGCATCACCAAGCCGGCTGTGACCGAAAGTTTTCCGTTCGATGAGTCGACCCTGGTGTTTAAAGTGGCCGGAAAAATGTTTCTGCTTACCGACCTGGTGGACGCTTTTTCGATGAATGTTAAAAATACCCCCGAAAAAGTAATTGAACTCAGAGAACATTATCCCAGTGTTTTACCCGGGTATCATATGAATAAAACGCACTGGATTACTGTGATGATTGATGGCACAATTCCCGATTCGCTTCTGCGGCATTGGATTGATGAGTCGTACCAGCTTATCATTTCAGGGTTTAGCCGAAAAGAGAAGAATCTTTTTGCTGAAATGACAGCCGAAAAGTAATTATTGGAGCGGAGTGTATTTGGAAAGGGCATTAATTACCGCCGCTTTCGATTGAACGCCAACCAGGGATTCCATGAGTTTGCCATCCTTAAAAATCAAGAGGGCAGGAATGGCCTGTATGCCAAACTGGTTAGCCAATGGCCCGTTAGCATCGATATCAACTTTCCCAACCTTCACCTTGCCAATGGTTTGACCGGCAATTTCATCAATTACAGGAGCCATGGCTTTACACGGCATGCACCATGTCGCCCAGAAATCGACAAGCACAACGCCCTTGCTTGTTTCGCTGACGAAATTATCAGCGTTTAATGTGGTTACATCTTTTTTCTTGTCCGACTTACAGGAGAACAGGCTTAAAAGCAGGACTACTATAAGTGCATTGACGATTGTTTCTTTTTTCATGGATATTGATTTCTCGTTGTGAGGTTTATTAATTGTTGCAGGATTTCGGCTTCAGGATAACCCAACTTAATGTTGTATCTTCAACAGGCGGAAGTATGACGGTTAAATTATACTTTGATTAATCAAGCGGAAAGGCAAATCCCATTTTAGCTGCTTCTGATTTTCGCGTAACGAGTAGATTTTCAATATTCCTGCTCAAACATCCCACATCCCAAATCCGACATCCGACATCCGACATTCTTTATGTCCTATTTTAACGTCACCAAAGTAATCCCTGAGCCTCCTGTTTCGAGAGAAGCATCCGAGAAGCTTTTTACTTCAGGAATTCCGGAAAGGTAATTCCGGATGATGTTGCGTAATACTCCGTTGCCTTTTCCATGAAGGATACTGACTTCGGAAACGTGCAGCATGATGGCTTCGTCGATATAACGCTGAATAAGCAGTTCGGTTTCATCAGCCCTTTTACCCCTGATGTCGATTGTAATCCTGAAATTGGCCATGCGTGCGTTCATGTCGTTTACCATATTTTGGTAAGCCACTCCACGGTTGACAGATTTTCGCGCAACAGCGTTTGAAACGACTTCCAGGTTTTCGCTTTTTACCCTTAATATCACGGTATTGAAAGCAACGGTGGCTTCGGAGCCGTTTATTTCGGTTACTTCACCGGTTTCGTGCTGTCCTTTCATACGAACGCGGCAGCCTTTGAGTATAGGCTTCCCCGGTTCAACCTGGTCCTGAACAATTT
>JBAXBP010000362.1:0-1918 GCA_037141915.1 Bacteroidota bacterium | reverse complement strand
GGAAGCATGATCTTGTTCCAGACATCGGGCTGTTTCATTTGCTCGATATCGTCTTCACGATATCCGGTAGCTAACAACTGCTCAACGATGGAACCCCAGAAAGCACGGGCATTCTGCTCGAACTCAAGGGCCATGGGAGCCACGGTGATGCTCTGGGTGGAGAGGGCGAAGGACCCTGTGGGTGTAAAGCCTGCTGATGTTTTAGGCTTGGTGATGAAGGATGGGCGTGAGATCTTGTTTAAAAGCTCGGTGCCCTTGATGTCGGAACGGACCGTGACGGCCCCGCGGATATCTTCGCCCATGAAAAAGGGGGCGATGAAATAGTCGTGGATGGACTGCTTGGTGAAGGCGGGAGAGATCCCGTGAGAGAAGATGTTTGACATGGGGTTAAGTATTGAAGAAATGAATATCGAATATTGAATAACGAATGTTGAATGTCGAATTGAAGTTGATGCAGGATGCGGGATGCATGTTGGGTTAGGATTTTTTGAGTTTATCCTTTAAATAGCTGGGCATTTCGCTGAGGAGTTCTTTGCCGAATTTGACTTCGGGGTGGCCGACGGTGATCTGCGGATCGCCAGAGCTTACTTTGGTGGGGCTGGCGCTGAGCTTGTCGGTAAGGGTAGCGACCTGGGAAGTGAGGTCTGAGATCTGCTGTTGATACTGGGCGGTTTGGGCCTGTTCGGTGGCAAGCTTTTCGGTAGTCGTCGCAAGCTGCTCCTTAGCAAGTGTAAGCTGTTCCCTGGAAGCTTCGAGCTGCCCTACAGAGGCCTGGAGTTGATCCTCGGATGCCTGGAGCTGAGATTCAAACGTGGCGAGCCTTGTTTGAAATGAAGATTCCAGGTTCCGGATTTCATCGCGGTGATCGGCTTCGAGCAGTTCAACGGCCTGGTCATAAGCTTTGGACTGCTGCAGCTCATCGGGCAGAGGGGCGAAGAGGTTTTTAAACTTTTGAAAGATTTCTGGTTTCATACGGTCGGTTTTAGAAAAGTACTTTAACATGAATTCAAGAATGGTATCGGGACGACGGGCAATAAAAGCAGAGATGGCCGGGTTCTCGTCCAAAAAACGGGTTGCCTCCCAGGCAAAGGAGTCCCGGGCAAACAGCGAGTTCGTAGCCGCAGGGTCATCCACCAGATCAGTAGCCAAAAGCTCATCAATACGAACCAGAGGAAACTCACCCGGACCCTCAGCAGGTTCAGCCGGGATAAAAGCCATGGAGGCACCGAACATATCAGGATTCTTTTTGGCCATGGTGATAATGTAATCGTAGAGGTTACCACCGGGAGATGAGCGGCAAACCGTGTCGAGGTGCAGATCACCGGTAACCTTTTCGCCATCAACCGAGAAGTTCTTAAACCTTCCGATATAGGTGCCCATGGCCGAGGAACACATGTTGGGATGGCCGAAGCGGGCCTTGACCCCGTTCTCCTTAGCGTTTCCAAGAGCCACGATCTGAGAAAGAGTTACGCCGTCGATCTCTTCAAAATACGACTTAACCTTGCCTGCCTGGGCCACGACAACCTTTTGAAGTATGCCGGAACCCTCGTTGATAAAGGCCACCGAAAAGGCAACAGGGGGAGTGGAAAAGGATTTCATACGGGTGAAAAAATGGTTCCGACAAAACTACATCCGCCCACAGCCAAAAAGTTCGTAAGAAGTGGCAATATCTCGCTCAAATGCTTGATATTGGCGTGTTTATTAAATAATTTTGTACAAAATGGCAATTCATGAACCCGGAAACTGAAAAAGTAATCGCCGACCTCAAAGAACACTATGGAATCGATGTAGAATTTATCGTTAAAAAAGGATTGTTACCTGCATCGGCTGCAACCAAATGGCTGGTAAGGGAACGCTATTTTGACAAGGCAAAAGACGAAATGAACAAAGCCCAAAACGGGAAAACCTATGCCGAAAT
>JBAXBP010000361.1:0-1940 GCA_037141915.1 Bacteroidota bacterium | reverse complement strand
CCTGAGCTTCATTCCGCGGCCCGCCGGCTTGTCGGGGGCAGTCACTACCCCGACGAGATGATATCCGCCTTCAAATAAAGCATTAAGTGATTCGAGAGCGATCCCGGGAGTGCCATAAAAGACGATACGGGGTGTGGGATGAGGGATGTGGGATGCGGGATGCATGATGCCGGGTTACTGGATAACTGGGTTGCTGGGTAACCGGGTAAAAAAAATGCCCGGGAGGTCCCGGGCAAAGTTCGTTAAAAAATGAAAATACCGTTTATTTCTTTCCCTTTATTTTCCCTTCAGTAAGGGAAATATACTTATCTATGTCCCTTCCTTCGTTTGAACGGGGATAGTCTTCCTTGATCTTCTTATACATTTTGAGAGCATTCTCATAATCGTTCAGCTCGTTGTATCCCATGGCTGCTTTCATATAGAAGACAGGTGACAGGAATTCATTTTTTGCCAGTTCGGCGGCATCAACATAGCAGCCAATTCCTTTTTTGATCTCATTTGTTTCCACATAGGCATCGCCCAAACCTCCTTTTGCAAGGGGGGCAATAACCTTGTCGCTGGCGCTGAATTTCTTAAGGTGGGTAATGGCATCGTCAAACTTTCCAAGTTTCAGGAAGCAGATACCTGCATAATAATTTGCCAGGTTGGCTGTCTTGGTCATGCCGTATTCATCAATAACGGCAAGAAATCCCAGGTACTGCCCGTCGCCGTTAAGAGCCTTCTTAAGCGAGTCCTGTTCAAAATATTTCTGCGCCATGAACATCTGGCCCTGGGCGTCTTTCTCCCTCGGAGCAAGATAGAAACGTTTAAATCCGAAAAATCCCAGGACGACTACAATGATAATCCCTATAACAATAAGGATAACCGTCTGGTTCTTCTCAATAAACTGCTCGGTTTTGCCGAATGCTTCTTCCACAGCAACGATTCGTTCTTCAGTCTTGTCTACTTGTTTATCAAGCTTTTGTGCCATTTATTTCAAAATTTGAGGTTGCAAAGTTACATTTTTTCCCTTTATACCCTACAACAGATTCATTTTTTTACCTTTGGGCGATTAAATCAGCCTGTCGGAGCAATGAATGCAGATATAGAAAATCTCGATCACGATCTTAAACTGAAATTGCTGGAGCACATTACAGCCTTTATCACCGAAGACCGCAGAGCCCGGTTCACCGAAGTTCTGAAGCAGCGGACAAGGCATATGACCATCATCCTCGAGGACATATACCAGCCTCATAATGCAAGTGCAGTCCTGCGCAGCTGCGATTGTTTCGGGATACAGGACGTGCATATCATTGAGAACAGGAATAAATACCAGGTGAACCCTGATGTCGCCCTTGGTTCCGCCAAATGGCTCACCTTATATAAATACAATAAGACCCAATCCAATACCGCTGCCTGCCTGCGATCATTGAAGGAAAAGGGGTACCGTATCGTGGCTACAACGCCTCACAAGGATGACTTTACGCCTGCCACCCTGCCCATCGGCAAGCCGTTCGCCCTGCTTTTCGGGACCGAACTCCAGGGACTATCGGAAGAAGCCCTCTCACTTTCCGATGAATTTATCAAGATCCCCATGTTCGGTTTTACCGAAAGCCTCAATATCTCCGTTTCCGCGGCAATACTGATCCATTCCCTGACCCTGCGCATGAGAAATTCCGAGGTACTCTGGGCACTTAACGAACATGAGCAGACCGACATCCTGATTCGCTGGGCGGCCGCAACGGTTAGCCGTTCAAATGTCATCCTCAGTGATTTTCTTAAGAAAAATCCTTCTTGAACCGGTTTTAGAACGATCATTTTCTTAACTTTGCATTTTGTAAAGAATCCGCAAATGAAATTTGTACATTGTACATGGCACATTGTACATTCTCAGATTCAACGACGAAATATAAATAACTCAAGTTTCGGGGTAAAAAACAAACTAATCTAATTTATAAATA
>JBAXBP010000360.1:0-1949 GCA_037141915.1 Bacteroidota bacterium | reverse complement strand
CATTTCCCTTTTCTACAACATCAGTGAAATCAAGGCTGAAAATGGCCGGATGCGAACCTACCAGCACTTTAGGATCCGATTTTGAGCCGGTGCCGTCATCGTACCAACTACCTCCATCGGCATTTATACCATAGGAGGTTGCATCGTGCATTCCGAAAAGGATGTATGATTTTGAGAGGAACGACAAATTTTGCAATAAATACTTAGTTGCTTTGGTTGCTTTTGTATCAACGATGGCTAAAGTGGTGGTTGCGTTTACAGAACTTTCGAAAACAGCCATGGCTGTAATTAGTGTGGCAATTGCGTTGTTATAGGCAACATCATCGGAAGTAGGGTTATTGTAAACATTTCGTGCCGATGAAATGGCTGTCACATAAGCAGCCTTTGTATCCGAAGGAAACTGACCTTCACCGCTTCCTTCGGGCGAATTGGCGTTAAGCAACTCAGCAGTGTTTATGGTTTTCAGCAAATCACCTTTTAAACTTGGGCAAATTATAAAATCATCAAAATAAACAGTGGCAGAGTTGGGTGTTAAGCGGCCTCCTTCACAATAAATCCAGATGTATTCGAGGTTTCCTTTGGCTGTCATGTCAAAAGTGTACACAGCCCACTGGTTATCCCCGGTAATACTGGCTTTCAGCCAATCGCTGCCGGCAGTGCCATAATCAGGCTTTACATTAATTTCCAAAGCCTTATCCGATTTTACCCGGATGCTGATCTTTTTGCTTCCGGTTAAAACCAATGGCGCTGCTTTAAAATCGAGGTGAAACTGGTTCCATTGCTGGCCGGAAGAGCCATCGCGGTGGTAATCAATTTTTAATGCCTGACCGGTTTCGGTGAGCGTGTAGGTTGCATCATGCCCTGCTTCCAGTACCCAGAACGAAGACAAACTGTTGTCGTCAAAATTATCCGACCATACCTGCGCTTTTAATCCAAATGGAATAAGCAGCAGGCATAATGATATGAAGAAAAAGTTCTTTTTCATGATTTCTGTTTTTAAGCATTACTGACTGCATGATCGCATTTCAGGATTGGTAAAGAGTATTTTGATGATTCCAGGAACTACAAGCGATTAAATTCCGGCTTTTAAAGTTAATGATAAAGCCATAACCGATTGGACCTCTTAGTGACGTGAACTATTTACCTACAGTTAAAACTTTTGAATACCCGGAACTTCCGGCCGTATTTTCGCCCTTTATTCGGTAGAAATATTTTTTACCTGCGATTTTTGATTCGTCGTAGTATAAGATCACTGGCTCAGAAGCATCGGCTGACGATTCATACTTTACCACATCGGCCAGAACAGAATCTTCCAGCCCGGTGGCAATTACTTTCCATGGACCTTTTGCCGATTCAGATCTTTCGATGGTGTAAAAAGCGGCTCCGGTTGATCCATGCCAGGTAAAACCATCGCCCTGCTGCATCATTACAGGAGCGGGCGTAGGCAAAGCAACAGCTTCGGGAGCAATTCCCCTGATCAGGAACGCTTCTTTGCGTAAAAGGTCGAGTAGTCGTGTTTCCTCGTAAACCGTGCCGGCACTGAAACCTGGAAAATGAAAGGAATTTACGGTTGTGCCGCCTTCGTTATGATAATACCAGCCGCCATCGCGCCGGTGTGCACGTATGCTCCACATCAGTCCTCCAACAATATTTTCCTCACGAATAGTTTTCATAAGTTCGCGGATGTTTTCAGTGCTTCCCAGTCCGAATTCGTCTACCATCAAAGGTTTCTTGCCTTTACATTCTTCGCGCGAAGCTTTTGCAATAGGCGAAAGTTCCCATGGACGACCACTCAGCCGATTCCAGTATTCATAGAGGTGGTCGCTGATTATATCAATGTTGGGATCTGCAATCAACGCTTTTCTGTCGGCACCGCCAGCTTCCATAACCAGGTGATTTGGATCAACCTTTTTGATACTTTCTATTGGTTTTTTATTCTTATCTAAATA
>JBAXBP010000359.1:0-1962 GCA_037141915.1 Bacteroidota bacterium | reverse complement strand
TGATGATGGAGAACGAAGACAGCGGGTTCATCCTCTGTTATAAAATGAAGAAAAAATACCCTGAAGTGCCGATTATAATCGCAACCGGTGTGGCAGCAGAGACAGGGCTGAGTTTTGACCTGAATGATGAAAACAACAGGAAGTGGATCAAGGCTGATACTTTTCTTGAGAAAGGCATAAGGAGTGAGAAACTTAAACAGGAAATCGATAAGCTATTAAAAATAAATGCATAAAGACCAATAATCACAGGGATTTCATATAACAGCTTTAAAAACACCTAACAATAACCTGTGAAAAATTAACAAAGCCATTGAAGTACTCGTTTTTTAACTTATTTTTGTTGTGAAACTTTACACATGTCCACTCTGAAGATTCTCGTTATTGATGATGAGCCCGGCATCAGGAGCGGGATAGCCCGTATTCTTAGAAATTTCAGGGTGGATTATCCTTTTATGGAAGAGGCATTCGACTTTGAAGTCAGGGAAGCTTCAACGGGTGAGATCGGGATTGAATCAATAGAGAAAGAGAAACCCGACATACTTCTTCTCGACAACAAACTGCCGGGCATACAGGGAATAGAAGTCCTTGAGCATATCCGAAGGAAACAGATGAACATCATCGTGGTGATGATCACCTCCTATGCATCGCTTGAACTTGCAGTGAAAGCCACGAGCGACGGGGCTTACGATTTTATCCCGAAGCCATTCACCCCCCAGGAGCTGAAATCATCAATAGAAAATATCACCAAGAGGGTGTTCCTGAAGAAAATGACCAACAAGCTTCAGGAAACAGGCAAACAGATCAGGTTCCAGTTCCTCAGCGTGCTCTCTCACGAGCTCAAGGCCCCGTTAAACTCGATTGAAGGGTACCTGGGCCTTATCAAGGACAGGCAGGAAGGCCCTTTGCTTGAAAGTTACGATTTCATGATCGACCGCATGCTCGACAGGATAAAAGGGATGAGAACCCTGATACTCGACCTGCTTGACTTCACCAAGGTTGAACTGGGAAAGGGAAAGCGAGATATAAAGCTGATCAACCTGATGGATATTGCCAGGATGGCGGTAGATACCATGAGGCCCTATTCAATTCAGAAGGATATTAAAATCAATTTGAACGGTAAAGAAGCGGTAAACGTGATGGCTGATGCTGAGGAAATGGAGATCATTTTCAACAATCTGATCAGCAACGCAATAAAATACAACAGGGAGGGTGGAACGGTAGACTGCACCCTGCATGAGAATGAAGAATGTGTTGAGATACTTGTGGAGGATACGGGGATTGGTATGAGCCAGGAGGATATCAGCAGGATATTTGATGATTTTGTAAGGATTAAATCAGAAAAAACAAGGAATATAACCGGCACCGGATTAGGACTTGCCATAGTAAAAAAGCTCATCGAGAACTACAAAGGGACAATCGAGGTAACCAGCCAGCCGGACCAGGGCAGTCTATTTAAAGTCAAACTTCCAATCGATCGACCATGTTTATAAAAAATCTCCCTCACAAGACCGTAGAACGTCTGAGCCAATATCGCAGGGCTCTATTGCTGATTTTGTCAAAAGAGAAAACCCATGTTTTTTCACATGAAATTGCACAGATGCTGCATATAACACCTGTACAGGTGAGGAGGGACCTGATGCTTATAGGGTATTCGGGCAACCTGAGAAAGGGATATGACATCAAAGAACTTATAGACCTGATCGGGAAGATCATCGATTCGGAGCGGGGGCAGAGGGTTGCAGTGGTCGGGCTTGGGAACCTGGGCAAGGCCTTTATCAGCTATTTTAAAGGAAAACGTTCCAAACTGAGCATGATCGCAGCATTCGACGTGAACCCCGAAAAGATCAACAGGGTGTTCGATGGAGTACCCTGCTATCACATCAACCAGCTACCGGAAATCATCAAACAGAATAATATTTCCATCGGTATCATTACTGTTCCTGCCGAGCAGGCTCCGGAAAT
>JBAXBP010000358.1:0-1964 GCA_037141915.1 Bacteroidota bacterium | reverse complement strand
ACTGATGACAATTCGAAATTACGTGACCATCAATCGATTCACCCAACCTTTCGTCAAAAACAAAGTTCTTGCCGTAAAACTTGGAAGTCACTTCCAGTTTTTTGATTTGTTGTGCATATTCTATAATACCGCCATGCAGTTGCGCCACATTTTCAAAACCATTGTGAATAAGGAATGAACTTGCCTTTTCGCAGCGAATTCCACCTGTACAATACAATAAAAAGGACTTGTCTTTTTCGTCCTTAAATTTTTCGACTACATCATGTAATGCATCTTTAAAGGTATCAGAATCTGGACAATAGGCACTTTCAAACTTTCCAATTTCACTCTCGTAATGGTTGCGCATATCCACCACGATGGTTTCAGGCTGATTAATGCTTCGGATATCGAACTTGACTTCACCCAGACCTTGACCCAGGAATTCCGGGAGAAGATAAGCTATATGGAAGTTGGTTCAAACCTGGTTCCATACGTTGGCCCGGAGGAATTCGAACGCTGGTATACTGAAGAGATACTGGCTAAAAAAACTGATATACATTAGGTATACAGCCGGAAATATGCTTTTTCGGGCAAATACGGAGCCAATTTAATGGAGGAAGTTTCGCGTTATGCTCTTGTAGCTCTTTCCATTGCTGATAAATTCGAGTATGATGTGATCCATGCACATGACTGGCTCACTTATGCGGCAGGAATAGCAGCCAAGCAGATCAGCGGAAAGCCGCTGGTCGTGCATGTTCATGCTACTGAGTTCGACCGTTCGGGAGAGAATGTCAACCAGGTGGTTTACGATATTGAACGAAGCGGGATGGAAGCTGCTGACCGTGTGATTACAGTGAGCAATCTCACCCGCCAGATTGTTATTGAACGTTACGGCATCCCGGCCGAAAAGGTGTTTACCGTGCATAATGCAGTTGAGCCCGTTGACAAACCTGAAACTGATGAGGTCACCAAGCATGTGAGGGAAAAGATAGTAACTTTTCTCGGGAGGGTGACTTATCAGAAAGGCCCGGATTATTTTGTTGAAGCTGCACATAAGGTGCTTCAGCGTGATCCTAATGTGCGCTTCGTAATGGCAGGGTCGGGCGACCTGCTCAACAGGATGATCCGCAGGGTGGCCCAGCTTAAGATGGGTACCAGGTTCCATTTTACGGGATTTCTCGCCGGTGCGGAAGTCGACAGGATGTTCGCCATGAGCGATGTATATGTCATGCCATCAGTTTCGGAACCCTTTGGAATATCGCCTCTTGAAGCCATGAGGACCAATGTTCCCGTGGTGATCTCCAAGCAGTCGGGAGTCGCCGAAGTCCTCCAGCATGCCCTCAAGGTTGATTTTTGGGATATCGATGCCCTGGCTGACGCCATATACGGCATCCTACATTATGATGGATTGAGGAAAATGTTTGCCAGGTACGGCAAGTCGGAAGTCGACAGCCTGATCTGGGAAAACTCGGCATTAAAAGTTCTTGAAGTTTATAATAATGCAACAGGCCATAAAAATTAATATAGTTCTATGAGGTCAGTATGTCTTTATTTTCAGGTTCATCAGCCATACAGGCTAAGGACCTACAGGTTTTTCAACATCGGCCAGGACCACTATTACTACGATGATTATCAGAACCGGCATATTATCCGGAGGGTGGCAGAAAAGTGTTATTTGCCGGCAAACCGCATGATGCTTCAGCTGATCAATGAATTCGGAAAAGGGTTCAAGGTAAGCTATTCGATTTCGGGTACAGCACTGGATCAGTTTGCACAGTATGTCCCGGAAGTGATAGACAGCTTCCGCCAGCTTGCAGCAACGGGTTGTGTGGAATTTATCTCCGAAACGGAATACCATTCCCTGGCTTCGCTGGGAAATGAAAAAGAATTTATCAGGCAGGTTGAAACCCATACCAAAAGGATAGAAGAACTGTTCGGGCAGAAACCCCAGACTTTCAGGAACTCCGAACTGATATACAGCGATG
>JBAXBP010000357.1:0-1981 GCA_037141915.1 Bacteroidota bacterium | reverse complement strand
ATGCGTTCAAATGGCGGAAAGGAGCTAAATGCTGCACTTCCTCTATCAATCCTTTTTCAATCATCTGGTCAACTCTCAAGCCGATACGATTAAAAAGTTCAGGCCGGGGTAGATTCAATCCTATCTTAATAATTCTGAAATCACGCTGCTTTGAATTATTTAATCGCTGTTCCGAAAACTTTTTACCTGTAGTATAGCATACTTCCAAAGCACGCAGCATTCGGTTCGGATTCTGAATATCAACGGAAGCAAAATACTCAGGGTCCAGGTTGAACAAGAGTTCGCGTAACTTTTCAATGCCTTCATCCTGGAAGATGCCTTTCAGGTAATGCCTGAGTTCAGGTTCTGGATCTGGGAAATCATCTATACCACGGCAAACGGCATCAATATATAATCCCGAACCGCCTGCCATAAATACAACATCGTGCTCTTCGAACAAGCCACTCAACTTAAGAAGGACCTCGCTTTCGAATCTGGAAATATTATAGTAATCGTGAATGGAAAGCTGCCCGACAAAATGGTGTTTCACCTCGGCAAGTTGATGAGCTTCGGGCCTGGCAGTTCCAATTGACATTTCCTGGTAAAACTGCCTCGAATCGGCTGAAATGATCTCCGTATTCCATTCCTTTGCCAGGGTAATGGCAACGTCAGTCTTCCCAACAGCAGTTGGTCCGGCAATAACAACAAGATATTTCCCGGAATTTAGCAACGGACAAAGAAATCAACAGAATGAATGCAGGAAGCAAATACCAGAGAATCAATTATTCACACAATTACCACTCAGGTTCTGTAGTGTAGTTCTCATCAATTTCCTCTTCCAGTTCACCATCCTGAATCATCTTATCCAGTTCACCAAGCATGGCATCTTCATCGGGATCGTCGAGGAACGACAGGAAGTTAGGTGCAAGCGAAGGGGTAAGAGTACCTTCCCGTTTCACACACATCGGATACTGTTTTTTAGGATCAGCATCCACAATTTTAAGAAGTTCAATGAAAAAAGTCCTGGGGTTCAGGAAATTATATTCAAACAGTATGCGCTGATGAGGATCCTCTATCACTTCCCTGATTTTCACATCCTCCATAATCATCACCGGTATAGGTACAATTATAGGTTTGCGTTCATCCTCGTCAAAATCGGTATCGGGAATTTTCAGTCCCATATCAATCAGAGTGATTTCTCTCTGTTTATTCCACTGTGGGTCACATATGAAGAAAGAGGCTAGCTCGTTGCCTTCAATTTCTGAGGATTGCAGGATGATGTCATGAAAATCCTTAAAAGTCTGCCCCGGCTTGATCTCAATATCGCGCAGAAAATCATCCTGTTCTTCATATAAAAGCCTGAAACGGTACGCTTGCATAGTATTAGTTATTGGAAGTTTTGGTAGTGTAAAGTTATGAATTAATTTGAGATTTTGCTTCGTCGGAGATAAGTTTTTCGCCTGAATCAGTAAGCCACTGTTTTACAACCACTAATCCTAGTTTCTCTCCCTCGGTCAGCATCAATTGGTAGGCCTCTTCAAAATTGTTGTGTATGGTACCTTCAAGAATAGCTTCCCGAATGGCCGTTTTAATGATTCCAACCTGCCTGCAGGGTTCCATTCCGAAAACACTCATAATCACTTCTCCCGAAACCGGTGGCTGCCAGTTACGCAAATTATCCTTTGCTTCAATTTCCTTCAGCTTAACTCTCACCAGTTCGAAATTAGCCAGATATCGCTGAACCTTTGCCTGGTTCTTGGAAGTGATGTCGGCTTCACAAAGGGTCATCAAATCATCCACATCATCACCGGCATCAATCAGCAGCCGGCGAATGGCCGAATCGGTTACTATATCTTCAGCCAGTACTATCGGTCTCAAATGAAGAAGAACCATTTTCTGCACATATTTCATCTTCTCGTTCAGCGGAAGCCTTAGGTGAGCAAAAATAGCCGGTATCATTTTCATGCCTTTGAATTCATGACCATGAAATGTCCATCCATTA
>JBAXBP010000356.1:0-2003 GCA_037141915.1 Bacteroidota bacterium | reverse complement strand
GACTCTGTGTGTGGAAGCATTCGGGATACACTGAAAACACAAATGAACCGTTGGCTTGACGGCACCCCTCTGGTAATTATGCCCGGTTGGCTGCCAAACGCATTCAGGTATGATACCGTTTACGGGGGATTGGTAAATTTAATGGATCTGACTAATGTCGGTATTGATTTCGGCAACTCAGTATATACCGACCACCACTTTCATTATGGGTACTTTCTTTACGCGGCAGCCGCCCTTGCCAAAGGAGATTCAGTCTGGGCCCGGAACTACAGGCAGAAAATCCTTCTTTTTGCCAGGGATATTGCAAACCCATCATCTGCAGACAAATATTTTGTCAAGGAACGGAATAAAGACTGGTACGACGGTCATTGCTGGGCCCAGGGCCTTTCTGATGCTGCCGGGGTTGGTAACAACGAGGAAAGTACCAGTGAGTCGGTGAATGCCGGGTACGGAATGATGCTGCTTGGCCAGGCGCTGGGATATAAAAACCTGGAAAATACAGGACGCCTTTATGTGTCGACAGAGATCCGGTCGGCAAAAAAGTACTGGCAAATCGGACCAAATTCCCATTATCCCGCCTTGTATACCGATCATTATAAGGTGGTCGGAAATCTCTATGCTACAGGTATTAATTCGCTTGTAGCATTCGGCCAAATCCTCGGTGATCCCAAGATGGTATATGGGGTCCAGATGGTCCCGACCACGCCGGTTAATTTTAATCTGTTATATGAACCCTGGTGCGATTCTCTGTATAATTCTTATTATATAAATGCCCCGATGTTCATCTCCGATACTGCAACGGATCTTGAGCTGCAATGGGCAACAGTGAATTTAGCAGCTTACAGTCTTTCGAAGCCCGGGAACGGATATGCATTTTACCATAAAAAGCTGGCTGACTATTTATTTTACTCAGTTGATGCCACCCGGAATATAGTGAATTACGATGACGGGGAGAGCAAAACCAATGTCCTTTACAATATCCTTGTAAGCGGCCTGTCAAACGGACTGGATAGCAGGCTAAAGGTGATTAGTGATGATACATCGGGAAATTGCCAGGGGCAAATCGAAACAGAAGTCCTTAATATTGCCCAGGCAAACCCGCCATTCCATTATTTCCTGAAAGCTGCAGGCAGTGACAAAGAAGTGTATTACAGCAGCAAGCTGATCGACAGCTTATGCCAGGGAACGTACCAGGTGACTGTTATTGACGCGGAGTTCAACATAGGGTCAGGCAGTGTGACCATTAAGAATTTATTATCGGTGGATGAAAACACTGTTGACCGCAATGTCCTTGTGTATCCGAATCCATCGTCGGATGGCAGGTTTACAGTAAACTGGGGAAAGACCGGGAAAAAAGCTGTTGAGATCCTCATTAGCAATCCACAGGGCCAGCCGGTATTTTCAGGAAAAATTTCCTCCCTGGCAACAGGCAGTCAAACGATCAGCATAAAGGGTCAGCCATCTGGAATCTATACGATAACAATAATCTTTACAAGCGGGGAAAAAGGACATGCGAAAATTGTAAACTATAATTAAAGTAAATATTTCTACAAAAGAAAGGGGAAAAGCTATGACAAATTCATTTAAGATCGCATTAAGGATGATGGAAAGCCATCTCAATATCAAAGCGATAACGATACTTCTTGGTATTGTCGTGATGCTGGGAGGCGGCTGCACAAACAAGAAGGAGCAACAGCCAGTAACGGTTGAAACACTTCGTTTCGTCTTCATGGCCGATTGCCGCGGAACATCAACTATGGATCAGGTGAACACCCCGGTGCTGAACGCCATCATCAGCCAGGTCGGTGCTTTGTCACCCAAGCCGTCCTTTGTGATGTTCGGCGGAGATATGTCCTACAGCGGGTATATCCATTCCTCTTATACCTTCCAGGCATGGAAAGACCTGTTCGCACCCCTGACAGGCAATGGAATACCCTTGTACACTGCCCTTGGCAATCATGAGCTGTATTTATCGAGCTCTGATTCCGGTTTCTTTCTCGGAA
>JBAXBP010000355.1:0-2024 GCA_037141915.1 Bacteroidota bacterium | reverse complement strand
AGGTTGGTAAATTTAAGCTTAAAAAGTGCTAACATTTAATTGAGGCTAATATATCATTTGTTTTCTGCAACGATATAACCCCTAAATTATTCCCGTATTTATTCAATATCTCAATGACCAAAGGTTTTACAGGGATAATTACAGGCTCATCTGTCTTCTGAGTCCTGATATAAAGGTTGCCATTATGGATATTCTCGAACGACACTTTTGACCAGTCTGAATGTCGTAAACCTGTAAAACAATTTAATACGAAAATATCACGGACTCTTCTCTTCTCAGGAATATCTATTGGAAATTCATATAGTGTCTGAATTTCATCAGTCGTAAGATAAACAGAGTCAACATCAACCTTGATCACTTTAAAGTCACGTTTATGATGTTCCAGGTTGGTTGTAAGTTTATCTTCAACTGCTTCATTCATTAATCGTTTTAGTCGTTTAATATGAGAACCAATTGTGTTTGGTTTGAGTCCGATTTCTTTGAGGTAATCAGTGAATTGTAAATAAAAGTCTTTACCAATAGTTTCAAAGCCAACTTTGAAACTTTTTTTTTGCTGAAAAGATTCAAGATGGGTTTTTAAGGCATTATAATGCAGAACATGGGTGGGGTTAAATCTGTTTTTATATCTCTCCTGAAACACCCCGATGAACGACAGCAGTGTTGTCGGAATGGTTATCGTTTCTTCTTTCCTTCCAGCAAATACCTGAAAAGAATCCTTCAATTCTTTCGATTTTGTTTTAATTTCATCCTTTGAAAATACTGATTCAGAGGGAAATAGCTCATCATACTTGTCAAGTAGGAAATTTGTGATTTCCCTTAACCGTTTGTTAGTTTCGGCAAATTCCTTCATCGGCTTCGCTTTCTGATCCTCTTGATCCCAGGCTTTAGCAGGTACCGATAATCCTGTCGACAGTCTCAACCTTTGGTGATTAAATGTAAATGTGATGAGAATTAAGGTTTTACCATTAGATTCCTTGTGCTGATAGAATTTTACAGATGCCATATGGAGCCATTTAAAAAGTTGCCTAACAAAGATAGCGTTAGGCAGGTTATTAGGCAATTTGATCTGAAAAAGTTATTAACAGCATGTAAATTGATGTAAACGGGTGTAAACAAAAAACCAGCGTTTCCGCTGGTTTCCGTGTGTTTGACCTGATTTTCAACTGGTCTTTAGTGATCCGCCTGGGATTCGAACCCAGGACCCCCGCCTTAAAAGGGCGATGCTCTACCTGCTGAGCTAGCGAATCTCTTTTTTTAAATTGAGGGTGCAAAGGTAGACATATTTTCCTAAAAACAAGGGATGCATTATAAAATTCCAATGATATCTCCTTTGCCTTCCCTGAGCACTATGATTTCATCATTTCTGCAGTCAATGACTGTGGATGGGATTATCCCGGAATGGCCTGCATCTATCACGATATCGACAAGCTTATGATATTTTTGGTGGATTTCCTCGGGATCAGTGGGGTATTCAATAAAGGTATCATCGGAGTGGATAGACGTCGTCATGATGGGATTGCCAAGCTTTTCGACAATCTGCAGGGGGATGTTGTGATCGGGGATCCTGATCCCCACGCTCTTTTTCCTGCTCTGGAAAAAATGGGGGACGTTGTTGTTTGCTTTCAGGATATAGGTGTAAGGCCCGGGCAGGGTCCTTCGCATCAGTCTGAAAATATCATTGTTGATCGGCCTGGTATAATCGGAAAGCTGGCTGAGACTGTGACAAATGAATGAAAAATTGGCTTTTTCGCGCTTGATGCCCTTGATCTGGGCCACCCTGTCAACCGCCCTGATCTGGGTGATGTCGCATCCAAGTCCGTAAACAGTATCGGTTGGATAAATAATCAGCCCTCCGCTTTTAAGGCAGTCGATGATGATCTTCAAATGGCGTTCGCCTGGATTGTCTGGATGAACCTTGAGCAGCATCTCAAAAATTTCGCCTTTCGCTTTTCGCCTTTCGCTATGAATAAAAAAAGGGTAAGCCCCTTATATCGCACCGCTCAACCAACTTACCCTTGCTTCCT
>JBAXBP010000354.1:0-2054 GCA_037141915.1 Bacteroidota bacterium | reverse complement strand
AAGGTCGTGGATGAACGAATTTTTTAATACCACTTCAAAACCGGTTGGGCATGGTTTTACACAGGAAAACCTCGATCGCGACTTCGCCTGTTACAGTTTCGTACCAAAATCGGATTTGCCACTCAAGGTCATTGTATTCGATGATACCCAAAGAGAAGATCGGGTAGATATGAAAGAACAGGGTTTCGTTACCAGGGATCGTTTTGACTGGCTTATCGACGAACTCGAGGCGGGGCAGCAGGCCGGGCAGCTCATGATCATTTCCGCTCATATCCCGCTTTATGCTATTGACAAGGATAACGATTCTCCTATATCCTTACAAACCATGTATACCATGCTTCATAAATATTCAAACCTTCTGCTTTGGATTTCGGGACACGTTCACGAAAATAAGATCACTCCGGAAAAGTCACTTGATCCTGCTCATCCTGAATTTGGATTCTGGCATGTTGAAACCGCATCGTTAAGGGATTTTCCCCAGCAGTTCCGCACATTCAGGATCGTCAGCAACAGCGACTCTACCATTTCAATCTTTGCAACGGATGTTGATCCTGCGGTTAAAGATGGCTCTCCTGCCGCTATTTCCCGTTCCTATGCAATCGGTGCCATGGAGATATTCCAGACTGAAGGTAACATTCCAACTCCCTCGGGTGTATCCAACTCCGAACTTGTTAAGCTGCTCAGTCCAGGCATGAGGAAAAAAATTATGCAATACAAACCAACCACAGCCAGATAAACGATTGAAATAATTTTAACCCTTATTGCTTGATTTTACTAAATGAAAGAAGAATGACAAACCGAATATGGAAATGCCCTTTGCTGCTAATAGTATTGGTACTAGTTTTTAATTCCGGATGCAAAAACAAGGATAATACAGCTCAGCCGGTTGCTGCTACAATTTCAGGTAGCACCGATCCACTGCCATCCTGGAATGACAACGATCATAAAAAAGCGATTATTTCTTTTGTTGAAAAGGTTACAACTGAAGGCTCGCCCAATTTTGTTCCTGTTGCCGAACGTATCGCTACCTTTGATAACGATGGAACTTTGTGGTCGGAGCAACCCATGTATTTTCAATTCATATTTACGTTTGACCGCATAAAAGCCATGGCGCCTCAGCACCCGGAATGGAAAAGCCAACAGCCGTTCAAAGCTGCTATGGCAGGCGATTACAAAACGGTAATGGAAAGCGGTACGGACGCGGTCAATGCGCTTGTTATGGCTACAAGCCAGGATTATACCTCGGATGAATTTGCACAAACCGTAAAGGATTGGCTGTCTGCTGCAAAACATCCTGTCACAGGCAAACTTTATACTGAAATGGTGTTTCAGCCTATGGTTGAGCTGCTTGAATATCTTCGGGCCAACGGCTTTAAAACATATATTGTTTCAGGCGGCGGAGTTGAATTTATGCGCCCGTTCACCGAAAAGGCATATGGAATTCCGCCGGAACAGGTAATAGGAACAAGTTTTAAAATGAAATATGAGATGCGCAATGGGAAACCTGTAATTGTCCAGATCCCAGAAGTGAACTTTGTGGATGACAACGACGGAAAGCCAATAGGAATCTTTCAATGCATAGGCCGCAGGCCAATTGCATCTTTTGGCAATTCCGACGGCGACCTTGAAATGCTGCAATACACCAGCAGCGGCAGTGGGCTGCGGTTTGGCGCTTTGGTTCACCATACGGATGCTCAACGTGAATGGGCATACGACCGCAAATCGCCTTTCGGCCGGCTCGACAAAGCACTCGGCGAAGCAAATACCAAAGGATGGACGCTTATTGATATGAAAAATGACTGGAAAACTATTTATCCCTATTAGTAGACAGTGTATGTAAGTGCTTGATAATCAGGGAGTTATGAAAAGCAAAGAAATAAATATGACAAAGAACATTCAATAAAATAATAATGAGAAAATCACCAAAATATTGGACCAAAGAACATTGTGCTGAAGTAGCATTATTGTGCAATAGTAGAAATGAATTTCGTAAATTATATATGGGTGCACATCATAGAGCATGGAAAGAAAAATGGCTTGATGAAATATGTTCG
>JBAXBP010000353.1:0-2073 GCA_037141915.1 Bacteroidota bacterium | reverse complement strand
AATGGTGAATGAGGCAATGATTGCTACCACCGAAGCCGCCCTGCTTTCGAAGATGAACCAGCGCGGCCAGATCAAAAACTGTATCATTGACGGTCCGCTTGCATACGATAACGCTGTAAGTGCAGCGAGTGCAAAACATAAAGGCATTATCAGCGATGTGGCCGGCGACGCCGACCTTCTGATAGCTCCCGACATTGAAGCCGGCAATATGCTATACAAATCATGGGGCTTTTCGGCTAATGCACAGCTTGCAGCCGTAGTACTCGGGGCAGCTGCACCAATTGTTCTGACTTCCCGCTCCGATACTGAAGAATCGAAACAGGCATCCATCATCATGGCTGCTGCAATATAAGATTGATGCCGGAGTATTCCGTTCTTTGTGAGGGCATACATAATACTAATCCGTAACAACTAGTCTATGGGCAGTAAACTGTTCACTATCAAGCCAATCCAGGAACTTCTCGACGAAGCGGCTGATAACAAGCAGGGGTTCAAAAAAGCCCTGACTGCAACCAACCTTACCACCCTGGGGATAGGAGGCATCATTGGCGCGGGCATTTTTGTCCTCACGGGCCAGGCCGCTGCGCAGTATGCGGGACCTGCCATCGTGATATCCTTCATCATTTCCGGTATTGCCTGTGCTTTTGCAGGGCTCTGCTATGCCGAGTTTGCAAGCATGATCCCGATTTCGGGCAGCGCTTATACCTATGCCTATACCACGCTTGGCGAATTCCTCGCATGGATCATCGGATGGGACCTTATCCTTGAATACCTGTTTGCAGCTTCAACCGTTTCGGTGGGCTGGTCAGGGTACATGGTGAGTTTTCTTCATGACCTGGGTGTGAACCTGCCTGTGCAGTTCACCGCGGCTGCGGGTACCACCCTTATCGATCCCCCGGGCCCAATAAGCTGGGTACCTAAAACAGCCGAACTGTTGAACCTCCTGACCAAACAGGGAGTTGATGTAGCATCCCTTCCCACAACCCATGCCATTTTGAACATCCCCGCCATGTTCATCATCGGGATCCTTACCCTGCTTCTGATCATTGGGATCAAGGAATCGGCCAGTTTCAACAATGTTATGGTCATAACCAAGGTTGGGGTGATCATTTTGTTTGTAGTCATAGGCTTTTTCTTCGTGAAAGCTGTCAACTGGAAGCCTTTCATCCCGCCAAACACAGGTGAGTGGGGGCACTTCGGATGGTCGGGAATATTCAGGGCGGCGGGCGTGATCTTCTTTGCCTATATAGGGTTCGACGCGGTTTCCACAGCGGCCCAGGAAGCTAAAAACCCGCAGAAACACATGCCTATTGGTATCCTTGGGTCACTGGGGATATCCACCATCTTATACATCCTCGTGGCTATCGTGCTTACCGGTATCATCGCTTATCCCAGGCTTCTCGTCCCTGATCCTGTTGCCGTGGGAGTTGATTCCATGGGCGATAAAATGTTCTGGCTCAGGCCTATTATCAAGATCGCGGCACTTGCAGGTCTTAGTTCAGTAATCCTGGTGATGCTTCTTGGCCAGCCCAGGATCTTTTATACCATGGCCAAGGACGGGCTGCTTCCATCGGTATTCGCAAAAGTGCACAAGAAGTTCAAAACCCCTTACATCAGTTCGTTGCTTACCGGGCTGGTTGCCATGATTCTGGCCGGGGTTCTCCCGATAGGCATACTCGGAGAGCTGGTATCTATCGGTACCCTGCTTGCATTTACTATTGTTTGCATCAGCATTATCTTCCTCAGGAAGAGCAGGCCCGATATTCCCAGGCCGTTTAAAACTCCTTTTGTTCCCTGGATCCCTCTCCTTGGAGCAATCTTTTGTGTCGGCCAGATGGCCGCCCTCCCCCAGGACACCTGGCTGCGGCTGCTGATCTGGATGTATATAGGGTTCCTGATCTATTTCATTTACAGTATCCGTAAAAGTGTGATCGGGTTGCGCACAGGAAGGGATCTTAACCGGGTGAAAGAAGGCGCTATGGTAGCCGGGATTTACGCCGGTTATGCTAAATTATTCAGTGTTAATCCAATGATGGTCAGAGCTTTCGCCCTGCTGTTCCTGCTTGTTTTACC
>JBAXBP010000352.1:0-2094 GCA_037141915.1 Bacteroidota bacterium | reverse complement strand
TGGGGCTGATGCGGAAATGAGCATAATCCCAGAAACCAAAGTTGTATGTGCCGTAATCAAAGGTAACTGTGCGGAAAAAATAATGATTGGCAATGCCCATGGTAAAAAGCAGAATGCCGAAAACTAATAATATCAAAAACGGAATTTGATTTCTGTTGAAATGGAACTTCATTTTATTTTTGTGGGTTGTTTTATCAGTTGAAGTGCGCCGGCTTAAAGGCCCAACTATTTAACAAAAGTATTAAGAAATCTTATAACAAAACCCGGGTCCGGGAGAAAGCCGTCAACTAATTAAACTGCCGACATTAAACGGCTGAATATGTGCATGTTGATGGGCGCTTCCTAATTGCGTTTCATTTATAGGTAGTTTAAAATAAAGTTTGTTACTTTGTAGGTTAAAATTTAAACGGTTAAAATGAGTGTCTTATCTATACTGATTCCTGCCTATAACGAAGCGGCAACTATTCATTTTATTCTCGACAAAGTGAGGATGGTTGAGCTGATCGGAGGCGTTCAGAAAGAATTGGTGGTTGTAAATGACTGTTCAACTGACCAGACCGAAAAAGCTGTTCAGGATTATATGCTTTCGTATCCCGATCTGAGGATTAAGTATGTTAAACATGAAATTAACAAGGGGAAAGGCGCAGCCATTCATACCGGTATTAAAGAAGCAAGCGGTGATTTTATTATAGTTCAGGACGCTGACCTTGAGTATGATCCTGAGGAATTTAACATACTGTTAAAGCCTGTGCTTTCGGGCAATGCCGATGTGGTTTACGGTTCGCGTTTTATGGGAGGCAAGCCTCACCGCATTTTGTTTTTCTGGCATACCATAGGAAATAAACTGCTTACCTTCCTGAGTAATATGTTTTCAAATCTGAACCTCTCGGATATGGAAACCTGTTATAAACTCTTTAAGAGTGATATCATTAAAGGAATTGCTTTACAGGAAAATCGCTTTGGTTTCGAACCCGAAGTTACCCAGAAAATAGCCCGTATTGGCGGAGTGCGTATATATGAAGTTGGTATTTCATATTACGGACGTACTTACGAGGAAGGAAAGAAAATCAGCTGGAAAGATGGGTTCAGGGCTTTGTACTGCATTGTTAAATATGGACTTGCTCCGAAAGCTAAAGCTGAAAAACCCAGCCAGAACTCAACGACTTCAATAAGTAAAAAGAATACCTTTTTACTGGTTTCGATTCTGGCAGCCGTGTTTTTTGTTAGCGGGTTTCATATTACCGGAAAACACTACCGCCCCGACATTAAGACTATTTTTCAGTTCGCCGGATTAGGATATTACCAGTATCTGCCTGCGACCTTTCTGCAGCATAATGTGAAAACGGGTCAGCCCTGGTGCCAGGTAATGACCAATGGGAAATACATCAATAAATGTACCTGGGGCGTAGCCTATCTGCAGGCTCCTTTCTTCTTTATGGCCAATGCATGGTGCAGCATCACCAATCAGCCGAATAACGGTTATACGGAGGTTCATGGCTTCTTAATTCTTTTAGGTGCCATGATTTATTGTTTCCTGGCCCTGCTGCTTATATATAAGATGCTCCTTCCCCGCTTCGGCTGGGTAGTCGCGGTCATCGTTCCCCTGCTGTTGTATTATGGTACCAATCTCACTGTTTATACTTTGAGCGAGCCGGCCATGTCGCATGTGTACGCGTTTTTCTTTGTGCTCTGTTTCTTTACCGTACCCCGCATTTCTACCGGAAGCCCTCAGTAGTAAATATTCTCTGGCTGGCTGTTCCTTTAGACATCATCACGCTTATCCGGCAGTATAATATTTTAATCATATTATATCTGTTCTTATACAATGTTACTTCCTGGCGGGAACTGGGGGATAGAATACGTTTCTGGTTATCGAAATGGGTTTATGCAGCCCTGCTTATACTCATGCTTTTCATTGCTTTTATCCCGCAAATGATTTACTGGCACCTGGTTACCGGACTTTGGTATACCTACTCGTATGGATACGCGCCTTCGGGGCCAGAGAGGTTCCTTTATCTCTCGAATCCTAAGATATTTGAGGTTCTGGCCGGACCGGTTTCGGGATTGTACACCTATGCACCGGTTTTCCTGCTA
>JBAXBP010000351.1:0-2094 GCA_037141915.1 Bacteroidota bacterium | reverse complement strand
TCTGTGTGAGGCGGATATCACCTCGAAAAACCAGGTCAAAGTGAAAAATTTCCTCGAGAATTTCGAAGTGGTCAGGAGAAAGCTGGTCGAGATAGAGGAGAAGGACAAGCTCAGGAACTGGAAACCTCCTGTGACAGGCGACCTTATCATGAGAACATTCGGCATACCGCCATCCAGGCAGGTAGGGGAGATCAAAGAAGTGATCACCGAAGCAATCCTGGAAGGCCAGATACCCAATGATTATGAGTCTGCTTTTCAGCTGATGCTGGATGAAGGGAAAAAACACGGGCTTATGCCTGTTTCAAAGTAAGAATTTCATATTTTTACATGCACAAAGAATTAAGCAATGTTAATATACCGTTTTCGTATAACTGCCAATGATCATGATGATTTTTTAAGGGAGGTTGAGATTCAGCCCAACCACACTTTTCTTGAGTTTCACCACCTTCTTGTTGAAACTGCTGAACTCAGGAACCTGTCGGGCGCTTCTTTTTTCATGACCGATAAAACGAACAAGGTCAAGCATGAGATCACCCTGAAGAACACAAAAAAACAGGTCAGGAAATATGATGATGACATTGGTGAAGTCGTCCTGGAATCGGTGGTATTGCCATTGATGAAGGATGCAAAGATCAAAAACTATATCGAGGACCCTCACCAGACCATGAATTATGTATTCCATGGCAAGGAAATAATAAGCATGCATATCGAACTGTTTAAAATTTTGCAGTCTGATAACCTCATCTCTTACCCAAGGGTTGCACGTAAAACAGGTGAAATAAGAAAAATTGTGGAATTGCCTCCTCCTCTTCTGGCGCCTGAGGCCGAAGCGATTCATCCTGAAACAAAACCCCTGAAAATAAAACCTGTCTCTGCCGCTAAGCTGCCCGACACTTCAAAACTGGATGTCATTGTTGAGGATATGGATGAGATCAAGGCTATCGAGGAAGAGCTGTCGGAGCTTATTGAAGAAGAGGCTCCCCAGATCCTGGTCGAAAGCCAGGTATCTACCGGCGACGAAGGGGAAGATCCCGAATACGGGGACGACGAGAAGATGGAACATTTAGAGGATTTCGAAGATCCTGACCAGCTCGATGAAAGGTATTCAAATTACCGTGAAGGCCCGGATGACTATTGAGAACAAACTTCTTGTAGTGCTTTGCGGGCCAACAGCTTCGGGTAAGACAGCCGTAGCTGTTGAACTCGCAAATTCCCTGAAAACAGAGATCCTTTCTGCAGATTCCAGGCAATTTTACATGGAAATGAAGATTGGAACGGCTTTCCCTTCCGATGAGCAGCTTGCCATGGTGCCCCACCATTTTATTGGCCATTTGCACGTTACCGACAACTATAATGTTTCCCGTTTTGAAAAAGACGCTCTTGACAGGCTGGATGTATTGTTCAATACCTATCCTGTTGTAATACTTACAGGCGGCTCGGGCTTGTATCTTCATGCTGTTTGCGAAGGAATTGACATTCTACCCGACCCCGACCCGGAACTAAGGGCTGAACTCAAGGAATTACTAGCAACCCGTGGTATTGAAGCATTGCAGGAAAAGCTTCTTGAGCTTGACCCGGTGTATTGCCAGGTAATTGACATGAATAACGCTTCCCGCCTGGTGAGGGCTCTTGAAGTGTGTATCACCACCGGCCTGCCTTATTCCTCCTTACGTAACCAGAAACCACGGCCACGTCAGTTCACCGTATTAAAACTCGGTCTTGAACTTGACAGGAATGAGCTCAATCAAAGGATCAACGAAAGGGTTGACCAAATGCTTGCCCGGGGCTGGCTCGACGAAGCCAGGGATCTCTATAAGTTCCGCGACTGCAATGCCCTCAATACCCTTGGATATAAAGAGATATTTGAACACTTTGCCGAAAAGATGTTTTACCGTGATGCGGTAGAAAAAATCAAGACGAATACCAGGAGATATGCCAAACGCCAGATGACCTGGTTCCGTAAAGACAAGGATATCCATTGGTTCAAGCCGGGCGATGTCAGCTTAATGCTGGACATGATACGTAAAGAATCGCCTTCTCAGGAAGAATGAAATGTTAGCAATCCTTCCAGGGGAGCCCTTATGATAGTCCCGA
>JBAXBP010000350.1:0-2099 GCA_037141915.1 Bacteroidota bacterium | reverse complement strand
GGGTGGCTGTTTTTCATAATAAGACCATGTATGTGGCTCTCACCGGCCTGGCAGCTATAATTCTGGTAAAATATTTTTTCCTGCCTGACTATTCTTTTATTGAACATATTACAGGAACCGCCGTAAAAGAAGGCGAATGGCGCACACTGCTGAACCTGACCGGATTGCTCTTTGGATTTGGGATATTGGCCAAGATATTTCAGGAATCGGGTATTCCTGACAAACTCCCCGAATTCCTGCCCAATGACTGGAAAGGCGGATTCTTATTATTAGTACTGATTTGTGTTTTGTCGAGCTTTCTTGACAATATTGCCGCGGCCATGATAGGAGGAACTGTAGCTGTTGTGGTATTTAAAGGAAAAGTACATCTTGGATATCTGGCTGCCATAGTAGCTGCCAGTAATGCCGGCGGATCCGGATCGGTGGTCGGCGACACTACCACAACTCTGATGTGGATAGATGGGGTAAACCCTTTGGATGTTACCCATGCGTATGTCGCTGCTTTTGCTGCTTTGTTTATTTTCGGTATTCCTGCATCTATTGTACAGGACCGGCATCATCGTATTCAAAGAGATGCCACTAAAAAAGTGAAGGTTGATATTGTCCGGATTTTCATAGTTGCCTTAATCCTGATCGGAGCCATAATCACAAATTTCCTGATGGACTTCCCCGCTGTTGGGGTTTGGATAGCTATACTGATCGGTTCTCTTTTACGCAAGGCACCATGGGATGAAATCCCAAAATCAATACAGGGAACCATTTTCCTTGTGGCCCTGGTAACCTGTGCCTCATTAATGCCTGTCGAAGAACTTCCGGCGGCAACCTGGCAAACCGCATTCTCCCTGGGATTTGTGTCGGCTGTATTCGATAATATTCCTTTAACAAAACTTTGCCTCGAACAGGGTGGCTACGATTGGGGTGTGCTGGCTTATACCGTAGGATTTGGCGGTTCCATGCTCTGGTTTGGCTCATCGGCCGGGGTTGCCCTTTCGAATATGTTTCCCGAAATGCGTTCCGTTGTTAATTATGTGAAGGCAGGCTGGTATGTAATAGCTGCATACATCATTGGATTCTTTATCATGCTTGGCCTGGTGGGCTGGCATCCGCATGCCCCGCACAGGAAAGACAAGACGATTGTCCCAACTGAACAGGTTCTAACTCCGGCTTCAGCCTCTACCGATAGTATACCGAAATAGTCCAAACTTTATTGTTTGCGGATTGTTTTGATTGTTTCCTCTAATATCACTTAATGAAAAAAAACACTTCATTTCAGCATAACGCCTTGTCGATGGCAGGCGTTATAATTACCATGGGCATTGTTTTTGGCGATATCGGAACTTCTCCATTATACGTTATGAAAGCCATATTAGCCGGTTCGCGTGGCACAATCACAACCGACTTCATCCTGGGGGCTATATCCTGTATTATCTGGACTTTAACCTTGCAAACTACGGTAAAATACGTTCTCATCACATTGAGAGCCGATAACAAAGGTGAAGGAGGAATACTTGCACTTTATGCGCTTGTGCGCAAACGGAAGAAATGGTTGTTCGCCCTGGCTATTATAGGAGGAAGCACCCTGCTGGCCGATGGTATCATTACCCCATCCATTACCATTGTTTCAGCAGTAGAAGGTTTACAACTACAATTCCCTAATATACAGATATTACCGATTGCGCTGATTATTGTAACCGCTCTGTTTCTTATTCAGCAATTTGGCACTTCCGCTATTGGGAAATCGTTCGGACCTATGATGATTATCTGGTTCGGAATGCTGGCCATATTGGGAATCATTCATCTGGTTCAGCTGCCAGTTATGTTAAAAGCCTTCAATCCCTATTATGCCGTACATCTCCTGTATAATTATCCCCACGGGTTTTTGTTGCTTGGAGCCGTTTTCCTTTGCACCACGGGAGCCGAAGCCTTATATTCTGACCTGGGGCATTGTGGTATTAACAATATTCGCATCAGCTGGATTTTCGTAAAAATCAGCCTGATCCTGAACTACCTGGGACAAGGTGCTTATATATTAATGCAGCATAAGGAAGGCGTAAATTTACCCAATCCTTTCTTTGCCATCATGCCTTTATGGTTCCTTC
>JBAXBP010000349.1:0-2119 GCA_037141915.1 Bacteroidota bacterium | reverse complement strand
CACCCTATGTGGTAATCTTGTTCTGAACCTGAGTGCCAATGCCCAGGGTGCCGTTTCGTACCTGTGGACCCCGGGGAATTTCACCACACCTACCATCAGCATCGATACTGCCGGACACGGACTGTCGGCCCGCCTGTATACCCTTGTGGCAACAGCTTCCAATGGCTGTAAAACCACAGCTAAAAGCAACATCACTTTTAACAACTGTACCGGCATTGCCGAAATGGTTGGCAATGTGCAGTTCGACGTATATCCAAACCCGAATAAAGGACAGTTTGCCATAGTGTTCAAAAGCAGCGGCAGGGAAGATATTAACCTGCGCATACTCTCGGCATCAGGAGCAATTGTAACAGATCTCAGCCAGCTATCGGTAAACGGCAGTCTGAAAAAAGAATTCGATCTCCGCAACCTGTCAGCCGGCACTTACGTGCTGATACTCGAAAACAATAAAGCACAGATCACCCGGCAGTTAATTATCACTAAATAGTTTACTTGCTCAGCATTAAGAAAAATCCCTGCTTTATGCGGGGATTTTTTTTCTGCAATAGCGGATTTACAACATATTCCTTAAGGTGTCAGCAGATGAATTCCAGCACAGGAATAAGATGCGGAAATTTAAAAATCAGAAATAGCCCCTCCTATTTATAATCCTCTATCCTTTCCGCTTGAAACTCCCCAGCGATGACCTTGCTTAGAATTTTGTTCTGCCTCAGCAGGCCTGGATTGGAGAAACACTTTGTTTTTCGATTCAGCGGCATACAGGAGCAGGCATTTATTCTCACCCGAATATTTCAGCCCTACCAGGATAAAATGATTCTGGTCAACTATAGCCATATCATAAATAATTTCCAACTGACCACTTAAGAGATACGATCCCTGATAGTTATAGTGCTTTCCATGAAAGAAACTGATATACCCTTTGTAGTCGTAAGTATGCCCGAACACATAACATTGGTGAATGGGTGAATACTCATAGCCTGCTCTGCCATAATCCGATATCCTGCCTGTAGGCATACGACCTATGATTTTTGGGATGCTATCGTTAAATACTTCAAGAACCTTTCCCGATTCATTATAAATGAGGTTGTTGTTGTTTTTTATAAAGCTGAATCCGGTGATCATATAATCCCATATTTTACCAACAGCCTCTACACCGTCGTCATAAATATTCACCAGCTGCCCTTCGTATCCTGTCGAAATCCTGTTGTGCATATACAGCTTGCTTCCATCATTTTTAATACACAGGGCCGAAAAAGAGCTGTAGGTTAAATTCAGCTTCCGGGCTTGCTTTATCCCGTTTTTATACATCACCATATCATCAGGATACTCTCCATGGCCCCTGATCACGATAAGTGTATTAGCATTGGCAGGCATAACCGCCATATCTACCACATCCATACCTTCAGTACCGATAGTAGCTACAATGGTAAAATCCTGGAGGTTTATTTTCATGATATCCGGTTTCCACTGATACGAAACATACAGGTATTGCTGGTCAGCCGACTGCCGGATAATTTGAGGGTTGTTGGGGAGCGAAATCTGTTTCTCAACCGCTCCGCTTATAGGGTCGATCTGAAGAATCATCTGAGGGTACACAGGGTCAAGGCTTTCAACAGCCACATATGCTTTGTGATAAAAAGGATTATACAGCACCCTACAGGCATTGATGTTCAGCTTTACAGTTTGGGCAGGAACAACCAGGGCGGTAAAGAGGAAGCAGAGAAAGAGTATTTTTTTCATTGTACAACAATTTTAGTTCTGTAGCTGTAGCCATCCTGTGTCAGATCCAATACTTTAACCAGAAGTATTCCTCCTGGAAAGCCGGAAACATCGAGTGCAGCCTGTCCGCCCTCGGCAGTATAGGTACTCAACAGCCGTCCACTGATATCGTAAAGACTTATTTCGCAATGCCGGGGTAAGCCACGCAGCATCACCTGTGCCGTGGCTGGATTCGGAAGCACCTGAATATCATTGCCGGCTAACCTTTCACCTATAGCATTCGATTCGGTTTCAACAATACGTATGGTAAAATCCCCGTAATCCTTGCCGATAAGTACAGCGAAATGTTGTTTGTCAATTACTTCAAGCTCAAGTATCATCATGAGTTCATAAAAAGGAT
>JBAXBP010000348.1:0-2128 GCA_037141915.1 Bacteroidota bacterium | reverse complement strand
CCCACAGGGAAAAAGCTGCCGCTGGCTAAACCTGAAGTTTGAGTTATGCTAACCCCGCTGCCTCCGCAATTGGCTGCTGCCACTACCGGTTCATAATAGGCATATGCACCACAGCTCTCATACGAACTTCCCAGATAAATATCTCCCGGACACTGTATGCCTGCAATCGGGCAGCTGGTAGCTGAAAAATTGTATTCTCCTGTCAGCCTGTTGAAGAAAACATCGTAGGTTCCGGCCATTACCGGAATATTGGGGCCGTTTGGATATCCATATCCTATTGGAAATAACACATTTCCCCAGTTTATATTCCAGTTATTATCCTGCCTGAATTTTACATAACCCTCGGTAAAAGCATAGTTCAGCAGGGTGTAGTTTATTCCATCGCTTGTTTGTAAATCCACATCTTCATTCCAGCCATTCAGGGCAGTTCCCAGAATCCCGATACCGGGAATTTCAAACTTATACTCTCCGGTACTGAGATTAAATGTTACATTATAGGTACCTGCCGGAACAGGTATATTACTTCCGTTCAGAACAGCGGTTCCACCGGGGAAGGCAGAATTTCCCCAGTTTTTATCCCAGGAATCATCCTGCCTGAATTTGGCTTCACCGGCTAAGAAATCATAATTGGCCAGAGTATAGATTATGCCGTCATTGGTGGACATATTGACATCCGTATTCCAATCGAAGAAGGGTGGTACAGCTGTTCCAAGAATTCCGATAGCTGCCGGACAATTACTTACACAGGTAAATGAATATTCTCCTGTAAGCCTGTTAAAGGAAATATCGTAGTTCCCATAAACAGGGACCGGTATATCCGGACCATACGGGTAACCTATACCACTGGGGAAAGTGGAATTCCCCCAGTTCACGCACCATGAATTATCCTGCCTGAATTTTACAAATCCGCTGGTCAGAGGATAATTTGATAGGGTGTAATGGACCTCGTCTGATGTTACCATATCAATATCCGTATCCCAGCCACTGAGCGAGGTTCCGATAATACCGATGGTAAGCGGATAAGGACCGTTATCGATGAGAGAAATGTTATCAAAGTAGGTATTGATATTAAGTGTGCCTAATTCGAAGCTCAACTTGTGATAGGCAAACACACAGGAAGCACTAAAATTGATTTCGATGGTTTTCCATTCGCTTGTGGCATACTGTATATACCTGTCATATCCTATGATGCTAGTCCATGCGCCTTCATTTTCGCCCAGGAAAACACCGAAAGTACGGGCTGCATCTGCTTTAACATCGAACGAAAGTCGGTACGAATGTCCCAGTGTCAACGGAAAACCTGCCTGCACCAGTTGAACATCAGAGGTATAGGAACCTGAGCTGTATACCTGGTAGTTACATACCCCGTCAACTACCGTTGCATTGGCAATCACATCGGAGCTTTGCCAGGTACACCACACATTGGGTGGCGGATACCCGAAATAATAGGAACCTATGGCTGATGTTGTACTGAAATCACCATCGGTTAAAATGTTCTGGGCCTGAATCCGCTGAAAAGCGACCATCAGGATTCCCAGAACTAAATGCGTAAAGATTTTCGTTTTCATCACATTTAAAAGATTTAGGTTAATAATTTTGTTTTAAAAAGGAGTAGACGAGCAGGTTGAGTTTTTACTGAAGGCTTCGGTGTTTAATCCATTTCCTTATTTTAATCAGATCCAGACTTCATGAGTCAGGTGGGTGTATTTATCAGGGTGGGATTACTGACATATTTTATTATCGTTTGGTTGAATCCTAAATTAAAAACAAAATGAGGAGCCTCCTTCCAGTTTTTTCCGGTCGGGGCTCCTCATCTGTCAGTGATCCTGCCAATTTAATTGACCTGGATTAAACTGTGTAAACGAAATAGTTCCAGTCGCTCCATGGGCAGGTTCTGCTTCCCAGTTTAGCCCTGACGCGCCAGCGGCCACGCTGGGCGCCAACAAACAGGTGTTCGTAAAAATTGTCGGTGAGCGTATTGGATACAAACCAGGTGAGGCCTGCTTCAGCGGCCCATTTCCCGGCTACGCGGGCGCCAAAGGCATCTATTTCAATGTTATATCTCACACCTGCAATGCCAATAGGATCCCACATGAAATTGGTACGGCGCGGATAGTGATCGAAGGTG
>JBAXBP010000347.1:0-2132 GCA_037141915.1 Bacteroidota bacterium | reverse complement strand
CCCGGTGTACCTCGGGTTTATTGGTATCTGCAGCAACCTATTGCCAGGCAGTTTCAATCCGTTTCATATATGTGAAGGAGTTAAAGCCCACAATACTTAGTGGAAATACATATCCAACCTATAGGATGGAAGGCAAAAGGCATTGCCGCAATCCGTCCAATGATCAGGCTCTGACTCCTTCCATTTCTATTGATTAAGTTTTCAACTGATATGTTGTCCCCTTAACCGGATATGATGAAGGATATACTGATAATTGAATTTCGTATTCATCCTAAAATAACTGAAATATGAGCATAGAAGAGTTTAAAATGGCCCGACTTCATAATGAGGAACATTTCCAGTTTCATGGCGATGTGATAGGTGTGAGTGAAAAATTAAAGTTCGATACTACTGGTTTAGGGCCTCATTGGTCCGGATACCTCGGATACTTTGGGGATGAAACCAAAGTCATGGAAGTTGTACGTAAGAGTGCCTATACCCGGCAACTCGTTGAAGCCGATCGCAGCCGCGATGAATTGATTCGCGGATTTACACTACAGGTGGAAGCGGCTGCGGTTCATTATCTTGCTGAAAAGAAGCAGGCCGGAATCAGGCTGAAAATCATATTCGACAACTATGGCAATATAGCCTATAAGTCGAATGATAAGGCAACAGCCGATCTCACCAGCCTCTATTCCGAATTAAGCAAGAACCATATGAATGATCTCACCCTCCTGGATCTGACCGGATGGCTCGATGAAATGCTGGTGCGTAATAATAATTTTATTGCGATATCCAACGCTCGCTATAGCGAAGATGCGGAAAAAACCATGCTGAAAATGAATCAGGTCCGCCAGGATGTAGATGAATCCTACCGTAAGGTTATTGAATTTGTAAATGCTAAAATTACCCTGGGTGAGGAAAGCGTATATTCGGACTTTGTAAAGGAAGTCAGCCTTCGCATTAAGCACTACCGGGCTCTGATTGCGCAGCACAAAAGCCATAAATCAAATGGTGAATCACAGGAACCTGCGAAATAATACCACAAAACGGTAGAGACGCGATGCCTCGCGTCTCTACCGTTTTAATTTAACCCCAATGTATTATTAATGAATATGATGATGTATGCTTTCGTCCAGGTAAGGATGGTTCTTCGGAATTAAAGGAGCCTTTGCAAGCGCCTTGCTGAAAGCGAAGAGGAACACCCCTGCCAGGCCGGCGAAAACACCGATTTCGATGATTCCAATAGCCGGTGATTTCAGGAAATCGGGCATTACCTGCTCATAAATATCAGTATATAAACCTACCAGGAGTAATACACAGATTCCATAGACCACATTGATATTCTTATCCAGTTTCTGCGGAAGCAAAACAATAAAAGGGATGAACCAGTTGATGGCAAAATTCAGGAAAACGAATATAATCCATCCGTTACTCCAGCGCTGTGCATAATAAATCGTCTCTTCAGGAATATTACCAAACCATATCAGGGCAAACTGCGAGAAATACAGGTATCCCCAGATAATACTCAGCCCGAACATATAGCGCGAAAAATCAAGTAAATGATATTCGTTCATGTCCTTATAGTAACCTTTTTTGTAAAGGATAATAGCGATAAGTCCAACCAGCGAAGTTCCGTGATAGAAAGCGGCGCCAAAGTTTTTGAAAGCAAAGATGGCGCTGTACCAATGCGCGTCAATCGACATGATCCAGTCGAACGAAGCCATGGAGAAAGTAAGAGCAAGTACAAAAATAAATACCTTCGACCAGAACTCCAGTTTTTCGAACATCAGAGTTCCGCCCAATGTATCTTCCTGCAGCGAAAGTTTACGAAGGTAACGGGTGAGTAGGATCCACGAAGCAAAGAAGATGACCACCCGGATCATAAAGAAGGGCACGTTCAGATAGGGAGTCTTGTGCGCCAGCAGTTTGTCAGTGGCTATTAAGTCAGGATGCGACCAGTTGTAGATATCGTGCAAGCCGAAATACAATACCAGCATCAGTATGGCTGCATAGGGAATATATTCCATCAGGGCTTCGGGTATCCGCCTGAACATGGCCGACCAGCCTGACTGGCTGATATACTGCAGGCTGAAAAAGAAAGCTGCCCCCAATGCCAGTGAAAGGAAATAGTAATTGTCCATCAACAGGTT
>JBAXBP010000346.1:0-2136 GCA_037141915.1 Bacteroidota bacterium | reverse complement strand
ACCGCCTTGCCTGCATTGAACCTAATTACAGGGATTTCATCAGTCCCGACATCCTCCGCAGGATGGGCAGGCTCATCAAGATGGGCGTTGCCTCGTCAAGGATTTGTCTTGAGGATTCAGGATGCAGTATGCCCGATGCAATTATAACCGGGACTGGTCTTGGATGCCTTGAGGACACTGAAAAATTCCTGGGCACCCTGGTCAGGAACAAGGAGGAACTGCTCACCCCTACTTCGTTTATACAATCTACACATAATACGGTATCGGCCCAGATTGCCCTTCTTCTTAAATGCCATAATTACAATTTCACTTACGTTCACAGGGGCTGGTCCTTTGAATCTGCTCTTACCGATGCAATGGTCCAGATAAAAAACGGAAGAGCTTCAACGGTTCTGGCCGGAGGAATGGACGAACTCACCAATGGCTCATTTGCAATAACTTCAAGGCTGGGCCACTGGAGGCGAAAACCTGCTGATACTGCCTGTTTGTTTTCAAATCCTGCAAAAGGAAGTATAGCAGGTGAAGGGTCTGCGTTTTTCCTGGTTTCTTCCGCTCCCGGACCATCAACCTATGCTGTATTGTCGGGACTTCAGACCTTCAGCCCGAAAAGCCTTAATAACTCTTTGCCTGCCATTCTTGAAGGATTTCTCGGAGAAGCCGGGATGCTTCCCGGTGACATCGACCTGGCAGTATGCGGGATGAACGGAGACAACTCATCCGACAGCATGTATAAAGAGCTTACAGCTTCACTTGGAACTTCAGATATCGCTGCATGGAAACATCTCAGCGGGGAGTACCAGACTTCTTCTGCTTTCGGACTGTGGATGGCTTCAATGATTATGAAATCAGGGTATGTCCCTGAACAGGCTGTGATCAGGGGCACCGGTGAACGGCCTGTCAAAACCATCCTCATATACAACCATTACCTCGGCCTGAACCATTCCTTCATACTGATCCGTAAACCGTGAAGATACTGAACTTCAGAAATCTTTCAGCTGCAGTGATCCTGCTGCTTTCGGTTTTTACAATAATCCGCGTGTTTGCATGCACTGATTGCATTCCCTGGTACTTTGATGAAGCCTGGGCCTTCTATACCGGCCTGGTCCTTGCCTACCTTGGCATCTCCGTCACAATGGCCTTCTTCCCTTCTTCGGGTTTTCATTATCCGATGGTAATCTCGGGGGGCAGCAGAAAAGTCAAATCCATTTCACTCAGCTTCGACGACGGCCCGGATGCGGCTTTAAGCCCGGGAATACTGGATGTACTGAAAAAGCATAAAGTCAGGGCAGGATTTTTTCTTATTGGTAAAAAAATCAACGGGAATGAAGCCCTGGTAAAACGGATTTATGAAGAAGGTCATATCATCGGGAACCATTCATATTCACATACCAACCTCTGGGATCTCATGAGTTCTGGTAAGATGGCATCAGAAATCGAAAAAACAGGTTCAGAGATCAAAGCGGTCACTGGAAAAACGATCCGGTATTTCAGGCCTCCGTTTGGAGTGATCAACCCTATGGTGGCTAAGGCAGTGAAGAAAACAGGAATGACGGTCGTAACGTGGAGGTTCCGTTCCTTCGATACAACGGCCTCATCCTCAGAAGCACTGCTTGGAAAAGCCTTGAAGAAAGTGACCCCCGGTGACATCCTGCTGTTTCATGACAGCTGTTTGCTGACAGCAGGGATTCTTGAAAAATTAATCGTATCATTGCAGGCAAGAGGCTTTGCATTTGTCCCTCTTGATGAACTCATAAACCTGCCGGCCTATGAATAAGATCGGACTGTTTTGTTTTTTTGCATTTTGCACTTGTCTCACATTCCCCTCTTCGGGTCAGGTCAAAGCACTCTCTTCCGCTGACGCGGAAATGGTAAAAAAAAGCATCGCCGAAGCTGCAAAATCGACAGTTTCCCTTGAATCCGGGTTTATTCAGACCAAGGAGCTCAGTGTAATCAAGGAACAGATCGTATCGAAAGGGATTTTTTACCTGAAAAAAAACAGGCTCCTCAGGTGGGAATATACTTATCCTTTCGCTTACCTGATCATTTTCAATAATGACCGCATCTACGTGAAGGACGAGGATAAGGAAAACCACATCAGCATACAGTCAAATAAAGTATTCAGGGAGGTAAACAATA
>JBAXBP010000345.1:0-2139 GCA_037141915.1 Bacteroidota bacterium | reverse complement strand
GGCCGTTCATGCTAACAGGGGATGGAACCTGCCAGAGTTTCATCCAGCTTCCGGCTGTTTCGAGGTTAGCAATGATCTTTTCGGTGATGGCTGCATAGATTTGTGAGTTATTCATAAAGGATGCTCCTGCCCTGGAGTCTTATTTAGGTTTCTGGCCCACCTGGTTAAAATGAAATTTTTGCCCAGGGTAATACCGAGAAAAATAAATAATGTCAGGGGTGTAGGTCAGATTGAACCAATCTGAAAACACTCGAAGAGCGACTATTCCCAAAGGAGGTCGCCCTTTACAGTTTTAAGCTTTACGAAAGCGAATTTTTCGCAGGTAACTTCGCAGGAATTTCGAGTTTAATAAAAGTGCGTCGGATTTTTGCTTGCTTTTTACTTACTTCTAAAAAGCTGTCCGAACAGAGCAAAGCGAAGTGATTTCTTTTGACTGAAACCTGGATTTATTGCTGGAAAAGGTATTTACTGAGCCCTTTATAAGCCCTTCATGAGCCGTTTGATCCCATTATGAGCCCATTGTTCTTTTTAACACATACCTTGTTCCTGCGCCAGTTTGTCCGAGTTTATCAAATAGCCTATATTTTTCAACCAATTCTGCAAGGTCTCTTGTGGCAGTTGGTTTAGAAATATTACAAAGTTTCTGAAAGTCTGTATTTGAGATTCTTCCATTCTTTTTAACAAAATTAACCGCTTTCAACTGCCTGTCATTGAGTCCTAACTTCGTTAATTGTTCTTCAGTTAAATTGTCTTTGAAAAGAGTTACTAAAAAACCTCCCTGAAACTCCTTAATTTCAGGTTCGGGCAATTCGGCTTGCCTGCATACATCATAAATTTTTAAAGTTCCACGTCCCCAGGAATCAATAAATCCTCCTTTAAAACACACATCGGCAATTAACACATTTCTTGGTCGTGAAGTATGAAATCCCTTTAAGGCTTCCAATGTCAACCCCTCCGGTAGTGTTCCTTCATTCCAGAAATTAATTTTTTTCTCATACACACGTATTTGAATGGGTGCACCCATATAATTTCGATGTACCAAGGCATTCAACAACATTTCCCGGATTGCAGGAACTGGATATTCCCCCTTTTCAATGCGGTGCATACCCTCAAATTCTATCTGACGAGTAAGAAACTTATGGTTGAGTTGTGTTAATACCGATTGAAGTAACACAATCAAATTTCCTTCTTCTGTTTCCTGAAATGTTAAATCGGCGTCATCTTTCCCAAAGCGACCAATTTTCACAAAAGTGTTGGGATAAAACTTAGCGGGATCTTTCCCAAATAGAATAATTGCAGCTCGCTTTAATTGCCCATTTTCGATAAGCCTTAATTTTTCAAATAACTCAGGAATGGTCAAACCCTCAATATCGGGTATACGCCCGGCATTTTCTGAAGCTCTTAAAAATATGGAAACAGTTTTTTCGCTAATGTCTGAAATATTTGCTCTTGGTTCAATAACGTCATCCCATGTTTTACCTGATTTTCTCAATAGGAACTCGTTCAGAGAAGCGCCAGATAATTCCTGCTTTGTACTTCCACTTCTGTAATAATACCTGCCTCTTAATGAAATTGGAACTGAGTAAGGTGGTGTCATGATTTCGATAAAATGCTTTCCGGCTTCTTCGTGTAGGTTCACTTCCACGGTAATTCCCATAAAATTTCTAATCTTATTTGGAATGTCATCCATCAACTTTTTATAACCATCAACGCCAACTACAACTCCGTTATCATCTTTACCGATAAAAATAACACCACCCTGCGCATTGGCAAAACCGCAAACCCATTTCAGGTAATCATCATGCCATGATGATTTGAATTCTATATTGTGTTGTTCTGTCTTAGTCATTATTCGAACTTGATACTTTTTTTCAAATTTAGGGAAAGATGATGAATATAGAATTGAACAATCATTAAAAAACCCATGCCCTTGGGATTTGTTGTGGCATCTGGCACGCCGTGAGTGATTTACATTTTACCATCATCTGCAAATGAATAATACCTGTCATCCCCGATGATGATATGATCCAGGACATCCACGTCAAGCATGAGGCCGCAATCCCTGAGCTTTTTGGTCAGTTTAGTATCGGCTTCACTGGGCTGGATATTCCCTGAGGGGTGGTTATGCCCGAGTAGGAT
>JBAXBP010000344.1:0-2149 GCA_037141915.1 Bacteroidota bacterium | reverse complement strand
TGGTAGCGGCGGGCATCGGCAAAAGCAACAGACAGGTCAAGCCAAATATCAGGATCATCGGGATTCATCTCGATAGCTTTCCTGTAGGCAGGGACACCGTCCTCAAACCGGTTCAGCTTGATGTACATATCGCCGAGCATAGACCAGTATTCGGGGACAGCAGGAGATAGTTTAATTGCTTTCCTGATATAGGAGAGAGCGGTCTGAGGTTTCCCAAGTTCGTCATAGGCTATCCCAATTCCCATCCAGGCATCTGCAAAATCACTGTCGAGCGTGATGGCCTTTTTGTAATAGTCGATCGCATAATCGAATTTGCAGAGTTTTTCGTAACATTCGCCTATATAATAATAAGTTAGCGGCTCAGGGTCCTCATAAAACAGTGTTTCGAGATAGGTCTGGATGGCTTTCTCATATAAGCCGGCATTGGCAAAGCAATTGGCTTTGTTGAAATAAGCCGAAGAAAATGACTCATCAATGGCAATGGCAAAATCATAGGCTTCGACCGATTTGTCAAATTCTTCCGTATTCCCGTAAGCCACACCCAGATTGAACCATGCAACTTTCGAGTAGGGGTGGTCATCGAGGAAGATCCTGAAATATTCAATACATTTCTCCGATTGTCTGGTTATCTCAAAACAAAAGGAGATCTCGAACAATGCTGCTTCGTTTTCGGGATTTATCCTGATTGCCTCAGTGAGGTATTTAATCGACTGGTTGTATTTTCCAAGATTCTCATATTCAAATGCCAGGCTTACATAAATATCATCCTGCTCGTCGCCGCCTTCCAGGGCAAGTTTAAATGATTGGATGGCTTTTTCGGAACGTTCCAGCTGGCTGTAAAGATTTCCTTTCTGTATCTGGAAATCCGAATCGGTCATTTCGCATTTGTCAAGATCATCAAGCAGGTTAATCGCTTCATGATCCTTTTTGGTATGAATGTAATACTGAACCTGCTTAAGTTGGATCAGGGGGTTGTTCTGGTGCTGGCGCAAGGCTTTTTTCAGGCACTGCAAAGCTGAGGGAAGATCGCTGAGATACAGGTAATAATCTATGATCTCCTCATACTCAAAGACATCGAAAAAATGATGCTCCTTATGGTTGATCATATCCTCGTAATGCCTTACCAGGGCAATAAGTTCAGGATCGAACTGGGATTCAAAAGGATCTTCCATGTAGTTAGCCTGAGAAATCGTAAAAATAATATTCACTGCAAAGGTAATAAATTTAGGCATGCGAAACCCTGAGAGGCTGACTTGTTCCCTGTTTTTTTCAACCGAGAGTCATGGAGCATAAAAAAAACGTTACATTTGTTAAAAAAACGCATGCCATTAATCACTTCAATCAGTGGAATAAGAGGGACAATAGGAGGTAAGGAAGGACAGGGACTGACGCCTGCCGATGTTCTTAAATTTACCACGGCATTTGCCCAGTGGATCAAGGAAGATACCGGAAAAGAGAATGCATTGCTGATACTTGGCCGCGATGCCAGGATATCGGGCGAAATGGTAAATCACCTGGTATGCGGCGCTTTGATGAGTTGTGGAATTGATGTAATTGATATCGGGCTTACCACGACTCCAACAGCCGAACTGGCGGTAGGTTTCCACAATGCCGACGGAGGGATCATCATAACAGCCAGCCATAATCCGAAACAATGGAATGCACTGAAACTTCTGAACTCCAAAGGCGAATTCCTTTCGGCAGCAGACGGGGAGCGTCTCCTTGAACTTGCGCAGAATAAGGACCTTAAATACGTTGAGGTCCAGAACCTTGGGATCCATACTACCGACGATTCCTGCATCGAGAAACATATTGAAAAGATACTTGAACTAGAGCTTGTTGATGTCGAAGCCATACGTAATGCAAGGCTTACTGTTGTTATTGATGCAGTGAACAGCACAGGTGGCATTGCCGTCCCTCCACTGCTGGCAGCCCTCGGTGTTAACAAAGTCATCAACCTCTATTGCGAGACTAACGGTGACTTTCCCCATAATCCTGAACCTCTGCCTGAGAACATCAACGATATCTGTGAGGTGGTTGTAAAAAATAAAGCCCATGTGGGTTTTGTAGTTGACCCTGATGTAGACCGCCTGGCAATTGTAAACCAGCTTGGGGAACCCTTTGGCGAGGAATACACCCTGGTGGCGAT
>JBAXBP010000343.1:0-2171 GCA_037141915.1 Bacteroidota bacterium | reverse complement strand
AGTCCGCAATCATCGGCTTTGTTATTAAATGCATCGGCAAAGGCCGGCGGGAAACGCTCCGTCTTGTCACTCCTCCATTTCAATGCCCAGGGGTCACCGCTGCCTTCTTTCTTACTGTTCCTGTCGGCAATACCTTTGGTAATGTATTCCTCTTCATTGTCAAATTTTCCAACTTTCATTTTTGCATAATCAAACTGAAGATTGATCACTTTCTGACCTTTCAGCACCGACAGGCTGCCCGACTTCAGTTTCTGGGAGAACACACTGCTTCCTGCGAAGACAAAGAAGCTCAATAAAAAAAAGATTCCAATTTTTTTCATAGAAAAATAGTTTTAAGGTTCCTCATGTGAAATTACATAGCAAATCTATAACAGGAATTTGAGTTTTCCAAAAATAAATTTGACAAATGAGGTAATAATGAATGCGAAACAAAAGGAAGGGACTGTCAGCCCGAAATACATCAGAAAGGCCCGGGATTGTTTCGCTTATCGAAAAACTTTATGGGCTTGCGATTCCCTTCGGGTAACTGGATTTTCATGATCTCTTCAGGTTTCATGAACCTTACCTGGGGAGCAACCCTTAACCTGGCCCTGAAGTGATCCTTCACATCCTTTTCAAGTTCCGGGTTTTCATTTTCCGACCCGGCATTGATGATAATTTCATCGGTGCCTATATCGTTGGTGCAAACCTCGATATAATAATTACGGATATACGGTATATCGTCAAGAATATCAAACAAGGCGGGGGGATAAAAGGTAGTTCCCTTGAACTTGATCATTTGCTTTTTACGGCCAAGGATAGGCCCAAGCCTGATGGTTGTCCTACCGCAGGAGCAGGGTTCTGTGTAATGGCAGCAAACGTCGCCTGTTTTAAATCTCAGCAGGGGCATGCCTTCAACTCCCAGTGTGGAAATTGTCAGTTCGCCGGCTTCCCCTTCATGTACAGGTTTGTTATTATCGTCAAGGAACTCAGTGATGATGAGTTCAGGATGATGGTGGCCGCCTGTCCCTACCCCGCATTCTGCAAACGTAGTAGCCATTTCAGTGGAGGCATAAGTAGAATATAGTTTAATCTGCCATTTTTCAAGTATCCTCTTAGCCAGGGCATTAGGCTTCATATCAGGGCTTCGCAGTGGTTCCCCGATGCAAACGGCTTTGGTGATGCCCGAAGAACGGTAGTCTATGCCATTTTGTTCTGCATATTCAATGATCTTCAGTATAAAGGAAGGAACACAGATGATGGCATTCGGTTTGAAACGCATGATAGTATCCCACTGCAGCTCGGGAATTCCGTTCCCAACCCTGATAATTGAGGCACCCAGTTTCCTGATGCCCAGGAAATAAGCCATTCCAGCCATAAACCTGCGATCCATGGTTGTCATCAGCTGGTATATATCATCCACCGAGCCGTCGGCACAGGTAAATGAAAGAGCCTCGTTATAAGCAAGACGTTCCAGGTCACGGTCGGTCATTGCCATGGTAACGGGATCTCCCATGGTTCCGGAGGTTGTGATATAGTCAACGATACGGTTCCCGGGAACACAGATAAAGTCATTATTGAACTGCTGCAGCTGTGCTTTGTCTGTTACTGGTATATTTAAGAGATCTTCAAGGCGGAGGATCTGAGAAGTATCAATGGAATGCTCCCTGAAAAGTCGACTGTAGTATAAAGAGTTGGCCCCAAGGTACGACAAGAGGTCTTTCAGGATTTTTTCCTGGAACGTCTTTATATCTGCAAGTGGTTTACGTTCTATTTCAGGAAAAAAGGCCGGGTTCATCAGAATTGAATGAAAAACTAGAATTTAAAACCAATGAGGACCCGGAAGGTGTCGACAGAAACTTTTTCTTTTGGGTTGGGTTCCTGGTTATAGGTGTATTCCACCTTGCCCCAATTATACTGGAAAGCAAAGAGCATAACGCGGTAGCGTATGCCAAGGCTTACTTCGTTCATAGCAAGATTCATGCCCCACATACTGGCATGCCAGGCTGCTGTTGCATTGATCTTATAGGAGAGGTCAATCATAAGGTAATCAATAGGACTGATAGTTAACAGGGGGCCGAACTTCTGGCCTCCGAAATAATACCAGTATTCCATTTTTTTCGAAGCGCTTGTCCCTGAAGGAACAACAGAGTCTGCCGGGTTGAACGAAGCTGTAAAAAAGGTTGCATCCA
>JBAXBP010000342.1:0-2211 GCA_037141915.1 Bacteroidota bacterium | reverse complement strand
CTTTCATGGCATCCTTGCCAACATTCCTTGTATCGGGCACCTGCTTGGCAAGAACAATTATTCTGAATCGCATAAATAATAAACCAGGTTACAATTAGGTAAGCTTATATTCTGTTTTCTGACATAATATCAGGGGGGCAAAAATACAATTATAGGTTATACAAACAAGAAAATAATTCACATTAGACTAATTATCAATATGTTGAACATGTACTTAATGACATATTTGACTATCATTAAGTATGCATATGGCTGTGCCTGAAGACCCCCTGAGAAAAATGATTTTGCATACCGGCGTTTTTTTTAACTTTGGACTTTGTCGAAAAAAGCAGTATGAGAGTTCATTACTACCGTTTCTTTTTAGTTTTTATGTTATCCCTGGTGATTTCATCTGCAACTGTAGCCCAGTCATGGACTTTCATCAAAGAAAAGGAAGGGATAAAATTATATACCAGCATGGAGGCCGGGGAATCCCTGAAATCATACAAGGGTGTTACTGAAATGAAAGCACCTGCCGAAAAGGTATTTGCCATTATCGAAGACATTAATAACACTGACTGGTGGGACAAGAACCTTACCGGGATGACGGTAATACTTTACGAGAAGAACAAGAGGGCCCAGTACTACCTTGTGTACGACCTGCCATGGCCTGTAACCGATCGGGACCTCTGTGTGGATGTTACAGTTACAATAGACCCGGTAAGCGGTGTCAGAAAATTGACAGCAGGCCCTATGCCGGGGCTGGTTCCCGAGCGTGAGGACATGATCCGTATCAAGGATTACAGGCAAACCTGGACTGTGACACCTGCCGGCAATGACAAGGCTCATGTGGTACTTGAAGGCCATGTTGATCCTGCCGGAAGCATTCCTGAATGGGTCGTCAATATGATCATCGTTGATTCCCCAATAAAGGCCATCAGTGAACTCAAACTGAGAGTGGAGAAAAAGCCGGGATCATAATCCACCCCTGCAGTTTTACAGGAATTTTCTACCTTACCAGGATCACCGTTCCGCCCTTTTTCCCGCTTACGCCGGGTGAAAAAGCTAATTCGTAAGTCGCGATAAATGAATAATTGCCGGCAGGACAAATGACCCCCTTATAGGTTCCGTCCCATCCCCTCTCAGAGTCATTGGTCGTAAAGATCTGCTGGCCCCAGCGGTCAAAAACAGTAAGCGTGAATTTTGAAAGCGCAGGCCCGATAGGCCGAAAGTAATCATTAAGGCCATCGCCATTGGGACTGAATGCATTCGGGAAATAAATATCATTGTTGCAATCATGAACCAGGGATGTATCCACTACGGCACAGCCGTCCCTGCTTACTCTTACCCAATAAACCCCCGGATCAGTAACACTGTAGAAAGATTCCGTCGAGCCATCCTGCCAGAGGTAAGTAGCCCCGGGGACCGAAGCATTCAGAATTACTGCATTTTTCGTACACACTGCAGTGTCATGCACAAGGTTCACATTGATGGCAGGTTTCATGGTGATTGTAACCGTGTCTGCGCCGGGGCAGTTGTTGGTATCAACAGTATGAACCCAATAGGTTCCACCCGTATTGATAAGCATAGTTGAAGTCGTGTCACCATTATTCCAGAGCAGCGATTTGTAATTCTTCCCGGGATTCAGCAGGTATTTCTGCCCCTGGCAGAGAGTAGTATCTGGTTTCAGCTTTGTTGGAATCAGCGGGTAAAGCCCGACAGTTACGGTGTCTCCGCCCCAGCAACCAAATTTGCTCACATTCACCCAGTATGTCCCCGGTTGGGTAACTTTGATTCTGCGGGTTGTATCTCCTGTAGACCAGAGAACGGTATCACAGTTGGCACCTGCATCCAGGAATGCGCTGATACCCGGGCAAAGGATACGGTCGGGCCCAAGGTGCACCGGCGGTTTGTCAACAACGACAATATGTTTGCAAACATTCTGCTGGTCGGGTTGCCCTTCGTTCACGATAAGACGTACATTGTAAATGCCCGCTGAGTCATAACTGTAAGGGGGCGGATCATACAGCGCCGAGGAAGGAACGGATGAATTTTTACAGGTGATGAAACTCAGGCGTGTTATCATCGTGGTAGCCTGACTGCAAATGAAAGTGTAAACAGTATCCTTTACCCTTGTTATTTCGGAGAATTGCTGTGGCAGGTCAAGATTCCCGATATCTGGAAGAGAGCGACTTCCCCGCCGAGGCCCAGCTCGCCTTCAAGGGCATGGAG
>JBAXBP010000341.1:0-2238 GCA_037141915.1 Bacteroidota bacterium | reverse complement strand
GATCATATTTGTTATGATACTTCCAAGACTGGCCGGCGACAGCCTTCATCCTGCAACAGGCAATAATTCAATCCCGGTTATGCCCATGCATCTCGATCGTTCAATGCGCACAGTTTTTTATCCTGCCATGATAGGATGGATATTGCTCGGGACCTGGATACTACAAGTACGCATCAGGGTCTCGAAACTCAGGCATATTATTGAGGAAAATTAATCATTAACCAATAATTCGTACATCGTAAATCGTACTTCGTACATAGTATATTATGGAAACTTACGGAAAAATATTTGTGGTTGTTACAGTCCTGGCGATTATACTTGTGGGGATATTTGTTTACCTGTTCTTCATCGACAAAAAGATAGGCAGGCTCGAAAAGGAAATAAAAGAAAAAGAAAGCCATAAACAACAATGAAGACCATCCATATTATTATAATACTTATACTGGTGATCGCCATTGCCGTTGTGATCACTACCATCAGTGATTCAAGCACCTATTCTGATTTCAGCGAAGCTGCGAAATCGCCGGGCAGGGAATTGCATATTATAGGGAAACTTGACAGGACAAAACCTTTGGAGTATGATGCAAGGAAGGATGCCAACCGCTTCAGTTTTTACATCATCGATGCCAAGGGGATAGTTAAGCAGGTTGTCTATAACAATGCCAAGCCACAGGATTTTGAGAAATCTGAGAAGGTTGTCATTGTGGGTGCTATGCAGGGCGACATTTTCATGGCCAAATCACTTCTTCTGAAGTGCCCTTCAAAATATAACGATAAAAAAAGCCCCACCAAATTCGGGGAAAAAGCATTCAATTAACCATAAACCGTGATCCGTGAACCGGATTACGGGTCACGAGTCACGAAAATGCCGTACAAGTCACTTCACCACTTTATCCAGCTCCTTGAATCACGGGGTGAGCTCATCCGGGTGAAGGAATTTGTTTCACCGCGCCTTGAAATTACCGAGATCGCAGACAGGTTTGTCAAAAATAATGGCAAAGCCTTGCTTTTTGAGAATAATGGAACAAGTTTTCCTTTACTCATCCTGGCTTTTGCGGGTGATGCAAGGATCAACCTGGCCCTGAGCCTCAGCGACCTTGATGAAGCCGGCCGGACGATTGAAGGTATGGTGAAGAGCCTCATGGGGCCCAAGGATCATTTTCTTGATAAGCTCCGCCTTCTTCCTGCGTTGCAGGATGTGGCATCCTGGTTGCCGAAAACCATCTCGGGGCGCGGCTCCTGCCAGGAGGTGGTCATGGACCCTCCCGATCTTGGTTTATTGCCTGTATTGACCTGCTGGCCCCACGATGGAGGGCCTTTTATTACCCTTCCCTGCGTTCATACGAGGAACCCCGAAAATAAAACCAGGAACCTGGGGATGTACAGGATGCAGGTTTTCGGCCCTGCGCTTACCGGTATGCACTGGCATATGCACAAAGGTTCCGCTTACCATTATGAGCTGTATAAAAAAGCAGGAACGAGAATGCCTGTATCGGTGAGCCTGGGGGGCGACCCTGTTTATACCTATGCTGCCACGGCACCCTTACCCGAGAACCTGGATGAATACCTGTTTGCAGGCTTCCTGAGAAAGAAGAAAGTTGAACTTGTGAGATGCCTCACCAATGATCTTGAAGTGCCTGCCGATGCTGACTTCATTATAGAGGGATATATCGATCCGCAGGAAGAACTTATCACCGAAGGCCCTTTTGGGGATCATACAGGGTTTTATTCCCTTGAAGGGATGTTTCCCCGTTTTCATGTGACATGCATTACTCACAGGAAGGATGCGGTTTACCCTGCTACCATCGTGGGAATACCTCCCCAGGAAGATGCCTGGATTGGCAAAGCTACGGAAAGGTTGTTCCTGACCCCCATTAAACTTTCTGTTGTTCCCGAACTTGACGATATGCATATGCCTCCCGAAGGGGTGTTCCATAATATTGTACTGGCATCCATCCACAAGCATTATCCCGGGCAGGCCATCAAAGTCATGAGTTCCTTATGGGGAGCAGGGCAGATGATGTTCAACAAGATCATGGGCGTGTTCGATGCAGGGACCGTTCTAACAGATTATATGCAACTGGCCCGGATCATCAGTAAGAATACACACCCGGTGGAAGATATACATTTCATTCAGGGGCCTGTGGATATCCTTGACCATTCAAGCCGGAGGTACGGCTTTGGAAGCAAGATTGGCCTGGATGCCACATCAAAGACCGGCGGGGAAGAAACTGATAC
>JBAXBP010000340.1:0-2239 GCA_037141915.1 Bacteroidota bacterium | reverse complement strand
AAACATTGATCAAGGTTGTTGAACAACGTGCCAGTGCTACTAAGCCAACTATTAACCTGGATGCCACAAAACTGGATGCCAACACTCTGGCTCAATTCCAGAAAAGCCAGGCCGAGCTCGGCTCTGCTTTAAGCAGGCTCCTTGTAACGGTTGAGAAATATCCTGACCTTAAAGCGAACGAAAACTTCAAGACCCTTATGGCCCAACTCGAAGGCACAGAAAACCGCATCAAGGATTCGCGCCGCAGGTTCAACGAAACTGTGAATATCTACAATACACAGCTCAGGAGATTCCCTACAAACATCTTCGCCGGAATGTTCGGATTTAGTAAAAAACCATACTTCGAAGCTGAGGCCGGTGCCAAAGATGCGCCGAAAGTGGAATTCTAGGGTTAACGGTCGAATTTATATCCAACTATTTTATTAATCAATGGATGGATCAAAGCAAGAAGTTGAATGTAAAGAAACAGGATTTAGAGCATAATGCTTGATTAAGAAATTAAAGACTCTGTTTTTTTATGTTTGACTTCTTTTTATTGTTTCAGATACTCTGAGAAAATCATCAAAACGCAATAAACAAATCATAGAAATGCCCAGCGCAAGAAATTTTTTCACTCAAAAACAACAGGAGGATATACGGCAGGCTATTATGAACGCCGAACTGGATACTTCAGGCGAAATACGCGTTCATATTGAAAATACGTGCAAAGATGATGTCCTGGACCGGGCCCTGGCTGTATTCAATCAGCTCGGAATGGAAAAAACAGCCAGCCGGAATGGAGTACTTATTTACCTGGCCGTTAAAAACCGTAAATTTGCAGTTATTGGCGATGAAGCTATTCATACAGTAGTAACTGAAGGATTCTGGGATGGTTTACGAAACCGTATGCTCGATCATTTTAGGGAAGATCGCTTTACAGAAGGGCTTATTGAAGCCATTACCGAAACAGGAAAGCAACTTAAAACCTATTTCCCTCATCAGTCAGATGATGTAAATGAACTTTCGGATGAAATTTCATTCAATTGATTCTTGCTAACACAAACAAATTACTATTTCGATCACTTTCCTTACAGAAACAATATCCGGACAACCCATGAAAACTTCACTGCTGTTTGTTATAGTTCTTTTACTGACCCGATTCAGTTTTGCACAAAACAGCATTCCTGAAAGGCCGGATCCTCCCCGCCTGGTTAATGATATGGCTCATATATTAAGTGCAGCCGAGTTACAAAGCCTGGAATCGAAACTGGTAGCTTTTAGTGATTCTACCAGCGTACAGATTGCGGTGGTAATAGTTCCTAGCCTTGGCGGAATGGAGAAAGCAGATTTCGCAAATCAGCTTGGCGAGAAATGGGGTGTCGGAGGCAGCAAATATGATAACGGGTTTGTTATACTAATCAAACCTAAGAGCGCTTCGGAAAACGGTGAAGCATTTATTTCAACAGGCTATGGAGTTGAAAAATTTGTACCTGACGCTACAGCTTTCGACATCGTAAACAATGAGATGATTCCCAATTTCAAGCATAATGATTATGCCGCTGGAATTAATGCAGCTACGGATGTACTTATGTCATTGGTAAAAGGCGAATATAAGGCCGATGCTTATGGCAAATCAAAGAAAGGAGGGAAATCCATTGTTTTCATACTCATTATAATTGTTGTAATCATATTACTAATATCACGCAACAACAATAACCATCATACTATCAACCGCACAGGTGCCGGCGGCGCTCTTTTATTCCCATGGATGATGGGAGGAGGAGGTGGTGGCTTTGGAGGAGGCAGTGGCGGAGGAGGCGGAGGCGGATTCGGAGGATTCGGAGGTGGAAGTTTTGGTGGCGGAGGTGCAGGAGGAAGCTGGTAGATTTATTTATAATAAATAATATATCAGTTCAGGAGATGTGAATTTATACCTGATTGATAAACCAAACATATACTGAGTCAGGATTATAGATACTATAATTCTGACTTTTAAAATCCGGTTAAGGCTGGATTTTTACTTTTAGAGATCTTCGGTTCTCATTCAAACATTCTCTTTGCTTACTTAAATATGGCAAATAATACTTCCCAGCATATATTAAATACCTCGGCTAACCTGCTGGGGTTTTGCCTTTTTGTAATCACTTCATTTCATGTTTCCAACCAGGCCGAATCAAGCCTGATCGATGAATTCACTTCCGTAATAGCCATATTACTTACATGTTCCTGTTTCTTTTCATTTTTCTCAATCCGTACCAGC
>JBAXBP010000339.1:0-2292 GCA_037141915.1 Bacteroidota bacterium | reverse complement strand
CGACGGTACCGGCAGTTGCACTAACGGCAACGTTTCCAAAGTTCATGTCAACTGTCTTGGCGATTGCGATCGGGGTTACAATGGTAGCTGATGCGGTTGCAGTTGCTGAAACCTGAGCAAATGTACTGATGGACATTCCGATGAGTAAGATTGCGAGGGCGGTGATTCTGATCTGTGCTTTCATGGTGTTTGTTCTTTAAGGTTTGTTGTTTTTGTTTGTTTGATGAAGCAAAGATATAGTGATCGCATACCCCGGATCAAGCGGTAATTTGTATGTGTAGAGTTTTAGGGTGGTTTTGTGAACAGCTAATTCGTAAACGGATGCCGGGCCTGGCCCAAAAATACCCCGTGTTGAAGTCAGTTATAGTAAAAAGTGCCTGAATTATGAAATTCTCAGGTTTATGCTTAAATTTGAATCCAGGCAAGATAGAAGGGATGATAATTCAGCTGACCTTGTAGATTTTAGAATCGCAGACCTGGCTGATATCCGGCAAAACAGGAGTGTACAATGAAATTATTTAGTTTCCTGGCTGTTATCGTTTTCGGATTAATAATTTTCTCATGTCGGAAGACTAATGATCTCACGGCCGATTCAATCAACGTTCAATTCCTTAAAACCTCGATTGACTCGGTATCTTATATTCATGTGTCCCTTACTTCAGGGATAAGTTTCCCTGGCGGTAAAATAATAAACCAGCATGGTCATTGCTGGAGTGTTCAAACTAATCCGACACTGAAGGATGCACATTCCTCTCTTGGACAGATGTCGCAGCCAGGATCATTTACAAGCAGTATTGACAATCTGAGTTCCGGTACTAAATTCAATGTCAGACCTTATATCATCTATCAGGCAGACACCTTGTATGGAACCCAGGTTGAATTCACCACCCTGAAACCGGGCAAACCCTACGTGATTACCCTTGACGTACTGGATATCACCCATACTTCTGCCGTCTCAGGAGGAGTAGTGCTTAACGATGGAGGGATGAAAGTAACTGCCAGGGGAGTTTGCTGGAGTGAAACTGTCAATTTTTCAATTGACACCTGCCTTGGGAAGACAATCAACGGGTCTGGAACAGGGAGCTTCAGTGGTGTATTAACACCGCTTAAGGATGGAGAAACTTATTATGTGATGTCTTACGCTACAAACGCTCAGGGAACAGCTTATGGAATCATTAAAACCTTCAGGGCATCACCAATGTTCGTCCCCTCGGTTGCACTTTCTGACGTTGAGGATATCAGGCTCTTTTCTGCCGTTTGCGGGGGTATAGTAACCTCAGATGGCAGCGGAACAGTTATTGCCAGGGGTGTATGCTGGGACACTACTGCTCATCCAACCCTTCAGAATTCAATATCTCATACAACAGACGGAACCGGAACCGGCACATTCACAAGCAACATCAGCGGATTAATCATGGGAACAACCTATTATGTATCCGCATATGCCACAAACGAGAAAGGAACAGCCTATAGTACCGAAATAAAGCAATTTTCAACTAAGAATTGTGGAAATACCATTCAGTATGGAGGCGAATCATATGGTACAGTTTTATTAGGAACACAGTGCTGGATGAATAAAAATTTGAACATTGGCAGACTGATAGCATTCGGACTTGATCAGACCAATAGCGGTGTTATTGAAAAATACTGTTATAATAACAGTGAAGGTTATTGCACACTCTATGGCGGACTCTACCAATGGGATGAAGTAATGCAGTTTGTAACAACTGAAGGGGCCCGGGGGATATGTCCTGACGGATGGCATATTCCGTCCGACTCAGAATGGAGAGTATTAACCGATTATCTCGGGGGTGGATCCGTTGCAGGTGGAAAGTTAAAGGAAACGGGACTTGCCCATTGGTGTGATCCTAACACCGGGGCTACAAACAGCAGTGGTTATACAGCCCGTGGTGCCGGTTATATGGACAGGTTCCAGGGTTTTGGTGAAATTAAATGCAATGGATATTTCTGGTCGTCAACACAATATGACACGTCATTTGCATGGGAACGATCTGTTTATCATCAGGTTGTGGATGTAAGCAGATTTGTTGCCGTCAAGATTGACGGTTTCTCTGTCCGTTGCATACAGAATCAGGCTGAAAGCGGCCTGGCAAAACAATTCAACTAATAACACGAAGCAATCCCATCCCTATAAACTGAAAAACCCTGCCGACAATGAGTCAGCAGGGTTTTCGAGATCAGCCCCACTTTCGCCCTCATGGGGAAGGGGTTAAATTCTTTTAGTTGTAGTTTACTGTTACTGTAAACGGTGTGGCTGAAGTATACGATCCG
>JBAXBP010000338.1:0-2304 GCA_037141915.1 Bacteroidota bacterium | reverse complement strand
GATTATTATTGGGTGGATGAACTTTTAACCGATGAACATAAGCTGATACGCGGCTCGGTAAGGGACTGGGTGAACCGTGCCGTCATTCCGATCATCGATGAGGCCAACCAGAAACATGAATTTCCCCGCCATCTTACCAGGGAACTCGGTGAGATCGGCGCTTTCGGGCCATATATCCCTGTAGAATACGGCGGTGCCGGCCTGGACCAGATCGCTTACGGGCTCATCATGCAGGAGCTCGAACGCGGCGATTCAAGCATCCGTTCGGCAGCTTCAGTCCAGTCGTCCCTGGTGATGTACCCTATTTATAAATATGGTACCGAAGAACAGAAAAGAAAATACCTTCCTAAACTCGCAACAGGAGAATTGATAGGCGCATTCGGCCTTACCGAGCCAAACCACGGCTCTGATCCAGGAAGCATGCTCAGCCACTTCTCAGACGAGGGTGACCATTACTTGCTTAACGGATCTAAAATGTGGATCACCAATGCACCCATAGCCGACGTAAGTGTGGTGTGGGCAAAGGACGGATCGGGTAAGATACACGGGCTTCTGGTTGAAAAGGGGATGGAAGGATTCACCGCTCCTGAAACCCTGAGGAAATGGTCATTGCGATCTTCACTTACCGGTGAGCTCGTGTTCGATAATGTAAAGATCCCCAAACATAACCTGCTTCCCGGTGTACAGGGACTCAAAGGCCCGTTGAGCTGCCTCAGCTCGGCCCGATATGGTATTGCCTGGGGTGTGATTGGCGCAGCCATGGATTGCTACGATACAGCCTTGCAGTATTCAAAAGAAAGAAAGCAGTTCGGCAAGCCGATAGCCGCATTCCAGCTGACCCAGAAGAAACTGGCCGAAATGCTTACCGAGATCACCAAGGCGCAGCTGCTCGCATGGAGGGTAGGAGTGCTCCGCAATGACGGCAGGGCAACCCCGGCCCAGATCTCAATGGCGAAGAGGAACAATGTGAAGATGGCGCTTGACGTGGCAAGGGAAGCGAGGCAGATACTCGGTGCAATGGGTATCACCGGCGATTTCCCTATCATGAGGCATATGATGAACCTCGAATCGGTGATTACCTATGAAGGAACCCACGACATTCACCTGCTGATCACAGGGAATGATATTACCGGAGAGAATGCTTTCTCCTGACCCCGGGGAATCAAGGCAAATGGGAAAGAGAAATACGGCAGCGGTAATTCTTGCAGCGGGAGCTTCGTCAAGGATGCAAAGTCACAAAGCCCTGCTTGGTTTCAGTCCGGGTGTCACGTTCATTGAAAAAATAGTTTCGGAATATACAAGCTGGGGCTGTACCACCATAATCGTGGTGGTCAGTGAGAAAACCGCCGCAACCGTTAAACAAATTCTTTCAGGGCATGCGATGGTGATGGTAATTGTAAACGATCATATTGAATTCGAGAGATTGTATTCACTGAAACTCGGCCTTGCAAACATAAAGGGAGCGGATTCCTGTTTTTTTCAGAATGTCGATAACCCTTTTGTCGATTCGAAGATCCTCGACACCCTTTTTGAAGAAAGGAGCGACGATGCCTGCGTCACTCCCATATTTGAAGGCAGGGGGGGGCATCCTGTACTGCTGAACAGAAAAAATATGGAATTCATAAGGAATTATCACTTAAATGATGCAAATTTGAAGCTTGTCATGGGAGAACTGCTTTGTAAAAAAGTGGGGATGCCAAACAACAAGGTGCTGATCAACATTAACAGCCCTGAAGAATATGAAAGATTGTTTAATTTACGATAAAGTATCCCAGCTGCTTAAAAGCGGCCCCGTTACAGCCCTTTGCACGGTGGTTTCCACCAAAGGCTCCACGCCTCTCAAGACCGGCGCGAAAATGATTGTTTGGGAGAACGGCCAAATTTATGGAACGGTTGGAGGCGGGCCGCTGGAGTGGGCTGTAATACAGGATGCCGTCGGGGTTGTCAAAGAAAGGAAGCCCAGACTCTTTAAACATGACCTGATGGAACAGCACCAGATGTGCTGCGGGGGAACTGTTGAAATTTTTATACAACCGCTTATGCCTCAGAAAAAGCTTTTTGTATTCGGTGGCGGCCATGTAGGGAAGGCAGTAGTGAAACACGCCATGGATCTCGATTTTGACATCACCGTTGTTGATCCACGCGGAGATATTTTCGACAACTGGACCGATACCGGATTCACGAAAGTCACCGGTGATTTTGCGAAGGTAATGCCCGGCCTGCCATACGATAGCGCTACTTTCATCGTAATTGCAACCCTGGATCATCCGACCGACCGCGAAGTCCTGGCATTCTGTCTTCACA
>JBAXBP010000337.1:0-2305 GCA_037141915.1 Bacteroidota bacterium | reverse complement strand
TACCCAGACCCATCTTGGCCGAACCCATCAACAGTGGATAACATTCACAGTTCTGAATTATCCGGGCCAGCTGAGAGTCAAGATCCAGGAAAGCAGGTTCAGTTCCCTCCAGGAATTGGTTAAGCAAAATTTCATCGCTGCCCACCACATGTTCAAGCAAGCGGGAATCCCTGTTCTCGGCACTCCACAATTCCGTAAGATTAACCTCCGGACCTCCTTCCGCGCAAATTTTCTGCAATGGCAAGGGAATGACTTTTAATTCCTTTTCAATTGCCTGAATAACGGCATCGGTATCCGCTCCTACCCTATCAATTTTATTGATAAAGAAAAGGACGGGAATACGGCGTTCGCGTAAAGCAGTCCATAAAGTTTCGGTATGAGCCTGCACACCCTCCACAGCTGAAATTACCAGTATAACGGCATCGGGAACGCGCATCACTCTTTCAACATCTGCCGAAAAGTCGACATGGCCGGGCGTATCAATCAGATTTATGCGGGTTTCGTTCCAATGAAACGAGGTATGCGACGAAGTGACAGAAATACCCCTTTCCTTTTCAACCGGCAGAAAATCCGTTTGCGTGGTTCCCTGATCCACATGCCCCGGCTGACGGGTTTGCCCCGACAAATACAGAAACTGTTCTGTAATGGTGGTTTTGCCGGCATCGGCGTGAGCCATAATAGCAATGTTTCGTATGGGATTCTGCATTCAGGAAAAGGTTGAGGATGCAAAGCTAAGAAATCAAACAGAGTGGGGTGTTTATTCTTCACATTCGCGATTATTGAAATAAGGTTCAAACCTTCAGCACATTTAAAATATTTTTAAATAAAACGACTTACTATCAACTATTTCGTAATTTTGCGAAATACTAAATGAAATATGAAAGTACCCTATTCTGAAAGCAAGGTTAAACTGGCCCGATTCGCCAAAGCCATGGGAAATCCAGCCCGTATTAAAATACTCGAAATACTTTCCGACCGTGGTTGCTGCTATAGTGGTAATATTGCCGATGAATTCCCGATTGCGCTCTCTACCCTTTCACAACACCTGAAAGAATTAAAAGCTTCGGGCCTGATTCAGGGCGAAATAAATCCTCCCTTTAAAAAATACTGCATCAATCAGGAAAACTGGAAACAGGCTAAACACCTTTTTGATACTTTCCTTGCCGAAAAATCAGAAAAAACTACCAGTTGTAATGTCTGACCAAAGTCTTTCGCTTCGTAATGCAGTTAAGTATTTACCGTTGCTGCTCCTGCCTGCCTGGTTTCTGCTGTATTATAACCTGCATTGGCTGACAGATAAACTAGTGAACGATATTTTAGGACTAACTGCAGGTACACATTTTACCGAATCGCTGCGATTCTTTGTTTTTGAAGTCCCGAAAGTATTGCTGTTGCTTGCTCTCATCATATTTTTTGTGGGTATCATCCGTACCTGGTTCTCACCCGAACGCACACGCAAAGCCCTGGAAGGCAGGTCGCTTTTTACAGGAAATGTTATGGCCGCTTCACTCGGCATAGTAACACCCTTCTGCTCCTGTTCCGCCATACCACTTTTCCTTGGGTTTATCGAGTCAGGGATTCCCTTAGGTGTAACGTTCTCGTTCCTTATTGCCGCTCCAATGATTAACGAGGTGGCCATTGTGTTACTCTTCGGATTGTTTGGGTGGAAAACGGCACTTATTTATGTGGGCACCGGCTTGATCATCGCCATCACGGCAGGCTGGATCATTGGCAGACTGAAGCTCGAAAAATGGGTTGAACCATGGGTATATGAGTTGAAAGCAGGCGCTCATCTGGCAGAAGAAAAAATAACCTTTTCGCAGCGTGTAAAAATGGGCTTTGAAGCCGTGAAGGAAATAGTCGGTAAAGTGTGGCTTTATGTATTGCTGGGAATTGCAGTAGGCGCTGGCGTTCATGGATATGTCCCCCAGGAATTTATGGCTTCGTTTATGGGTAAATCTGCCTGGTATTCCGTTCCCCTTTCGGTGCTGATAGGCATACCACTTTATTCCAATGCTGCAGGTATCATCCCCATAGTTTCGGCCCTCATCGAAAAAGGAGCCGCCCTTGGTACTGCACTGGCGTTTATGATGTCGGTAATCGGGCTTTCTTTACCCGAAATGATCATACTTCGTAAGGTGCTGAAAATGCCTTTAATATTTACCTTTATAGGCGTTGTCGGTACCGGAATCATCATGGTTGGATTCCTTTTCAACTACATCTTTTAACACTTTTAAAATCATTCCTATTTCTACCTTACCAAAATAGACTTCAGAGTGATTATCCGGCTTTTTGAACATGCGTT
>JBAXBP010000336.1:0-2367 GCA_037141915.1 Bacteroidota bacterium | reverse complement strand
CAAAAAGATAAAGGTGGATAATTATCCAACGTACAACGCAGTCTTCAGGTCCTATATGTATTCTGCTGATCACCCTGCTCTGACCGGACATGATCTCACACCCGGCAACACCATGACCGGACAGGTTCCCAACTATTATAAACCAGAGGATCTTACCTCAATAAAGGAATCTAAACCGTATGTGCAGACCAATGACATACTGGGCCAGAATTACCCGAATCCGTTCTCATACAACACAAGCATGGATTTTGAAATCACTGAATCGAAGCGGATCAATATGACAGTCTTTGATTTTTCAGGAAACTACATTAAGACATTGGTTGATGCGGATTATTCAAAAGGTAAATATACCACAACCTGGAATGGAACTAATGAGGGTGGAAAGCAGGTGGCAGGCGGGATTTACTTTTACGTTCTGAAAGCAGATAATCGGCAGTTAAGTAAGAAAATGATTTTAGTTAAATGAAAAAACCTCCGGTCATGAAACAAATAAGAAATTTTATAGCGATTAGTATTTTGCTTGTGGTGTGCTTTGCTGAACCATCTGTGGCACAGGAACGGACAATGGGTATCCTTATCAACGATACGGCTCTCACATATAAAGGATATACGTTATTTGCTCCCAAGCAGAATACCATGACATACCTGATCAACAACGAAGGGCGGTTAATACATGAATGGACAGCAAGCATGTATCCTCCCGGTCAATCGGTTTATCTTCTCGAAAACGGCCACTTGCTGCGTACCTGGATGACCCAGGGAAATCTGGGTACCGGTGGAGGTGAGGGCGGGAGGATTGAGGAATATACCTGGGACGATAGTCTTGTATGGTCCCTCGATTATTCAACATCCACTTATATGCAGCATCATGATATCAAGAAGTTGCCCAACGGGAATATTATCATGCTGGTAGTCGAGAAAAAGAGCTACAACGAAGCTTTAGCTGCAGGATTTGATCCATCTAAATTCCAGCCTGAAGTTCAGCAAAAAGGATTTATGCTCCCTGATTGTATTATAGAGATTCAACCGACTTATCCTTCAGGTGGAACCGTGGTGTGGGAATGGCATGTATGGGATCATCTGATACAGGATTTTGATCCTTTAAAGTCAAATTATGGAGTGGTAAGCACTCACCCCGAACTGGTTGATTGTGATGGAGACCATAGAAATCTTCCCCTGTTCTGGAACCATATGAATGCCATTGATTATCATTCGGAATTCGATCAGATTGCCATGAGTGTAAGGGGAAACAGCGAAGTATGGATTATCGATCATAGTACTACAACGGCTCAGTCGGCCAGCCATGCCGGTGGAAACCGGGGCAAAGGCGGCGACCTGCTGTACCGCTGGGGTAACCCGCTGACTTACGGGGCCGGAACCACAGCAAACCAGGTGTATTCGGAACAACATGATGCGGAATGGATTAAGCCGGGCAGACCTGGGGAGGGACATTTGCTTGCCTTTAATAATGGATTAAGCCGCAGCTATTCAAGTATTGATGAGATTAGCCCGGATGTAGATTTATCAGGAAATTATGCCCTGAATCCCGGATATGCATTTGGACCTTCAAACCTAAGCTGGACCTATGTGGCTGATCCTCCTGAATCTCTTTTCGCTCACGACATTTCAGGAGCGGAACGCATGCCTGATGGAAATACTATCATTTGTGCAGGACCTTCCGGAACCTTTTACGAGGTCACGACTGCCGGACAGGTTGTGTGGAAGTATATCAATCCGGTGACAGATACCGGTCCGCTGACCCAGGGAGATACCATTCCCCATAACCCGGTAAGGCCCGAAGAAACCATGAATTCCGTTTTCAGGATATACCGTTACGCTATGGATTATTCCGCCTTTACCGGCAGAGATTTAACCCCCGGTGATTTTATTGAACAATACACAAATGGAATCGATGAAGGTGCCCTGTTTTATCCAATGAGTGTTTATCCTAATCCTTTTACCAGCAAGATAAATATCCAAAATACAAGCGGGAAGGAAACATACCAGCTGCTGAATTCAGCTGGACAAACAATTTGGTTGGGAACTCATATCGAACAGCAGGACTTTACAATCCTGGATCATGGTATTTATTTACTGAAAGTTTGTACACCGAATTTAATTCAGACTCTGAAAATCATAAAGTAAGCTCTCGAAATATTTGCCTGGCGATAGATTGTATGTTGCATTTTCCAGTAAGTGCAATAATGCATTAGTTCAAAATTCAAAAAACAGAAATAGAATCACCCAGGCCTACAACGAAACGGGGAAAACCCGCGCCTGTTTAAGGCTGAGTTTTCCCCGTATCATTTAATGCGATTTAGAAGGATTATTTATTCAAACAATACTTTCTGATTCCATACCGAATTG
>JBAXBP010000335.1:0-2419 GCA_037141915.1 Bacteroidota bacterium | reverse complement strand
GCCCGGAGTTTGCTATTTGTATTTTCAAATATCGGTTTTAGTCTTGCTGATCAGCTTTATGTTGCTGATCTCCATATTTTTGTCAACGGCCTTACACATGTCATAAACAGTAAGCAAGGAGGCTGAAACGGCGGTCAGGGCTTCCATTTCAACACCGGTCTTCCCTATGCAATGTACTTCGCTGATGGCGGTTACACCCAGGGTTTCAAGCGTAAGTTTTACATCCACTTTAGTAATGAGCAGGGTGTGGCAAAGGGGGATAATGGAAGAAGTAAGTTTAGCCGCCTGTATACCTGCCAGTTGAGCTACAGTAAGTACATCCCCTTTTTTCATATTGTTTTCCTGCACCAGCAGCACCGTATCAGGATGCAAACTGATGAACCCCTGGGCTTTGGCAATCCGAAGCTGGTTTGGCTTATGCCCTACATCCACCATATTGGCTTTGCCGGCATCATCTGTATGGCTGAGTTTATCCATTGTGCTTCAGTTTAAATAATTTGTTTCTTGTGTGCTGAAAAATCATTCTTCATTATTCTCACCTGTCTTCCAACCCCTAACCCCCAATATTGTAGAACTCCCCATGCTTATTTACCGTACCGCAGGAAGGTTTGTTGCCCAGTGCAAGTTGCAGGGCTTTAGCGGCACCATGCTCACGAACGTGGTATTCCATATCGTTGAACAGGCAAGGTTTAATCATGCCGTTGGCCGTGAGCCGCAGGCGGTTGCAGGTAGAACAGTCACCACCACTGCCGCCGTCAACAATATAGAATTCGCCTTTTTCCAGGTCCATTTGCCTGATATACCGTACCTGTAAGCCGAGTTTTTTGCCATAAGCGGCAACTTCAATCGCTCCGGGTTCATCCGGGGATTTCGTGATCACGCAGTTGATTTTCACGGGTGAAAGGCCAGTTTTTACCGAAGTTTCAATTCCATCAAGTACTTTGCTGATTTCTCCGCCACGGGTAATCTGTCTGTATTTTTCCGGGTCCATGGTATCGAGGCTGACGTTAACCCTGTGAAGTCCTGCATCTTTCAGAGCCTGGGCAAACTGACCGAGAAGCTGACCATTAGTAGTGAGACCCAGGTCCCTGATGCCCGGCTTAGCGGCAATCATCTCCACGAGGTTTACAATTCCCTTGCGAACCAGGGGCTCGCCACCGGTTATGCGTATTTTGTCGACTCCCATGCTAATGGCAGCATCCACCACTTCCATAATTTCTTCGAAGGAAAGAATGTCGCTGTGATGCATCAACTCAATACCCCCTGCAGGCATGCAATACGTGCAGCGCAGGTTGCATCGGTCAGTGACCGAGATGCGGAGGTAGTTGATGTGCCTGTTATACGAGTCGTACATTTACTAAAGTTCCTTTCCTGATTTCGTTTTCGCCAAGTTCAATGGATGCAATCCCATCGGCATGGATATAGGAATGAATATGAGCCGAGCCATGGTACTCCACAGGAAGTACTGTTCCTTCAGGGGTGAAATATACCGGGAAGAATGCCTTGCGGTTTGTTCGTTTCCTTAGGTAATCGATACCCAAAGGAATCATGAATTGCATGTTACTCCCTTTATTTCCTGTAAGCAGCCTGATAAGGTGCCTGACAAGCATTTCGAATTGCACGAATGATGATACGGGATTCCCCGGCAGGCCAACCAGGTATTGTTGTTCATGTGTTGCAAAGATGACCGGTTTGCCCGGTTGAACCGCCATGCTGCAGAATTTGATGTCAAAACCTGCCTGTTGTATAACAGCCGGAACAAAATCGAAATCTCCAACCGAAATACCCCCGGTGAGAATAACAATGTCACTCCATGCAGCAGCCTCTTGTATGATATGTAGGGTGGCAGCTTCGGTATCGCGGGCAATACCGAAATATTGCACGGTGCAGCCTGCGCGTTTCGCCTGGGCGATGAGTTGCAGGGCGTTGCTATTGCGTATTTGTGATAAGGCAGGGATTTCGTTTGGCTCTACCAATTCGTCTCCTGTCGAAATGATTCCTACCCGGGCTTGCCTGTAAACTTCTGGCCTCACGCAGCCAACCGACGCCAGCACAGCTATGTCCTGCGGCCTGACATGAGTGCCTTTCAGAAGCACCATTTCTCCCTGGCGGATGTCCTCAGCTCTTTTGCAAAAATTAGGAGCACTTCTGTCAGCTGAAAAGCGTATAGTATCAGGTCCAAGAATTTCTACATCCTCGATCATGATCACGGTATCGGCGCCTTCGGGAAGCATGCCACCGGTCATCAGTTTAGAGCATTCGCCAGGACCAATATGTTTTTCAGGCGCTTTACCTGCGGGTATGGTCTCCAATACCCGGAGTGTTTTTTCGAGGTCAACACGACAGCATGCGTATCCATCAACAGCTGATTTATCGAAAGGAGGCATGTCCATATCCGAAAAAACATCCACAGCCAATA
>JBAXBP010000334.1:0-2441 GCA_037141915.1 Bacteroidota bacterium | reverse complement strand
TGGCGTGCTCATGATGAGGCCTTTGCATTGGAAGTGAGGGGGTCACTGACATAGCCCAGGGCTACATCGTGTTGGCGCGCGGCAGCGTCTCGGCCTGCAGCGGGACCCCAGCCACCACCACCAGGGGTTTCCAAGCGCACGCGTTCGCCTTTATGAAGTTGAATACCCAACATCTTGGACACCATCGGGGGCTTACACCATTGACCTCCATGTTGATAGGAAAACACATTGGGCAAAGCCTCACTGCCACCCGCAATGCCTTGGGGTGAAGCTTTACCACGCTCTCCAAAGATGAAGGCTTCAGCACTTTCTTCGAGCAATTCAATTTCATACACGGCGCCCAAGCCGCCACGGTGCGTGCCGTCGCCACCGGAGTTGGGTCGCAAAGACCATTCGGTAAATCGAACCGGGTAGGCGGCTTCTAAAAGCTCCAGCGGCGGAATGGTTGCAGTTGAAATCGGCGCATTGCTGTGGCTCAGACCATCGCCATCGCTGTCAATATAAGGGCATCCTTTATTTTCGCGGGTGCCGGCAACCGTCGGGCAGTTATCTTCGTTATCGGCAATGCCGTCATTATCCTGGTCGGGGCAGCCGTTCATCTTAACTGTACCGGCATTAAACGGACAGGCATCGTTCTGATCAATAATGCTGTCGCCATCGCTATCCGGGCAACCGTTAAAATGTGCCAGTCCTTTCACATCAGGACATTGATCATCTTTATCAACAATGCCGTCTCCATCCTTGTCGGGACAGCCACCGGTTTCCTTTGGGCCGGCCATATTGGGGCAATGATCCAGTTCATCGGTAATTCCATCCATATCGGTATCCGGACAGCCTTTCATTTCCCATGTACCCGGAACTTTTGGACATTTATCTCTTCTATCCGAAACTTTATCATTGTCCCTGTCGCCTGGATGACGATAAAGAATAGGCACTTTGAATACAGCCGAAAAGGATGTTCCATATCTGTTTTTAGTTGAGACAAAGGTTGAGAAGAGATCGTTGGAACCTATCCACAGCGCGCCTATACGCAGGCCTAATCCCATATTCCATTGTTTATAGGCATTGTACTGCACGGGAAAGGATATTCCAAAGCGGGCCCTGTCGAAGCGTGGTACAAAATTCAGGGCCGAAGTATAATGTACCTTGTTTACATCTTTATTCCCCTGTTTCAGGGCAAGATAAGGGGTGACATTAATATAGAATCCTTTCGCCACCCTCACATCAGCCTGCATACTCAATACCGTAGGCAGGTTCATATTGTATTTCGAAGCCAAATCCTTTTGAACAAAATAATGCTTGATAATGGAATCAGCATCCGCTATAGTTCCTATATCCCAGTTGCCTATGGGTAAATCCGAAGCATTGGCGTCAAAGTCCTTACTCAGGGGATTCCGGCGGAAACGCACGTTACCCAGGTCGGTTATCGAAAATCCCAAACGGAACAGGTATTTATCCTCATCTTTCGACCAGATGTTGGTTTTGCCATCCATATCATACTTGTATTCCATCCAGTCGGGGCGATATTCATAAACCACTCCCAGGTCGAAGGATATAGATGGATTGGCATCGAACTTATATTTAATCTGATCCAGTTTATCCGTAATATTTTGCGACAAGCCATAGCTTACTTTCGAATCATACAGCGAAAGGGTGTCGTTATTGGTTAAATTGTAGCTCAGATCTTTCCCGAACACATAGGCTGAGCCTATTCCCTGTGTAATTTTTGCGGTGATACCGGCTTTCAGAAAGTGCTTCTCCTTGTCGAGAACCACCCGGGCATAGGTAAATCCGTATTCCACCCAGGTATTGGCCTGAACGCTGAAATTATCATTATTCAGGGTTTTATTCCAAAGTGAATGGAGGATCAGGCTGCTGTCGATCAGGCGTGCCAGGTTATCGGTAATGTTATCGAAATTGGCAATCCCACGGACTGAAGGGGTAAAAGCAATGGCGTCTTTATCGGAAAGTGTAATCATGAAACTGAAAAGATCCTGTTTTAAACTGACTATTCCTGATTTGGGCGCTCCGTCGAAATTGCGTGTGACATATTGATTGAAGGATCCGCTGCTGAGCGACGAAGGATGTGTAAATACATAAGGGTCAATACCAAAAAAGTTATTGCATACTAATAAACTGGTCGATGAGATAGCCAGATCGAATTTGTACCGGCTGTCGGCAATGGATGCAGGCTGAAGATGAACACCGGTAATGCCGGCATAATTACTTGAAGCAAAGGGCAGGAAGTCTTGAGCATTCAGATGCACAGTTGCCAGGATGAGCAGTAAAGCGAGGTAGAGTGATTTCTTCATTGTTTGAGTGCTTAATGACTAAATTTTATCAAAAATAGTGATTTTGTTTGTTCCATGTACTCAGGTATGCACAAAATTACCTTTATCTTCTATTTCGGGATATCTTTGCCGTTTGAAATCAGGCAAAAC
>JBAXBP010000333.1:0-2449 GCA_037141915.1 Bacteroidota bacterium | reverse complement strand
TTCTCCCGGCTCTGAATGTAATTGCTCATTACAAAAGGGACTGATTAGTTACAAATCCTTTAATCCCCTGTTTAAACATTTTAATTTGCCATTCAGGTGATGATTCATGCGAAAGTATTACAATCGGTATTAACGGAAAGTTCTCATGTAACAATCTGTAATTTGCGATTGGGTCTAGAAATTTAATAAATAGGTCAAGGACAATGATTTGAATATTGATCTGAAATTGTCGTATTTCTTTTATCGCCGTTAATACGTCGATTGCACTACCAGCTATTTCAATATCATCAATATTTCCATTAAATTCTTCTTTAAAGCCAGAGCCAATCAAGAAATGATCATCAATTATATAAATTCGCACCATGGTTAAGTATTCATTAAATTACGATACATACGAAGTTAGAGAATTTTGACTTACATATTTACCAATCCAAGTAAAAATTGATCAATCATGTCAATTTTTTATGAATTGAATCTATTGAGATGTTAAAGCGGTCAGGATTCTAATTCTTAATATCACCATGTTATGGAATTTTACTAACTTTGTTCATTCTCCCGGCAACTATTTACCGGGTTTCATTGTCTAAATGTTATGGAAAGCCAAAACGGCTTTGCATGATATTTTAATTTGAACAAAACCTCAATGATGGCTAAGTGTTTACTACAAATACTATGAAGAAGGAACTTTTACAATCTTTACTTTCACTGGTAAAACCTTTACTGTTCCTCCTCCCGCTGCTTTCGCTTCACCAGGAAACTTTCAGTCTTACCGGTATTTCGAAACTCTCCGATGGCTTTCATACCACCCTGGCCAATGCCGACGATTCGACAAACTGCGGTAATCAACCAGCCGACAGCCTGCCGGGAATGGTCAGGTTTGACCACAGGGGGGAGTTGTACGATTACTATTACGTTCGGTTGTCGGGTTTTCGTTCCGATTTTGAGCGCCTTGATTTTTATCAAAAGGCAGCGGATCATGAAATTTTTATCAAGGATAAAAATGAATTTCATAGTGATTCAGCCCTGTTTGAAACGTCCATTAATGAAGAAAAAGCCAGGCTGGAATTCGTTGAATTGTTAAAAAGTGTAAGAGAAGTAGATTCTATAACACCAATTGCAGATAAAAAGAAAATACTGGAATCATCCTTTTTCTTTAAAAAGGCAATTTCAGAAAGCGATCCCCTATTGCAATCCCCCCTTGTCCTTGAAATACCATGTTCAACTGCCACAATAGCTTGTTCTGCAAACACTTACACCTTCCCTTCGACCACCGGAACATCCACCGCTCCTGCACCTGTAAACGGGTATCCGAATTATGGATGTATGCATTCTGTTCCTTGCCCTGCCTGGTTTTTTATGCAGGTGGGGACTGCCGGAGATATTTTGATACATATTGTTCAGACCAAGAATGGCTTGCCCCCTGGAGGGCTTGATGTGGATTTTGTCTGCTGGGGACCATTTACCAGCCTCACCGATGGCTGTGCGAACGGTTTGACTGGGACTTGCTTTACTACAACTGCCCCTACCTGTTATGACAATATAAGCTGTCCTGCAGGATTTTACCCCAGGGGAAATATAGTTGATTGCAGTTGGTCAGGAAATACAACTGAGGACTGCCATATTCTGAATGCCCAGGTGGGACAGATCTATATTCTTCTTATCACAAATTTCAGCACTTTACCGGGAACCATAACCTTCTCCCAAACCGGTGGAAGCGGGATAACAAACTGCAACCTGCTGGTTTTTTGTTCCATGATCGATATTACTGCAAACGCCACTGCCTGCAATTCTTCCACCAACACTTATTCTGTATCCGGGACTGTCGATTTCAGTAATCCTCCTCCTACCGGGACGCTTTCAATAACTGATTATACAGCCGTGCCCAATATCAGCCAGGTTTTTAACCCTCCTTTTACCAGCCCCCTCAATTACACCATGAACAATATCCCCTGCGACGGGGTTACACATATTGTCACTGCTGCTTTCTCCGACAGCGCCTCCTGTACCCTCACAGGCTCTTATACCTCGCCACCACCGACATGCCCCTCAGGGGTTATACGGGGAGGAGGGGCAATATGTAATAATGGCGCAAGCCAGACTACCGTTAACATCGACATTATCGGTTCAGCCGGGCCTTTCAATATCACTTACGCAATAAACGGTGTAAATCAGGCGCCTATCCTTAATTACAGTGGACCATTGCCCTACATCATTACTACGAGCACACCGGGAGTATACACTCTTGTTTCAGTATCTACATCAGGATGTCCCGGAGGAGGGCCAGTTGCGGGAAGCGCTACCGTCACCCTGAACCCCCTGCCTACAGCAACTATCTCGGGAACGAACTCAGTATGCGTTGATGCTGCACACCCCTTGATAACATTCACAGGGGCTTCAGCCACCGCCCCTTATACCTTTACCTATAAGATAAACGGGGGAGCAGACCAGG
>JBAXBP010000332.1:0-2527 GCA_037141915.1 Bacteroidota bacterium | reverse complement strand
ATACCGGGGATTTCCTGAAAGCCGTCGAACCTGTATTCAAAACATATATCGATCCTATTGCTGCAAGGAGAATGAGCCGCCTGATTAAAATGGGTATAAGCTCTGCAAAGATTTGCTTGCAGGATGCCGGAATCGGCATGCCTGATGCCATTATTACAGGTACAGGCCTGGGAAGCGTGGAGGATACCGAAAAGATCCTCGCTGAACTTACTCTTGAAGGGAAATTCCTGAATCCAACCCCCTTTATTCAATCAACATACAATACCATCAGCTCCCAAATCGCAATAGCTCTCAAATGCCACGAGTACAACTCAACCTATGTTCACCGGTGTTTTTCGCTGGAGAGCTGCCTCATAGATGCTCTTCTCCAGTTAGGCGAAGGATCTGCTGTGAATGTTCTGGCAGGCGGTATAGACGAGATGACGATGAACCATCTTACCATCATCAGGAGGCTGGGGATCTGGAAACGGGAAGCAATAAGGAATCTTGACCTCTGGTCCTGCGGAACACCCGGAGCTGTAGCCGGTGAAGGATCTGCATATTTTATAATTTCAGGAGAAAAAAACGATCATACCTATGCCCGCCTTGTAGCGGCCGGAACTTTATATAAGCCTGGATCAGCAAGTGAAACAGCTACGTTGGTTACGAGCTTTCTGAACGAGAACGGGCTCAGCCACGATGAAATTGACCTCGTAATGATGGGGAACAACGGTTATGCGGAAAACGACAGGATCTGCGAAGAAATCGTTTCCCTGGCCCTTCCCCATACAGCCCGTGTTATGTACAAACATCTTTGCGGGGAATATCACACTGTTTCAGGTTTTGCCCTGTTTGTTGCAGCTGGCATTTTAAAAAAGCAGTTTATCCCCTCTTCGCTGGTAGTTCAATCCGCTGCTCCAAAAAAAATCGAAAACATCCTGATCCACAATCATTACCGAAATACTGATCATGCCCTCATACTGGTCAGGAAGTAATCCTCCGGAATTTTTCTAATTTTGCAGGCTAAATTCTTTTAAAAATTCATGGGACACCGTGTTGTGATAACCGGGTACGGCATTGTTTCTTCTATCGGCCTGAATGCCGGTGATGTGCTTGATTCATTGATCGGCGGACATTCCGGTATTGGCGGGATCACCAGGTTTGAGACCATTCATAAAGGAAAACTCCCCCTGGCAGAGGTCAAGTTAAGCAATAAAGAATTAGTTGATCACTGTGGATTGCGGAGCGTAAGGAATTACACGCGCACCTCGCTTCTCGGGATAGCAGCCGCCATGCAGGCTGCGGCGATGGCAGGTTATGCTGCAGGCCAGGAACTTCGTACCGGACTGATATCAGCCACCACGGTCGGAGGCATGGACCGCAGCGAGGATTTTTATCCGCCATTCCTTGAAAACACCTCGAAAGGCAGGCTGCGAGAGGTGGTCAACCATGACTGCGGAGACAGTACTGAAAAAATCGCAGGCTTTCTAGGCATCAGAGATTTTACTACGACCATAAGCACGGCATGCAGTTCTTCGGCAAATTCTCTCATGCTGGGAGCAGAACTTATCAAAGCCGGAATGCTCGACAGGGTTATCGCAGGGGGAACCGATGCAGTTACCCGCTTTACACTGAACGGCTTCAATACGCTGATGATCCTTGACAAGGAAGGATGCAGGCCGTTTGACGGGAACCGTGCAGGCCTTACCATTGGTGAAGGGGCAGCATTCCTTGTATTGGAGACTGAAGAGAATGCACTGAAACATGGCAAGCCCATTTACGGCATCCTTAGCGGTTATGGGAATGCAAACGATGCCTATCACCAGACTGCCTCTTCCCCGGAAGGAACAGGCGCCGCCCTTGCCATGAAAAAAGCGCTTGATATGGGAACCCTTCTGCCTGCAGATATCAGCTATATAAATGTCCATGGTACAGGTACACAGAATAACGATCTCAGTGAAGGGGTTGCCGTTCAGAATGTATTCGGGGAAAAGGTACCGCCTTTCAGTTCCACAAAATCCTTTACCGGTCATACCCTTGGAGCAGCAGGAGCCATCGAAGCAGTTATTTCCCTCCTTTCGATTCAACAGGATGCCGTCTTCCCGAACCTTCGGTGGTCGACACCCATGAAGGAGCTTTATATTAAACCGGTAACGGAACTGATCCATGATGCCAGCCTGAAGCATGTCATGTCAAATTCCTTCGGTTTCGGCGGGAACAACTCATCCCTGGTCTTGTCAAAATACATCCCCTGAAACGATGGTTATAACTTCAGATTCCATATATATCAACCTTTCCCTCTGAATTTTTTTTAAATTTACATGAACCCTCGCACAGATTTGACAACTTTCCAAAAGTTGTCAAATCTTCGTCAACGTCCCCCCCTTTATTTCATCAAATCATTTTATTTGTCCTTCTTATCCTATTGCCTCTTTCCCACCCACTAGCGCTAGACTCCTGTCCTGTGCTTAATTGTTACTAAACGCATTATAAACCCATAAATAAAAAAGACCATAACCCAAAATCAGCATAATAACAAACAGTATAA
>JBAXBP010000331.1:0-2534 GCA_037141915.1 Bacteroidota bacterium | reverse complement strand
TATAAGGTTATTATTCTGATTAACAATGAATTAAATTATAGAACTCCCCTATAGTCATTCCCCTTTTGTCGGGAATACTTAAAGTACATAATCCAGTGAGCTCTCAAAAAATCGTTGTCATTCAAAGGGTGTTTTTTATTCCTGCCTAATTGATGATATACTTCTCTCCAAGCGTAGTTTATCTTATCCCGCACTTTGATCTTTTCATTCTCCTTAACTTCACTTTTACTGTACAAAGTTGTTAAATATATCAACCTATTTTTTAAAAGCTCAAGATCTGACAGCTGCTTCCCCCTATTATTCATAGTTTCGAAAGCAACAAATACATCGAAATGTTCGTCGATCTCATACACATTAAACATTAAGCGAAGTGTGAGTTTGTCAAATATTTCTTCGACAGCCTGCTCCCCATTCTTATCATTCAGCTCTTTAAGATTGGTAACAAAGAATGATTTGGCATTTTCCAGATTCAGAGTATAGAAGGTTTCCTGAATTGAGCCTGACAGTGGCTCATTAAAGACCATATGTCTTAAAAACTCAAAGCTTGGATTGTCCTTCTCATAGCCGAATTTATAGCTTTTTACTATATTGTTCGGTGGCTGGGAAACCAGGACATATCTTTCAATAATTTCATTCAACGAATATGTCCCCAAGAAAATCTCAAGATTTCCCTTCTTTTTATTTGAAGGAAATGACTTTACCAACTCTATTAAAGCCTGAATAAATATGACGGCAGTTGTAAGCCGCTGCTGCCCATCAACAACAAAATATGGTATGAATTTTCTTTTCGTAATGATCCATTCTTCTTCATTCCACTTTTTCCAAACAACCTCATCAACCCTTTTGAGAGAGATAACACCTGTATAATGCAGGCGATCATCATTAAGATTCATCAAGTCTTCCCAAAATTCAATTAATTGCTTTTCTCCCCATGCATACCCTCTTTGATAATCAGGAATGCGAAAGAGCGTTTTCTCAAATATATCTGATAAAGATTTTAGTTGTTGCATAGTGTTTTTTGATAAAATGAAATTCCTTGTCCTACATATTTGATTACTGTCAGGTAAAATTATAAACATTTTTGGGTTTTTTACAAAGAAATATAAACTAGTATGTGATATTAGAGGTTGAGTGTTTTGAAAAAAAATATCAGTGGATTTTATCCATGTAATTGATTCATTATTATAAATATAGATTTAACTTAAACGAAGATTTAATAATTTGTTGCAGTAATTCTAAGCGATGGAGATAGGGAGGAAAATAGAATTGCTATTGTATTAAAGGTATCAAAATGACCGGTAATGTATTTTGGAAGGCTATGATATCGGAAAATTATCTGAGGCGGATAGGAAGATCGGGAAGTTAGGCAGTGGAGAAGAAGGCTTTGAGTTCTTCCAATGTGATGATCGAGACTAATAAAGTTTACTATTTGAGAGCCTTGCCCTTATCGTGTGCATGAGCGATTCTTGACCAGCAGATTTTGAGACAAGCGATTTTATTACATCTTCGTCGATGGTTTTTTCAGTAACTAAATGATAAACATTGACAAGCATTGATTGGCCCTGGCGATGGAGACGGGCATTGGCCTGCTGGTAGAGTTCGAGACTCCAATCGGCACTGAACCATATGATGGTATTGCCGCCGTACTGGAGATTTAGACCATGGCCGGCGGAGGCGGGATGGGCGAGAAGAATTGGGATTTTACCGTTATTCCAGGCTTGAATTGTATGAGTGGAATTTGATAATGTGTTAATGTGCTGATGCGATAATGGGGGAATGGGATAATGCGATAATGTGTTAATGGGATAATGCGATAATGTGTTAATTGGGTAATTGGGTAATGTGTTAATGTGCTGATGAGTTAATGGGGGAATGGGATTTAGGGGTTGGGGATTGTATTCTTTCAGCACTTGAATAATGCGGATAAGGTCGTGCCGGAATTGGTAAAAGATGAGGACGGGATTGCCGTTGGCTTGTTCGACGAGTTCTTTTAAGGCTTCGAGCTTAGCATTGTGGATGGTGATGAAGTTCTTATTTTCATCATAAATGGCTCCATTGGCGAACTGGCGGAGCTTGCCTGAGAGAACTGCGGCATTGACGGCTGTGATCTCCTGACCTTGCATTAATTCAAGCATTAGCGTTGCTTCAAAATCCGAGTATTTTTTCATTGTGTCTTTATCCATCTTGACTTTAATGTAATGGTCGATACGACCCGGCAATTCAAGATAGTCGGCAGATTTCATGCTGATGCAGATCCTGGATATTGCCTGGTGAATTTCATTATCTGCACCGGGTTTCAGCTTATATTCATATATGATTGGACCATTACGCCTGCCGGGGGTGAAGTATTTATCCCTGAATAGGGTGAGGCGTTTACCGAGGCTTTTGCCCTGGTCGAGCAGATAGATTTGACTCCAGAGATCGATGAGACCATTAGGTGCTGGTGTACCGGTAAGACCGACGATGCGCCTGACGTGAGGAAGGACATGACGAAGGGCTTTAAATCGCTGTGCTTTCGGGGATTTAAAGGATGA
>JBAXBP010000330.1:0-2598 GCA_037141915.1 Bacteroidota bacterium | reverse complement strand
CAGGAATTATCCTGTGGTCGGCGTAACCTGGCTCCAGGCCAATGATTATTGCGCATGGAGGACCGACAGGGTGAATGAAATGCTGCTTATCCGCAAAGGAATCCTGGCTATGGATCCTGCCCAGAAGAATGAAAACAATTTCAATACTGAAGCCTATCTTGCAGGCCAGTACGAAGGGCTTGTCGACAAGCCCATGCCCGACCTGAACCCCAATGGAACAGGAACAAGAAAAGTTAAAATGGAAGACGGGATCATGTTACCAAAATACCGCCTGCCAACCGAAGCCGAATGGGAATATGCCGCCCTCGGACTTATCGGGAACACAGTATATGAAAGGGTGGTTGAACATAAAAACTATCCCTGGAACGGAACCTACGTTCGTACCAACCAGTCACGTTACTATGGTACCTTCATGGATAACTTCAAACGCGGAAAAGGTGACTACATGGGCGTTGCAGGAAACCTGAACGACGGAGCCGACATTCCTGCCGCATGCGGTTCCTATTTCCCCAACGATTACGGCCTTTATAATATGGCAGGCAATGTGAGCGAATGGGTTGCCGATGTTTATCGCCCTCTTTCGTTTAATGATATGTCAGACATCCGCCCCTACCGCGGAAACGTTTTCACAACCCCCGTCAGGGATGCCGAAGGATTTCTTGCTGAAAAAGACAGCCTCGGCCATCTTAAATACAGGGATATAACAACAGCCGAAGCCAAGAACCGTAAGAATTACCGCCAGGCCGACAATATCAACTACCTCGACGGTGACTACCAGTCGAACATCAGCGGTGAATACTGGAAAGAAGCCCGTGACACCAGCGGTACCAATATGATGTACCAGTATGGCGTCAGCTCGCTTATCAGCGACAAGGCACGCGTATATAAAGGTGGCAGCTGGAAAGACCCTGCTTATTACATGAGTCCCGGCATGCGCCGCTATCTTGACGAATCGGATGCGTCCGACGCCATCGGCTTCCGTTGTGCCATGACCCGCGTGGGAGGAGCTATTCCCGGTAAATAAAGGTATTGCATTAACATAAAAGCTGCTTTGTGAATTCGAAGCAGCTTTTTTTATTTTTGATCTGTTTCAATTATAGTAAATTTACGCACCAAACATGAACTGATGTTCAGCAGCCTTACCGAAATTTATTCTGCCTTCCTTCAACATCCTGTGATAGTTACCGACAGCAGGAACCTGGTCCCTTCCTGTATGTTTTTTGCACTGAAGGGAGAACGTTTCAACGGAAATGTGTTTGCTTCCGAAGCCCTTGAAAAAGGAGCAGCCTGGGTGGTCATTGATGAACCCGGGTATAAGGTAAACTCTCAATGCCTGCTTGTCGAAAACGTCCTGGCTGCCTTGCAGGACCTCGCAAACCACCATCGCAGGCAGTTCAGCATCCCCGTGATAGCGATCACCGGGACCAACGGCAAGACCACAACCAAGGAACTGATAAGCTCAGTGCTGTCAGAAAAATATAATATTATCAGTACCAGAGGGAACCTCAATAACCATATAGGGGTTCCCCTCACCCTTCTCAGGATAGGAAGTGACACACAGATCGCTGTTGTTGAAATGGGAGCAAACCATCAGGGCGAGATTGATTTCCTTTGCCGCATCGCTATGCCGGGATACGGCCTGATCACTAATATCGGGAAAGCCCATCTGGAAGGTTTCGGGGGGTTTGAGGGCGTGGTGAAAACAAAGACAGAACTGTACCGCTTCCTGGCTTCCGTAAAAGGCAGGGTTTTCGTGAATTCAGGAGATCCCCTGATCATGAAATACTCCGAAGGGATTGAAAGTATCACCTACGGAACTGAAGATTCGGCCTGGCTGAGCGGGAAGCCTGACAGTTCACAGGACCTGGTGAGCGTTAAACTCAGGCATGAAAACTCAGGCGAATTGGTGGTTCATTCAAAACTGTTCGGCGACTATAATGCGATCAACATTATAGCTGCTGCATGCATTGGAAAGTATTTTGAAGTTGAGGATGATAAAATTAAGTCGGCCATTGAATCATACCAGCCTGCAAATAACCGTTCCCAGGTAAAAACCACCGGAAAAAACCTGCTTCTTCTCGATGCCTATAATGCCAATCCAAGCAGCATGGAGGCAGCCCTGAGATTTTTCGCTTCTTCATCCTATGAAAATAAAATGGTGATACTTGGCGATATGCTTGAGTTGGGAGATGAATCAGACAAGCTGCATGAATCGGTTCTGAAGCTCCTCGGGGAACTTTCCTTCAGCGATGTTTACCTGGTGGGGCCGGTGTTTACAAGAGTTAATACTAAAAGAGAATTTATCTGCTTTGACGATAGTGAACTCGCCAGGTTGTGGTTCGGCCACCACCAGCCTTCAGGGAAATCGATTTTGCTTAAAGGCAGCCGCGGGATCAAACTCGAAAACGTTTCAGAAATACTTTAAATGGCTCATTATAAAGTGATCGGATTGATGTCGGGGACTTCCCTGGATGGACTTGATTTAGCTTACTGTGAATTCAGTAATGATCCCGGGAAGTGGGAATATATTATCAGGTACGCCGAAACCATCCCTTATTCAGAAGACTGGTTCAGCAGATTGTCGTCCCTCACAGCCGC
>JBAXBP010000329.1:0-2684 GCA_037141915.1 Bacteroidota bacterium | reverse complement strand
AGAATGCAAGCTGGGAGGAATATAAAAGCTACCCCGAGGCCCTGCTTGCAAATATCATGGCCTCTGTTTATGGCTGGATCATTATCATGCCCGATTACCAGGGTATGGGGCAAGATGTAGGTGAGATGCACCCCTTTTGCGTAAGGGACAGGCTTGCCGCTGCTACCGCCGACATGGTCCAGGGGGCTATCGCGTCACTTGGGAGTACTGCAAGTCAGTACGTGACCTGGAACGGACAGGTGTTTTTGATGGGTTATTCCGAAGGAGGCTTTGTTACAATGGCAGCCCAGCGTGAACTCGAGGCAAGAAATGTAACACTGAAAGGAGTGGTTTGCATGGAAGGGCCTTACGACCTCACCGGGGCAATGCTGCCGGTCATGCTTGCCGACAGCGCATTTCCCCAGCCGTACTTCCTTCCCATGACCATTGCAGGGTATAATGCGATCTATCCTAATTCCTTTACATATAATGTTGTGCTGAAAGAACCCTACCTGACCAACCTTCCTAAATACTCAACCGGGTTTTACAGCGACAGTGTGGTAAATTCCTATATGCCTGCCAATAAGGTACTGAAAGATATTTTCACTGCTGCGTTTATAGATACTCTGAGAAATCAGGGCAGCCTTGCGTTCAATCTCTTTTCGGCGAATAACTCTTACACGGGGTGGACCCCGAAGTCACTGATGTACCTCTGGCATTGTGTAAACGACGACTGCGTGCCTTTTTCAAATTACCAGTCGGCACGTAATCGGTTCGATGAAATGGGACTGCTGAATGTGGTGTACTATGAATTTCCCGCGGTCACTCCCGATCCCTCAAAAGGGACTATCCACCAAAGAATAGCCCCTATTGCATTCTTAGAAGGTTCACTTTGGATATTCTCGCACCAGTAAGCCTGCTTCTTCGGTTGGTTTTTTTACAGGAAGGAGATATCAAATCATCAGGGTCGTTGGCTCCCGAGGACTTCTCCTTATTCCCCGGCCACCGTGAAAGTTCCGGCATTGATTAGCCAGATCACCGGGTTTTCAAGGAAGTTGCCAATGCTGAAAGGTTTGACCGCCATAAGGTTTTCAAAGGTGAGGTTATGGCTCAGGATCTCTTCCGGCGAAGTTTCCTTTTGAGGAAGCTCCAGCCCCGATAACCGGATCGTGATCCCGATATAGGCTTTCTTCCCGTCATCTTCCCTGAGCAGCTCACCGAACATTTTCAATCCTGTTTTATTGATAATACTTGCAAGGGCTTCATTATTGGCAAGGAATATGCTGACCGAAGGTGAGTTTTTATCAAAATTTGCCACTATCCTCAGGGTAAGGGAGTCAGGTAAAAAGATGTTTCCGATTAACCCGTTAACCGCTTCATTCACTTGGCTGAATGTAAGCAAACCAGGAGAAGCAAGTTTGAGCATGCCTGTAGGGTGCGAGCCGAACGACAGAGCTTCGCATACCGGGAAAATGGCTATACCGGCACTGGATATCATCCTGAAGTCGGGATCTCCCTCACTCTCCGGAGGCAGAAAAGCAATACCTCTCTTTATGGAAATAAAGAAATCGGGACAAGCCGAAAGACTTGATTTTGTTGCGGAAAGCGATCCGAAACCGAGAGCGTACCCGAGTTCTCCGATGCTTGTGTCCTTCCTCGTGTTAATGTATTTACCGTTGATGCTGTCATCTCCCTCCGGATGATAAATCAGCCTGTGATGCCCGATTGCGATCTCGGTGATCCCCGACTTCCTAAGCCTGCCAGCCTCTGTCAGTGACAGGGCCGCATCAAGAGTGCCTTCGAAACGGAATATGCTGTCAAGGCCGGCAATCTCGAAAACCCTGAAGACTTCAGGGGCCATCGCGGCCAGAATAAGTTCGCTTTGTCCCAGCAACAGCTTTTTCTTTGTCTTTAAAAAGATCCTGATTCCTGCACTTGACACATAGGTGCATTCCGTCATGTCAACGACGATGTCCTGTTCAATCCCGGCCAGATCCATCAGGGTGAGATCCAGTTCGTTGCTGTTTGTTGCGTCCAGCCTGCCATTGACCTTCACACAGCGAAGGCTGGAATTCGTGATTATTTGCATGATAAATATTATTGATGATTAAAGAATCTAAAATAATACTTTTAAGCGAAACAGGATTATTATTTTACGGCTCAAACAGGGAATTGAATTACTTTTACTACTCAAATTATCCGGGAATATGTTCTTGGTCATTTTACTGAACTATCTGAAAAATTAATTGAAAATGACTAATAATATGACGACAACAGAGACAAATCCAATCGGTAAGATCCAAAAATTACTCGGTCATATCAACAGAATCGAGAAAATGGGTGGAAGAGGTTCGTTTTTTGGTTTACTTGAAATCTTTGAAATTATAATGGAAGAGGAACATTCCAAAGATAACGAAACCGGGATGTACCGATATAAAGGTATGGAACAGTATGGGAATATCGTTTCAATTACTCGAATATACGATACGGTTAAACGATGTGTCGAAGAGTTACAATTTACAAAAGATGAGTTTGACTGTCTTATTGATTGGTATAAAGGTCGGATGTACGGGCCGGATACTCAAATAACCGCTCTTGTAATTGGGTGGTGTATCAAAGATAAACATTATTTTGATTCAAATGAACAAATTCAATAAATAATGGCTCGATAAAAAAGAAAAATAAACTTTTGTTTTAATACAAAC
>JBAXBP010000328.1:0-2693 GCA_037141915.1 Bacteroidota bacterium | reverse complement strand
GTTAAATAGCCATGATACAGCAAGAGTCAAGATTAACAGTAGCAGATAACAGCGGAGCAAAGGAAGTACTTTGTATAAAGGTACTTGGCGGAACCCGTAAACGTTATGCCTCGGTAGGTGACCGCATCATCGTGACCGTAAAGCATGCCCTGCCTTCAGGCAATATCAAAAAAGGAACGGTTTCGAAAGCAGTGGTTGTTCGTACTACCAAAGAGATCCGCAGGGCTGATGGATCATATATCAGCTTCGATGATAATGCAGTAGTACTGCTGAATAATGCCGGAGAACTGATTGGCACCCGTATCTTCGGACCGGTTGCACGCGAGCTCCGTGAAAAACAATTTATGAAAATAGTTTCATTGGCACCCGAAGTGCTATAACAGAATTTTACCATGCAGAAGAAATTACATATCCACAAAGGTGATACAGTGATGGTCATTGCAGGCGATTCCAGAGGACAACAAGGCAAGGTCCTCAATGTCAACATCGATAAGGAGAAGGCAATCGTGGAAGGCGTGAACATGGTTTCAAAACACACGAAACCAAATGCAAAAAGCCCACAGGGCGGGATTGTCAAGAAAGAAGCACTGGTCCATGTTTCAAACCTGAAGCTTATCGATAATACCGGGAAACCGGCCCGTACAGGAAAGAAAATTGACAGCAAAACCGAAAAATCGGTTCGTTATTCTAAAAAATCAGGGGAGGTTATAAAGTAATGGCTTACATACCGAGATTAAAGGAAAAATACCAGAAAGAAGTGGTTCCTGCACTGATGAGTCAGTTCAGCTACAAGAACCATATGCAGGTTCCGAAGATCACAAAGATCTGCCTGAACCAGGGATTGGGTATTGCCAACACCGACCGTAAATTCATCGAGAACGGTCTTAGTGAAATGACGCTGATCACAGGTCAGAAAGCGGTTCCTACGAAGTCAAGGAAAGATATTTCAAACTTCAAATTAAGAAAAGGAAACGCTATCGGAGTCAGAGTAACACTGCGCGGAGAGCGTATGTATGAGTTCCTTGACCGTCTTGTTGCAGTTGCACTGCCGCGTGTTCGTGATTTCCGCGGGGTGAACGACAAAGGTTTTGACGGCCGTGGCAATTATACCGTCGGTATCACCGAGCAGATCATCTTCCCCGAGATCGATATTGACAAGGTAACCAAGATCAACGGTCTTGACATCACCTTCGTGACCACCGCCCGCACTGACCGTGAGGCTATGGCACTGTTAAAAGAATTCGGGTTACCATTTAAAACACGATAACAATATGGCAAAAGAATCAATTAAAGCAAGGGGAGTTAAAAGAGAGCGTCTTGTTGCAAAGTTCGCCGAGAAACGTAAAGCTCTGAAAGAAGCTGGTGATTACCTCGCCCTGCAGAAGCTTCCCAAGAATGCCTCACCGGTACGGCTGCACAACCGTTGCAAACTCACCGGCAGGCCTAAAGGCTATATGAGACTTTTCGGGATTTCTCGTATCAATTTCCGCGAGATGGCCAACAACGGTATGATCCCGGGTGTTAGGAAAGCCAGCTGGTAAAAGAACAGAATATTAACAAACAGATATAGAGTAAAATGGTTACTGATCCCATTGCAGATTATTTAACGAGAATAAGGAATGCCGTGATGGCAAACCATCGGATCGTAGAGATACCTAAATCTAAGATTAAGGAAGATCTCACAAAGATTCTTTTCGAGAAGGGTTATATCCTGAATTTTAAGGTAGAGAATGAACCCCGCCCCGGAATTATCAAAATAGCTTTGAAATACCATCCGGTCACAAAGCTTTCAGCACTCAATTCACTGGTCAGGGTTTCCAAACCCGGTCTCAGGAAATATGTCGACAGCGACAATCTCCCCCGTGTACTGAACGGGCTTGGAATTGCGATCCTGTCTACATCACAGGGTGTAATGACCGATAAGGAAGCACGCGTCAAGAGAATTGGCGGCGAAGTTTTATGTTATATCAGTTAATCAGGAGGTTCAAACTATGTCAAGAATCGGAAAACTTCCAATTACAATACCCGGCGATGTTCAGGTTTCAGTATCTGATACTAACCTGGTGACCGTAAAAGGTAAGCTTGGTGAACTCACCCAGCATGTTGATCCCAAGATCAGGATCAAGGTTGAAGAAAACACAGTATATGTGCTGAGAGGTACGGACGAAAGGGACGACCGCTCGAAGCACGGACTATACAGGTCATTGATTTCAAACATGATCAAGGGTGTAAGCGAAGGATACACTATCGTTCAGGAAATGGTGGGCGTGGGTTACAAAGCCCAGGCAACCGGACAGGTGGTTGAGCTTTCTCTTGGTTTCTCACATAACCTGATGATCGAACTTCCGAAAGAAGTTGCAGTACAGACCACTGCGGAAAAAGGCAAAAACCCTACCATTATACTGAAGTCTCATGACAAACAGCTGTTGGGCCAGGTTGCTGCAAAGATCCGTTCGTTCCGTAAACCTGAGCCTTATAAAGGCAAGGGTATTCGTTTCCAGGGTGAAGAGATCAAGAAGAAAGCAGGAAAATCCGCTGCAGGAGCATAATATTCATCATAAGATAAAATCATAACAAATGATTACCAGTAGAAAAAAAGATTTTCGCAGGTTCAGGATCAAAAAAAGAGTACGCAAAGTCGTAGAAGGGACTCCTGACAGGCCTCGCATGACGGTATTCAGAAGCAGTAAATC
>JBAXBP010000327.1:0-2723 GCA_037141915.1 Bacteroidota bacterium | reverse complement strand
GGTGAAGCCATGAGGAGCTTGCGACGAATAGAGCGGAACCTGGAATGACTGAAGGATTATGCGATTGCGGAGGGAGTGGAAATGGAGAAAAATTTAGAATCTTATGACAACAATTCTTCGACAGTTTCTTTCGAATAATTCTCCCATGAGTCTTGAGTAATAATTTTCTTGGGTGCTTCTGATGTATTCAGCATCTGAAGAACTGAATCATATGATTTAAACAGCTTATGGTCTTGTGGTTCTGAAATTAAAAGATCGAAACGGCAGGCGTTCTGGTGAGCATACTTATTGAAAATACTCAAGTAACCAAAAAGCTGTGCAGATTTTGATTGTATACCTTGTTCATCTATAAGGTCAAAGGCGATAGGTTTAACAAGATTAACCGTATTTGTCTTCCAAGAAACATCAAACTTCCATGTAAATCCCTCTGATTCAATCTCTATATTTTTACTAATCTTACGTTCAATTTCCGTTCTGTTCTGTTTAAACAAGTAGCCAATGTAGGTTTTAATTATAAAACTTTCATTATGACGAATTATTAAAGGATTTTCAGTAATAATTCCCGGCAGTAACTTAGAAGAGTAAAATTTAATTGCATCCTGATTGGTTGCAAACGTGTTCCTGGTGATAATTGGTTCGGAAAATTGTAAGGCTGATTCAGTTTCAGCGAGCACATTATTGCTAATATATTCTTTTAACCCCACATTTAAGTCAATAGACTTTAAAAGGTCATTTCGCGCTTTTAATTTGGATTTTATTGTACTTATCAATGAATTGAATAAAGTTGTATCAAAATCCTCATAAATTGCTCTAGCTCTTGTACTAGTGCCATAAGCAAATTCAAGATGATTTTCCTCGGGGAAATAAAAAAGCACACCAATATTAATGGCTTCTCCTAAAAGCAGAGAGTGCTTGTATTGCAAAATAGAATATGTGAGTACCTTGTTCACCTGATAAAATGTCTAAGAATAGTTACAAAGTTACTTGAATTTTGTTTGACATGTTCTAAATAATCCAAAATTAGTTTTCTCTTTGTATCATAACCGAAAGCCTCCAATTGGTCAAAATATGTATTAAGAATGCCAATATTAAGTAAACGTAAATATTCCAAAAAAGTTTCAAAATAATGATCTTTTGTGATCTTCCTTGCTTTAGTTAAGTACCTGAAAGAAAGATGATATCGCCCAAATTTATCCTCCCATATTTTATTATTGAATTGGTCGATTGTTTGTTCTGAAATATCAAATGCCATCTCGTGATCGATAAGCCAGGCTTTCTTATTATGCAAGAGTAAATTTGGTTTTCTTTCACCCCGGTCACTGTTTCGGATATAATTATCAAAGGCATAGAGTGTATCCAGGTCGATATGCCTCTCAAATGTAGCTTTTGAAATCTCTGTAGTGAACTCATTGACAGGGGAAAGATATTCACTGCCAAATTTGGGTCTTTCATCAGCCAGATCTAAAACCACTTGACATTCACTATTAAGAAACATTCTAAAGTCTTCCGGGAAATGAATTATAGCTGCATCTGGTACTTTAAGTTCAAAACCACGTGCCAGTACATTGCCAATGACTTCGGCTGTAATTGAATTTCGGGCAGCATTTTGAGCAATGGTATAAATTTTAACAATATAGGGCGTTGGACCATGATCAGTATTGACTTCAATTAACCATGGTTTAGTATGGGCGCCTTTCTCAATTATCCTGCGAAAGGATATAGCTTCAAATTCCGGTAGCACTTATTCCTATAATTAAGCTGTTGTTTATATGTCTCTCCAAAGATAATATCACCTTAGCATGATTAATTTCGTCGGCGTGTCCACTGAATTATATAAATCAACCATTAACATAAAATTCAGTTAACAATTCTGCTTGTTTTAATACAGTATCAATAGCCTTTTGTTGTTTATCTGGAGGGTAGCCATATTTTGTAAGTGTCCTTTTTACCAATACCATGAGTTTTGCCCGGGCGCTTTCGCGGATGGTCCAGTCAATGGTTGCATTTGATCTGACTTTTTCGGCGATTTCATGGGCTATGTGTTTCAGGGTTTCGTCACCCAGGATGGCTACTGCGCTATCGTTAGTTTCAAGGGCATTATAGAAAGCGAGTTCATCGGTTGTAAGACCCAGCCTCTCCCCTTCTGCGTCGGATTCTTTGATCTCTTTGGCGATGTTAATCAGTTCCTGGATGATTTCGGCCGTTGAAAGCAGGTTATTCTGGTAGCGTTTTATAGATGATTCGAGCATCTCGAGCAAGGCCCGGCTCTTTACCAGGTTAGTCCTGGCCCTGGTCTTGATTTCGTTATTCAGGACCTTCTTGAGCAGCTCCAGGGCAAGGTTCTGATGCTTCATGCCTTTTACTTCGAGGAGGAAATCATCGGAGAGTATTGAAATATCTGGTTTTTTAATACCGGCAGCATCAAAAATATCAATCACCTTATCAGAAGTCAGGGCTTCATCGACAATCTGTTTGATCGCAGTTTCAATTTCTATGTCTGATTTACCAGTTCCTGTTCCTTCAAATTTGACAAGCCTGGATTTGACTGCCTGAAAGAAAGCAATTTCATCCTTTATTACCATTGCTTTCTCTTGAGGAACGGATAAGGCAAATGCCTGACTGAGGAGGGCCACTTCACGAATAAAGCGCTCTTTACCCTCCTGTAATCCCAGAATATGCTCTTCGGCCTGCAGGATGATCGATAATTTCTCCCTGGCATCAAC
>JBAXBP010000326.1:0-2741 GCA_037141915.1 Bacteroidota bacterium | reverse complement strand
TTGATAAAAAGATACGTGCGCTTCGCGCCCCTCTTTTTCTGTGGCTGGTCCAGGCTCACAAACTCAAACAGGTTCCCGTTAAGCAGGTAGGTGTTTTCAGTCTTGTTATGATTCCTCTCATCATACAGATCCGCATTTTTGAGTATCTCGAAAAAGTCCCTCATTGCCGACGCTTTCAGGCTCGGCATCGTCTTCCTCACTATCGTAAACACCGCCTCCTTTTCCTCAAACGATTTTACCAGTATCAAAAGTTGAAGGATCGAGTACGTCTTCCCCGACCTGCTCGATCCTTGGTTTACTACAATCTTCGTTGTTGCTTCCTGGTTTTTCCAGAATACTACCGAAGCCTTGAAATTCCGCTCCATATTATCCTTGATTCTGTCTTACACTTTCACCAGGTTGACCCGGAGGCACAATCTCAAAAGTGATCTTTGTGATGGTTTTATCTTCTGGACTCACATCAAGATTAACCCTTTGCAGTTTCGGCCTTACAAATTCCTGCAAAGTCACGCACAAATCAATCAACTCTTTGGGTTTGAGCTTGGCAATGCTTTCTTCAACCCGGTCTTGAGCCAGGTCTAACACCCATTCAACCCATTCTTTCTGAGCACGGGTAATCTTATTCTTAATGCCCTTGGGCCTTCCACCTTGTCCAGGTTTAAATTGCCAATCCTTGTTTTCCAGTTCTTCCATTTTTTACCTATTTCAACCTATTTTAGGTCTACATATTAATCATTTCTTCATGTGTTAGCGCCCTTCCCATGCCCCAAATCCCTAATCCCACCCACCCACCGAATGACCACCAAATGACCATGAATGACTACCGTATTACCACTGAATGACTACCGAATGACCACGAATGACTAATTCCCACCCCTCCCTACTTCTTATACACCATCTTCTCAATCGCGCTCACACTCACTCCGTATTCATCACTCAGTTCATTCTTAATATCCGTGTAGGTCCTTCCGCTCTTCGCCATCAGGAAGTACTTCTGCTTTACTATCCATTTCCTGGCATGTTTTGGCGGAATCAGCCCTATATTAAACAATCCGCTTGCATCCATTCCGGCAAGCTGCTTGATTTCGCCTAAAATAAGATCCTTTGTGGCTTCCATTTCCTGACCTGTATTTTATACTACAAATTTACGTAATTTATAGATATATTATGTTGATATGCAAACTATTTGCCATAAAATACTAAAGTATTACTTTAACTAATTCTAATTTTGTATATCATTTTTAACCCTTCACAAAATGGCTAAAACCAACATCAAGACCTCAGTTTCTCCCAAAGGAGGGCGGCTCACAAAAACGCCTGCAAAGCCCAGGCCCGTATCAAAAGCCGGTTCCGAACTGGCTAAATCCGTTAAGTAATGCACCGTTATTTCTCCACTCCGCCAATCTTCTCGGCACCCGTTTCTTCCATCGACCGGGATGCCGGTATTATTCATGGAATCACGATTGCACGTGTAGGTCTGGCTAAAGGCCATGGAGCTTTTATCGATCGCACTTTTCTCCTGCAGGTTGTCGACAATGCCGCATCCAAATCCGCCGGTATCAAGGCCCGGTTCGGTCACCCGAATATGTGCTCAACGGCTTTGGGAACGTATCTTGGCAGGTTCAAAAATTATTCCTATTCCGCCGATCAGGTCAAAGCCGACCTTCACCTCGACGAAACCTCCAAAAGCACTCCTTCCGGTGATCTTTATACCTATATCCTCGACATGGCCGAGAAAAATCCTGACATGTTCGGCGCATCCATTGCCTTTGAGACCGCGGAATCCGTATTCCTTCAGGAATTGGAGGAGGGCAAACAAGTGGAGAAGGAATACTTCCGCCTCAAAGAGCTCCGGGCAACCGATATCGTCGATGAGCCTGCCGCAACAGAAGGACTTTTCTCTGCAAATACATTTCCAGCAATGGCTACCCAATTTCTGGATGAGAATCCTGAGATTCTGTACCTGATCTTTACTAAACCTGATAGCCTAATCGAATTTCTATCAAACTATATCTCCAATTCCAAGATGAACCTTCCCGAAAAAATCAGGCAAAACTTCGAAGTATTCCTTGCCCGCTTCTCTAACCCACCCATAGATCCTCCTTCCCTAAGTACTAATCACTCCGCTCCAAACACTAACCACAATGCACCGAGCACTATGCACCAAGCACAAAGCACTGATCATACCGAACCTCAGGACTCCACCCTCGACACCCTTTTTGATGCCGTTTCCACGTCCTATCCTGAATCCTTTACCTTAGTTGAGGGCTTTACCGAACTTCAGAAAGCAGAAGCATTAACTGCTTTCTTTTCGTCTGTTAATGAAAAACTACAATCTGCATCGGACACTGAAAGCCGGTTGCTAAGCGAGGTCGAAGCACTCAACGCCGATCACCAGGCTTTAATTGCATCTTCGGAGCTGACGATTCAGGAACTTGCCACCGCTAACACTCATATCCAGGAATTGACCGAGCAACTCTCCGCCCGTCCCTCCATTCCCCTCAACGTTACTGATCCTGCTATAAGTCTTTCGGGAAATCAGGAAGTTGATGAAACCGGCAAACAAATCCTCTCCCAACTCCCCAAAGATCTCAAACGCAAACTCAAAACCAACTCCCAAACCACCGAATAACTCTATAACCCTGTAACCCTGAAACGCTGTAACTCTGAAACCCTGCAACCCTGTAACTCTTCGAACGCGCAGCATTGAACCCTTGAACTCTTCAAACCCTGTAACCCTG
>JBAXBP010000325.1:0-2743 GCA_037141915.1 Bacteroidota bacterium | reverse complement strand
GGAACAGGTGGTTGGCCTCCCGCAGATCATTGTAAGGTACAACCGTGACCGTATTTCGGCCGATGGCTTGAATATCAAGGATCTGAACAGGGCGGTTAAAGCCGCATTCGCAGGTGAGCAGGCAGGGACAGTCTACGAAGGTGAGAAACGTTTCGACCTCGTGGTGCGCCTCGACCAGGAACACAGGAACACCATAGAAGATGTACGGAAACTCTTTGTTCCCCTGCCCTCGGGCCAGCAGATACCTCTTGAACAGCTTGCCGATGTGAAGTTTGAGGATGGGCCCCAGCAGATCGCCAGGGATGACGGCAAACGGAGGGTCACTATCGGGATCAACGTGAGGGGAAGGGATGTGAGTTCGCTGATCAGCGATATCAGTAAAACAGCCGACAGGAACCTTAAACTCCCCGCAGGGTATTATATCACTTACGGAGGTCAGTTCGAAAACCTCATCGAAGCCAAGAAACGCCTGTCGGTTGCAGTGCCCCTGGCTTTGTTTCTGATCCTTGTATTGCTTTACCTGACGTTCAGGTCGGTGAAACAGACCTTCCTGGTTTTCACCGTTGTGCCTTTTGCCGCGATAGGAGGGGTGTTCGCCCTTTACATCCGGGGCATGCCTTTCAGCGTTTCGGCAGGGGTGGGGTTTATCGCACTTTTCGGTGTGGCCGTGATGAACGGGATAGTGCTTATCAGCAGTTTTAACCAACTGAAGGATGAAGGCATCACTGATATCCGCGAAAGGGTTTTAAGAGGTACAAGGATCAGGTTACGCCCTGTGCTGATGACAGCCTCGGTGGCTTCTCTCGGATTTTTGCCAATGGCTGTGTCCATGGCCACAGGATCTGAGGTGCAGAGGCCCCTGGCGACCGTGGTGTTCGGCGGACTGATCACGGCAACCCTGCTCACCCTGATTATACTTCCTGCCATTTATGCCCTGGTGGAGTCTAAACTGAAGTCCGCTGGTGGAGGAGGTGGCAAGATTGCTGCTTCACTGGCCTTATTGCTTTTTTTTCCTGTATATGGATTGCATGCCCAGTACAGGCCCGGCGCTGTGAGTTTGAAGCAATGCATCGACAGCGCCCTTGCAAACAGCCCTGCGGTGAAAGCCGCGGCACTGGAAAAGGATTATTACCGGGCAGGAAGGTCAGCCGCCATTGACATTCCTAAAACGGAACTCGGCGTAGTATACGGACAAAGCAACAGCATCAACAATGATGATGAGTTCACCATACAGCAGCGCATTGAGTTCCCGACAGTCTACATCCACCAGAAAGAAATAGCGAAAAGCCAGGAACAGGCTGCAGAATATAAGCTGGCCCGGGCCAGGAACGAACTCGTGTTCAGGATCAGGACCATCTATTTCAACCTGCTTGGCCTGTATGAAGAACGCAGGCTGCTGAAGACCCGCGACAGCCTGTATGCTTTGCTTGAAAAAGCAGGGGAAGCGAGGTTCAGGACAGGCGAGACAGGTTCCCTGGAACAGATGGCTGCCAGGGCTGCCCGTATGCAGGTGCTGTACAAGCTCAGGCAGGCTGAAGCAAGATGGCAGTCGGGGTTGCAGGACCTGAAAGCGGTGATAAACTGCAGGAGCAGGATGATACCCGATACAATCCTGCCATTGAACTCATGGTATACGATGAACCCTGATACGAGCCTTGTCACTGACAACCCGTTGCTGGCCGGCTTCAGGCAGCAGTCGGAGATTGCAGCCCGGCAGGTGAGTCTTGAAAAAGCGAAGCTGCTGCCCGAGATCTCCGTTGGATATTTCAACAAAAGCCTGATAGGGACACAGATCATCGATGGTTTTGAACAGACCTTTACCCGCTCCGAGCGGTTCTCGGGGATTTCGGGTGGGTTGTCGGTGCCTGTTTTTTTCGGGGCCCAGGGGTATAAGATCAAAGCCGCCGGGATAGAACGAAGGATACGCGATCAGAGGTACCTGCAGCAGAAAAATGAGATGGAGGCCGAATACGCTTCGCTGCTGAACCGGTACAGGGTCGAAAAGGAGATGCTGGTCTACTACAGCATTACCGCAGTCCCCCACAGCCGGCTGATGATTGCCAACGCGGGAAAAAGCATGGTGGCCGGGGAGATCGCCTATCCGGAGTACTTAAAATTAATTGAAAGCGCCCTGGAGATCAGGGACAGCTACATCGACATTCAGGAACAATATTTTAATACCCTTTCGGCCATTCAGCTGATCAGGGGAAAAAACGAATAGAAATGAAAACATTTATGATATCGGGCCTTGCAGCTATCATGATGCTGGCCTCCTGTCATCAGAAGACAGGCGAACAAACATCTTCATCCACACAGGGCCAGGAAACAGGGAAGGCGGTTGCCAATATTATTGAGCTGACGAAACTCCAGGTGAGCAAGACCGGCATACAGTTTGGTGACTTCGAGAAGCGGAACCTCCGCGATGTGGTGAGGGTCAACGGCTACCTGCACGTACCACCCCAGAACAAAGCCGAAGTCTCATCCTTTATGGGAGCTGTCGTGAGGAATATCATGGTCAGGGAAGGAGAACTGGTAACCATGGGACAGCCACTGGTCGAACTGGCTTCACCTGATTTCCTGAAACTCCAGGAAGATTACCTGGTGGCAGGGAGCAACATCCTTTTCTCGCAAAAGGAATATGAACGGCAGAAGGAGCTTGCAAAGGACAATATAGCGTCGCAGAAGGCTTTCCAGGAGGCGGAAGCGAAATACAATGCCGAAAAGGCCAGGCTTGCTTCGCTGG
>JBAXBP010000324.1:0-2760 GCA_037141915.1 Bacteroidota bacterium | reverse complement strand
GTTTTCGGTTTTTATGTTGACAGCCATAAGAGGGCCTGGGTAGGCACCGCTGCTGGCTTGTATTTAATAAGCGGGGATTCTCTTGCAAAGAGCAGTGAACATGATCTGGTGATAAACAGTCCTGTTTACCTTATCCTCGAGGACCATCTCGGCCGGCTCTGGTTTGGGACAGATAACGGGCTCTATCGCTGGGATGGGAAAACAACGGAGCATTATACTGTTGCAGATGGATTGTCGGGGCAGGAAATTAACAGGTCTGCATGTTTCATGGACTCATCTCATAATCTCTGGTTCGGAACAAGCAGCGGCCTTACCGTTTTCAGGCCTCAATATGATTATAATCTAAACCAGGTGCCTGGCCCGAATCTTTCTTTCCTTTTTATGGTTTCAGGAAAGGACACCTTCAACCTCAGTTCGCCAGTAAATCTGTCACATGACAAGAATAACCTGGTTTTCTATTTCCGGGCTATTTCATATATCAATGAAAAACAAATCGTCTATAAATATAAAATGGAAGGCATTGACTCTTCCTGGTCGGCCGAACTGAAAATCCGCGACAACCGTTTCGACTTCCTCAGTCTCGGGCCCGGACATTACCGCTTTTGTGTCAAAGCCAGGAATGCCCTGGGTGTCTGGAGTGAAACTCTCCGCTCGCCTCTCATCACGATAAACAAACCACTCTGGCTCAGGTTGTGGTTCCTGGCTATAATAATCCTCATTGTTACAGCTTTTACCTATTTTATAATCCGTTATATTTTGGCTTCAAAGTACAGAATACAACTGGAGGAAATGGTTGCCAAACGGACCAGCGAACTTGAACATTCGGAATCCCTTCTCAGGGAAAGCAACCAGGCCAAAGACAATTTCTTTTCCATAATTGCACACGACCTGAGAAGTCCGTTCAATGTTCTTCTTGGGATGCTGGAGCTTCTGACTACCGATTATAACGAATATACTGATAAAGAAAGGCAGATGATGCTGAGCCGGTTGAGAAATGCATCACTGAGGACCTTTGAACTGCTTGATAACCTGCTTACCTGGGCCCGTGAACAGAAAGGCTTGCTCCCGTTCAAGCAGGAGAAAATCGATATGCATGAAATCCTGGCATATAATATTACTGTTGTTGAATCTGCCGCCCAGAGCAAGGATATCATAATAAAACTCAACGGTGAAAACCATTTGCTGGCATATGCCGACCGGAATATGATAAACACCGTGATCAGGAACCTGCTTTCCAATGCAGTGAAATTCTCATTCCCCGGAGGACAGGTTGTCATAGATTTGTCGGTATACGACAACCGGACCATACAGGTAGCTGTGAAAGATAAAGGATTCGGCATGAGCCCGGAAACACTGGGCAATCTGTTTCAAATAGAAAACCGCATGGTCACCAAAGGGACCAATAATGAAATCGGGACCGGGCTGGGGTTGATCCTTTGCAAGGATTTTCTTACGAGAAATAAAGGAATGATCCGGGTCGAAAGTGAAGAGGGGACAGGCAGCACATTTTATTTCACCCTTCCTTCAGCTGAACCTAAAGCTTCCCTGTAATCAGCCTGAAACCGTTACCATGGATGTTCACGATCTCTATCGAAGGGTCGGCTTTCAGGTACTTGCGGAGTTTGGCAATGAAAACGTCCATGCTGCGGCCGTTAAAATAATTATCGGCCCCCCATATCGTTTCAAGTGCTTCCTTCCTGAGTAAAATGCCCTCCTTTGCAGTGACAAGCATCCTTAGCAACCCTGCTTCCTTGGGAGAAAGCTGGTGTACCGCCCCGTCGATGGTAAGTGTCCTCAGCGGATAATGGAACAGGAATTTTCCCACCCTGTACTCACTGATCTCCGTTTCACCATCGGAAGCTGATTTTCGTTTCAATATTGCAGCGATCTTATAAAGCATGACTTCCGAATCGAAAGGTTTGGTGATATAGTCGTCGGCCCCGGTTTTAAAACCTTCAAGCATGTCGGTTTTCAGTGATTTTGCTGTTAGAAAAATGAAAGGAATTTTTGAATTCACTTTTTTTATTTCCCTCGCGAGCGTAAAACCATCCATTTCGGGCATCATGACATCCAGGATGCATATATCGTACAACTGTGACCTGAAGGCCGATAACCCCTGCTTTCCGTCAACTTTCAGTGTCACCAGGTAATCGTTCATTTCCAGGTATGACTTCATGATCGATCCGAAGTTCGGATCATCCTCAACCAGCAGTATCTTTTTTGATTCCATAATTCTCTGGATTAAAAAGCGAAAGGCGAGAAGCGAAAAGCGAAAGGTGAAATTATTTTGTCATTCATAATTCGATTTTTCGAGTTCTCTATTATTCGATTATTCAATTTACCTCATTCCTTCATCCCTTCGTACACAACTTTCTCACCCTGGCCGGGCACATAGGCCAGGCTTATCTCAAAACGGCTTCCTTTGCCGACTTCCGATTGCACGTTGATCTCACCATGGTGAGCCATTACAATGGCTTTCACGTAACTTAGTCCAAGCCCGAACCCTTTGATATTATGAATGTTCCCCGATGTCACCCTGAAGAACTTATCAAAAACCTTTCTCTGGGCATCTACACTCATGCCAAGCCCGTGGTCCTCCACCCCGAAAAAGAATTTTTCGCCCCGGTTAAAGGTATAAACGGATATCTCAGGCTTTGATCCTGAATATTTGTTTGCGTTGTCGAGCAGGTTCATCAGCACATTGCGTAAATGGTCTTCATCGGCGGCTACCATTGCATTAGAAGCCTCGAACCGGGTAGT
>JBAXBP010000323.1:0-2768 GCA_037141915.1 Bacteroidota bacterium | reverse complement strand
TTCTCGATCTGGACGACCTTCAGCATGAACAAGTGATCGCGGCCCGGCAGAAGATCCAGGAATGTACCTATACTTTTGCCTGTTTCATCAGTCCCAGCGGACAGGGCCTGAAAGTCCTGGTCAAGGTGTTTTCCCGGCCAGTGCTGCATAAGCGCACCTTCAACCAGGTCAAGTCATTCTACGAAGATCTTCTGAAACTTGAGATCGATCCTTCTGGTAAGGATATCACCCGGCTATGTTTCGTTTCCTGGGATGAGATCCTTTACATGAACCCTGCAGCTGCTTGTTTTAAAACATATCTGAATTTGGTGGAGGATGATATCGATAAGCTGACGGCCACACTTGAGCTTCGCCAGCTTGACCTGACAAAGAATTATGAAGATTGGGTGCGGATTGCGTTTGCCCTCATTGATGCGATCGGGGAGGAGGGACGTTCATATTTCCACCGGATCAGCCAGTACTATCACGGATATGATGCTTCTCAATGTGATTCCCAGTTCGACAAATGCCTCCACTCCGGAAACACTGGGGTTACCATCGGCACTTTATATTATTTGGCCCGTGATTATGGAATCGATATTTCCAAACTTCAAACCGCTCCAAAACCATCACCTCCATCACCACAATTAACCCTGCTGCCAAACGATACCCCGGAAACCCCTGAAACCAAAAAGAAACGCAAGAAGAACCATATCGACACCATCGAGAAATTCATCTCCGAACGCTATCAGCTTCGCTTCAACATCGTCACCAACAAACTCGAACTCCGAAAACTCGAATTTTCTAATCCCTCTGAATCCTCATCCTGCATCCTGTATTCTGGATACTGCACCCCAGATCCCGATTCCCACCATTGGCACCCCCTGACCGACTACTCCGAAAACTCCCTCCTCCGCGAAATCCTTAAAAACAACCTCCGCTGCTCCTCCACTCTCCTCCGTAGCATCCTTTTTTCCGATTACTGTGACTTCTTCGATCCATTCCGGGATTATTTATACCACTTGCCTTCCTGGGACGGCAAAACCGACCACATTCGCCAGCTCTCCGAAACCGTCCAAACCACTTCCGGCGATCTCTGGCACATCTGCTTCAAAAAATGGCTCATTGCATCAGTTGCCTCAGTTCTTGACCGGACTACCGTCAACCACACTGCCATCATCCTTTCAGGTCCCCAGGGTATTGGAAAGACCACATGGATGCTCAATCTCTGTCCGTCGGAACTATCTGATTACCTTTTCTCAGGGACCATCAATCCTAATAATAAAGATACTCTCATCCATCTTGCCGAATGTATGTTTATCAACATGGATGAGCTTGAAAATATGAATCGTACCGAAATCGGCACGTTTAAAGAAATCATCACGAAATCAGCCATCCGTATCCGCCGGGCCTATGGCCATCACATCGAAGCCCTCACTCGTCGGGCCTCATTCATGGGATCCGTCAATTCAAGCCAATTTCTCACAGATACTACCGGTTCCCGCCGGTTTCTCTGTTTTGAAGCTACCACAATCAACTATCAGCATCACCTGGATTTGAAACTTGTCTATTCTCAGGCATACGAGCTGTACAAACAAGGATTCAGGTATTATTTCGACAGAGACGAAATCACCGCCATCACCCAGTCCAACGAACAATTCCAGATCAATTCCGCCGAAGAAGAACTACTCCTTACCTACTTTCAGAAAATCCCACTCAACGAAGCCACACGCTTTCTCACAGCTGCAAATATCCTGGCTCGCATTTCCGAACATGCAAAGAGTACAATCTCCATAAACCCCGGCTCAATCATCCGCTTGGGCAAAGCTCTAAAAAAGTTCGGTTTTGAAAAACGTAAATCCAATGGCCTTTGCCTCTGGGCCGTAACTGAAATACCGTCTCCCTTCCCTCATTCTTAACTTTTCTTCAATATATCTTCCCTACCTTCCCTTATCTATTAAATCCCTTTGTTATTAAGGCTTTCCAAAGGGAGGGAAGGTCAGGGAAGGTCTTTTTATCATTTTCAATCTTCCCTGATTATTTATTTATGACTCATGCCATTTCCTGGATGATCTTCCCTCCAAGAAACTTCTCTATACCATCCCTCTCTTTCTTAATGCCAGTAGATTAGGTGGCTCCAATCCTCAGGGAAGGTAGGGAAGATAATACATCAACATAACTCAAGATTGATTGTTAACAGATATTCAAGAACTTGCATCTATGGCTTATTTTTCTTGATTAAATCATTATTAGCTATATTTGAACACTAAAGCGTACAAATGGCTAAGACTAAGACTGCCCCCGACGAACCCCTCGAAAAAAAACTCTGGAAAACTGCCGACAAGCTCCGTAAAAATATGGATGCTGCCGAGTATAAGCATGTCGTAATGGGTTTGATCTTTCTGAAGTATATTTCCGATGCGTTTGAGGAGATGTATCAGAAGTTGGTTTCACAGAAAAGTGAAGGCGCCGATCCGGAAGACAAAAATGAATATACAGCCGAGAAGATTTTCTATGTTCCACCATCTTCACGCTGGAATTGGATTCAAGGTAGGGCTGCTTTGCCTACTATCGGCAAGGATGTTGACGATGCGATGGATGCCATCGAAAAAGACAATCTGTCATTACGCGGTGTTTTACCAAAGGTATTCGCCCAGGAGAAACTGGACAAAGCCAACCTTGGTGGTTTGATTAATCTGGTTGGTTCTGCAACCCTGGGAACAAAGGAAGCCCAAAGCAAAGATGTCCTTGGCAGGGTATATGAATACTTCCTTGGCGAGTTTGCCATG
>JBAXBP010000322.1:0-2803 GCA_037141915.1 Bacteroidota bacterium | reverse complement strand
TCATTAGCAATGAAGAGGTAATGCCTGCTGAAACTGTCACACCGGACGCACCTGTCATACCGGCTAAACGTGTTCCTACTCCATATGAATCCAACAGGCCTTACAACCGTGATTTCAACCGGGATAATAATAAGGCCGATGAGGATGATACACCTTCCGAGAAATCCTTCGAACGCCCGGCTTCGACCAATGTACCTGCCTGGGAATTACAGGAATTCCACGAACGCCGCCGCAGGGGCCGTCGTCCCCAGGATAGGGATGATAACACCACAACCCCGGCTGCAAATGCTGACGACACAGTGACTCCTGCTCCTGCCCGCCCGGCACGAAGCGAATGGAAACCTTCGCCAAGAGGTGCGAGCATTCAGGATGATGCCGCAATTCTGGAAGAAAAAGCGGTAATTCCCGATGAATTTATTCCTGCTTTCGATTTTAAAGAACCGGATGTTGAAGTTCTGAACATTCACGAAATTGTCCAGGAGCAGGAGGAAGAAGACGATAATGAAGAATCACCTGCACAGAACGGCAACGTTCAGGGTGAACAGCAGAGGCCGAATGATATTACCCGTGACATGCAGCGATATGGCCGCAGCGATCGCAACGAACGTGTGGAGCGGAACGACAGGGCTGAACGCAGACCACAGACCCAGCCTGCGCAGCAGCCAACACGCGAAGATTACTCATGGGAGTTCGAAGGAATTGTTTCATGCGAAGGCGTTCTTGAAATGATGCCCGATGGGTATGGTTTCCTGCGCTCGTCGGATTATAACTACCTGAGTTCACCAGATGATGTTTATGTGTCTCAGTCCCAGATCAAGCTCTTCGGACTGAAGACCGGCGATACGGTGAAAGGCACTATACGTCCGCCCAAAGAAGGTGAAAAATACTTCCCATTGGTTAAAGTTGAAAATATCAACGGAAAACTACCGGAAGAAATACGCGACCGTATCCCATTCGATTACCTGACACCCCTGTTTCCTGAAAAGAAATTCAAACTTACCGGTCATCCTGGATCAAGCCTGAGTACCCGTATAATCGAACTGTTCAGCCCTATTGGCAAAGGACAACGTGGCCTTATTGTAGCCCAGCCTAAGACCGGTAAAACCGTATTGCTGAAAGAAATAGCCAATGCCATTGCTTACAATCACCCGGAAGCATACCTTATAGTATTACTCATCGATGAGCGCCCGGAAGAAGTCACGGATATGGCACGTAACGTAAAAGCCGAGGTTATTTCGTCGACTTTTGATGAACCTGCCGACAGGCATGTACGCATAGCCAACCTGGTACTCGAAAAGGCCAAACGCCTTACTGAATGCGGTCATGATGTGGTCATACTGCTCGATTCCATAACCCGCCTGGCCAGGGCCTATAATACGGTAGCACCGGCTTCGGGGAAAGTACTATCGGGCGGTGTGGAAGCCAATGCACTTCAGAAACCCAAGCGCTTCTTTGGTGCCGCACGCCAGATCGAAAACGGTGGATCGCTGACTATTATCGCTACTGCACTTACCGAAACGGGTTCGCGTATGGATGAAGTTATTTTTGAGGAATTTAAAGGAACTGGTAATATGGAGCTTCAACTCGACCGGAAACTCTCGAACAAACGTATTTTCCCGGCTATTGACATTGTTGCATCCAGTACCCGCCGCGATGATCTTTTACTTGAAAAGGATGTGTTGCAGCGCCTGTGGGTGCTTCGTAACCACCTGGCTGATATGAATCCCATCGAAGCCATGGATTTCCTGAGAGATAAAATGAAATTCACACAAACCAACGAAGAATTCCTGATCTCGATGAATGGATAAATCGGGCTGTTGAAGAGAAATCATAAATTCACTTGTTAAAAAAGGAGGCTGACAATAGTTGTCAGCCTCCTTTTTAGCTTTTGTTTCCTTTTCTGCCTTCTACACCAGTTAAAACTATCCGCTTTACACCGGATTATTTCATAATACGATCCTGCGGGACCCTGTTTTTCCTGAGTTTGTCGATGAGTATTTTCTGAAATTCCCTTTCTGCATCGTAGAGTTTCAAAACTTTAACGGCAGGAAGCACTGATTTGAATTTAGCATGATATTCTTTTCTTAGGTCCAGTAATTTTTGTGCTTCAATGATCTGGTTGTCAAGAATCTGTGTAGCTTCTTTTTCGGTCAGTTTATCGATCTCGGGTTTATGCAGGTCCTCGGCATTTTTAAATGATTTCCTGAGTTCATGCCGTTTGGCATCGTATTCGTCATAAATGGGCCAGAATGCTTTTGCTTCGGCTGGAGTAAGTTTAAGCTCCTGGGTGATATAAGCGACCCGCTGTGCTTCCATCTTTTCGCGTTTCGCGACCTGAGAATTGCCTTTTTTCCCGGATTTCACTGATTCCTGCTGAGCGTTTGCAGGGAGTGTCAAACTTAGCATTGCCATGATTGAAATCAAACCGATGGCAATCATTTTATTGAAATTTGTTTTCATCGTTATTGTTTTAATGTTCGGTTAAAATATCTGGGTCAGTCACATTTTCTTCGAGGTAATCTGTAATTTCTTTGTCCGTTAGTTCATTCTCTTCCCCGGATAAGGATGATGCTGCATAATAGTTGATGTCGATCTTAGCTATTTCATTATCTAGGTAATCGTATTCCGAGAGCATGGCTTCTTCTGCATAGGAATCATCATAAGCCAGCTGGATCGTTGCGAGTTCGTCAATAGCAGGAATCCCGGTTTCTTTTTTAGCAGGAATAACAAAAACAAGAACGATGGCTAACAGCATCGTGGCAAAAACCGGGGCCCATATGTGGGGCTTGTAGTATAAGCGGCC
>JBAXBP010000321.1:0-2805 GCA_037141915.1 Bacteroidota bacterium | reverse complement strand
GTATGTACTGAATAATTTACCGAAAGATGAAGGCACAGCTTCCTGCATCTGAGTATAGGCTATTTTCAGGCTATTCCGGTGAGCTGTCTCGATTTTTTCGACTTCGGTCCTTGTTTCATTAATGGAAGACTCAAGTTTCAGAAGTAAATTAAGAAGACATATTTTAAGTGATGTAGGGATGACATCGTTGGTAGACTGGAATATGTTGGCATGTTCAAGCGGATCAATAACACTGTAATCACCCGGTTTTCTTCCAAGTTTAAGCAAGGCAGCATTGGCGATGATCTCATTGGCATTCATATTTATGCTTGTACCTGCCCCACCTGATACTGCAGGCACTATCCAGTGATCGAAATAGGATCCGGCGGCGACTTCCGACGCAGCAAGGATAAGCGCTTTCAGCTGGTCTTCCTGTAAAGTTCTTATATTCTTTTCAGGGTATTTCTTTGAAACAGCTACGAAATAATCCCGGCTGGTCAGGTAACAGGCTTTCTTTACAACTCCGATAGCTTCATACCATTCTTTGTGAAAGGCAGTGCTGTCGGGAAAATTATCCCTGGCCCTGCAGGAATGTATCCCATACAGGGCATTGTCCGGAACATCCACTTCGCCCAGAAAATCCTGTTCTTTCCTTGTTCCCTCGTTAGGTTTTTTCATTTCGGGTGTAAAGATTTATTTTGTAATTTTACAAAAACTTTTTCAAAGCATCAGGTTTGAAACACATATACTTACTCTTTTTTCTGATCTTCTTTCCAATACTTTTATCAGGGCAAACAAACACCGACTTCTGGTTTGCCGGGCCTGAAGTTACATCAGGTCATGCCGACTCCCCTATCTTTCTCCGTGTAACCTCATTCAACCAGATTGCAAATGTAAGTATTTCGGAGCCTGCCAATACTGCAGCTTTTCCAACGCAGAATATTGTCGTTCCGGCAAACAACACGATATCAGTCAACCTCACTGCATGGAAGGAGATCATTGAATCGAAACCTCCCAATACAGTGTTGAATTACGGCATCCACATTCATTCAAATGTTCCCATCACAGCGTATTATGAGGAATCCAGTACACAAAACCCTGAAATATTTACATTAAAGGGCAATGATGCACTGGGGACTTCATTTTATATTCCTTCCCAGGACACTTTGTATAACCAGGCTCTAAATCCCCAGGCATACAACTCCTTTGATATCATAGCCACTGAAGATGGAACAACCGTGACTATAACGCCTAAGACTGCCATTGTGGGCCATGCTGCGAAATCCACCTTCACCGTGACCCTGAACCAGGGGCAGGTATACAGCGCGCAGGCTACAGGACTGAACGGGCGTGACCATCTCATGGGCTCGACCGTTACTTCCGATAAAGCAGTTGCAATTACCGTCAAGGATGATTCTGACCGGTTCCCGGGCCAGGGTTGTTATGACCTTACAGGGGACCAGATAGTTCCTGTGAATATAGTCGGGACCCAATATATAGTTGTACGTGGTTATTCCAACGGTGCAATGAATGACTGGGTGTTTGTGACTGCCACTGCCAATAACACCAACATCAGCGTTAACGGTGTTTTTGCCGTCAACAAGAACGCCGGCGACACCTATCATTTCAAGATGTCCCTGACCGACACCTCCGCCTACGTTTCTACCGACAAGCCTGTTTACGTATGGCATCTGACCGGTTATGGCTGTGAAGCGGGTTCAGCCATTCTTCCACCGATGAACTGCACAGGATCTTCCCAGATTGCATTCACACGCACCTCCGGAAATTCCTTTGAGCTGATCATCCTTACTAAAGCCGGCGCCCAGGGATCCTTTACACTTGACGGAAACGCCGCCCTGGTTACCGCTGCAATGTTCCATGTTGTTCAGGCCAATCCCGCCTTTGTCTTTGCCCGTATTGATTTCCCCGTTGGCACATTGCCGGTCGGCGCACATATCCTTGCAAATTCACAGGACATTTTCCACATGGGAGTTATCGAAACATATGATGCAGGGCAGGCAGGTTGTTCTTATGGTTACTTTACCGATTTTGCCAGCCTGAACCTCGGGCCTGACCAGGAGGTATGCCAGGGCGTCAGCATAACGCTTGACGCCGGGCCCAACCGGCTAAGCTATGACTGGTATTATAACGGCACCCTTTATACCTCAGGGGTTCAGTCCATAACAGTCAGCAACCCCGGAACATATTCTGTGACAGTGAACGACCACAGCTGTATTTTATCCGATACGATCGTCCTCAGTAATTATCCTTTTACAAACCCTGTCATTAACGGTGTCACCGATTTCTGTGAAGGCACTCCCCAACAACTCAGCGTGCAGGGCATATATACTTCCTACCTTTGGACTACAGGAGCGACAACCCAGTCCATTACAGTTAACACAAGCGGCACCTATGGCGTAACTGTTTCCGACGCAAATCATTGCACCGGGAACACCTCTGTGAACGTAACTGTTCACCCCCTGCCAACAGCAACAATTTCGGGTACTATTGCTGTCTGCCAGAATGCAACTCAACCCCAGATTATTTTTACCGGGGCATCAGGAACAGCACCGTATACCTTTACCTATAATATTAACGGTGGATCAAATGTTACCATAGCTACAACTTCCGGGAACAGCGTGACTTTGAATGTACCCACAGGAACTCCCGGCACTTTCGTATACAGCCTTGTGAGTGTTGAGGATGCAAGTTCACCCCTTTGTTCCCAGGCCCAGGCAGGGAGCGCCACTGTTATTGTTAACGCCATGCCAACCGCAACCATCTCAGGGACTGTTGCAGTTTGTCAGAATGCAAGCCAGCCGCTTA
>JBAXBP010000320.1:0-2812 GCA_037141915.1 Bacteroidota bacterium | reverse complement strand
AATGGATTGCCTGATTAAACCTCTGGAAATAGATAATTTCCTTAACATACTTGACAAGATCTTTCCCAAAATGTAATAGCTGCATAGCATGGAAACGAACCTGAAAAAATCTCGCATCCTTATCGTGGATGACCAGATCGCGAATATTGAAATGCTTGAGGGTTGTCTTGAAATGGAAGGTTACACCAAAGTGAGTTCCACAACCGATTCACGCAAAGTAATCCCGCTCCTGGATAGCTTCAAACCCGACCTGATATTGCTGGACCTGATGATGCCCTTGCTTTCAGGGTACGAGGTTATGGAGCAACTTAGAGTTAAAGTAGCCAAAGATGACTTCCTGCCGGTTTTGGTTCTTACCGCGGATATCACACAGGAAGCCAAGCAGAAGGCTCTTACTCTTGGTGCCACCGACTTTCTCACCAAGCCTTTCGACCTCACTGAGGTCGGCCTCAGGATCAACAACCTCCTGTTTGCAAGGTCTTTAATGCACCAGTTGAAGGATCAAAACCTGATCCTGGATGAAAAAGTGAAACAAAGAACAGCCCAGCTGGAACAGAGTAACATCGATCTGACAGTAGCCAGGGACAAAGCACAGGCCAGCGATAGGCTAAAGACGGCTTTTATGCAGAATATTTCCCATGAAGTAAGAACACCACTGAACGGTATCCTGGGATTCAGCAAACTGATGGCAGAACCGGATCTCAGTGCAGCTGACAGGCGAAATTTCCTGAGTTTCCTCGAGACATCCACAAACCGCCTGATACAGACAATTACTGATTATATGGACATCTCTCTGATTGCCACTGGTTCCCTGGAAATTGCAAGGAAACCGGTTGCAATCAATGATATCATGAGAGAAACGAAAAACCTTTACAGTAAAGCCTTTGAAAGTAAATCACTGGCCCTGGATTTCGCGATTCACAATTCCTTAAATGAAATTTATATTAAAACAGATCCTGAGCTTTTACGCAAAATAATTTCGCATCTCCTCAGTAATGCATTAAAATTCACCTCTGCCGGCACTGTGACTGTCGATTATTCAATCACCAAAGACAACTTTATATTTAGTGTGGAGGATACCGGACAAGGTATCTCAGAAGAGGCAAGGGAAAGAATATTTGATCCCTTTATGCAGGAAGATATTGCGACGACGAGAGGTCATGAGGGAAGTGGACTTGGGCTTTCGATTGTCAGTGGTTGCATCAGGCTGCTTGGTGGTGAACTTAAACTAAAATCCCGGAAACATATTGGTTCAGTCTTTACTGTTATTCTGCCTGTCGGAGAAGTAAAGAAAAATGATGAAACAAACCTTGTGACTTCCCCTGACACTAAAGTGAAATCTCCGGTGTTGCTTGTTGCTGAAGATGATGATGCCAACCGTCTCTTCCTTGAAGTTGTACTGAAAAAGATCGGGCCCACGGTGCTTGTGGCCACCAATGGCAAGGAAGCAGTGGAGTTGTGCCGCGCCCATCCTGAGATCACACTGGTGCTGATGGATATCAAAATGCCTGTCATGAATGGGCTGGAGGCAACCCAGGAGATTAAAACATTCAGAAAAGACCTGCCTGTCATAGCCATCACTGCCTATGCAATGAGCGGTGATGAACAAAAGTTCCTCGCTGCCGGCTGCGATGATTTCATCCCGAAGCCGGTAACAGTCGGTTCCCTGGAGAACAAGCTAAAGGAATACGGAGTTTCATAAGATCAGGTTTGGGAAGGGGTGAAAAAAGTATCTAAAAGGCCGCCAGGAATAAACTGAGTTATATTTTATTTCCTTTTTTCATAAGCCTTTAAACCTTCACTGATAAGACTGAGGATCCCGGGTTTTTCAAAATCAGCAGCAATTCCCCGATGAACCGCAATCGCAGGTAGGTTCCGTTCCCCTTAAAATCCCGTTAATGATGCCTGCGGCACAGCCTACTTCCGACCTTACACTTAGAGCATGTTCCTGGCAATTTCTCTCACAGGCACCGCATTCCATGCAAAGATCCCTGTTCACTATCACCGCCTTCTTATTGACTATTTCGAAAACGTTGTGCGGACAAACAATGGTGCACATCCTGCAGCCGTTGCATTTCACCTCATCCAATTCGAGGGTGACCACATTGCTCAGGTAAACTAGTCCTTTCATACATTAACAAATTTTGAGATCACCCATAAAATAACGCCCAGTGCAGCCATGCCTATTTGCACGGGCAAAGCAGTCTTCATTTCCTTTTGCACACCCGAAAGGGAAGTGAATGTGCTGCTGCCCGTGAAGTTCATTGCAAGGAAGGACGATAGACCACCGATCATCAGGAACAAGGAGGCAGTTTCAATCCATCCTGTACCTGTCATGTGAGACAACGATAATACAGTCGCAGAGAACCAGCCCAGCAGCAACCCCTTGAGCGCAAATCGCCTGAAAGGGATCCAGGGCAGCAAGAGAGGAGTAACGGCAAGCCCTGTAAGGTACCACCAAGAGGCTGAAAGTCGCCCTGAGGCCATCCTCGAATGCAAGGTCAAGCGAATATCCATGCCTGCTCAGCCCGGATAAAAGGATGAATACAGCCGGAACAACTAACAAATAAAACCTGCCATATGAAAGTTCGACCGGGATGAGCTTTATTCGCTCCACAAAGGAAATTTCACGGTACGCATTTCAGGGGTTGCTTTCATCCCCTGCTTCATGAATTCGCTGATGTCAGCAGAACTTACCGGTCCGTAAACAACCCTGAAACCTGTCTGCGATTTTACCTCGTGGGCCGAAACACCGGTGGCTGCGAGTTGCGGGACTATAACCCGGCGACGAGTAACTATTTTACTCGGATCG
>JBAXBP010000319.1:0-2826 GCA_037141915.1 Bacteroidota bacterium | reverse complement strand
GCCCGTTTTCACGGCCAAGATGATCAAAATACAAGGGCGGATAAGGAATCTGACCCGGTACCGGCTGTCTTTGTGCATGCAGCGGCAGGGTTGCTGAGAATAAAAGAAACAAGAAAACGAAAAGATTTTTAAAATTCATTCGTCAGGGCTCGTCATTACAGCAAAAATGCGAAAGTTTTACGCACAAGGGAAGTAAATTTGAAAATTTTCCATGCAAATTTTTTCGCGTTTATTGTCCTCTCCCGGGTTGAAAACCAGGTTCCAAGCCCGAATGTATTTGAAAGCCAGATGATCCTGACCAAGCCGGGAATGATAGTTAAAATAGAGGCGGCAATCCTGGCACATAGCAAGAAGTTTCATCCTTACGGTCCCGAGGTTTGGGAAATATCCTTGCCTTTTTTTATTCAGGTAAGAATATCTTTTTTCCTGTAAATCATAAGAGACAGGCCCGACAGGAGGAGCGCCAGGCCCAGGAACAATGCAATCCGCCAGAACTCGAAAGAAAAATCGCTTTTCAGAACATCCATGTTAACCCATTTGAACGGGCTGACATAACCGAATTCACCACTGACCCCGCTTATCCTTGAGATAGTAAAAATAAAATAAAACACCAGGATAAGCCCCACGCAGAAGAAAGTGACAGGCCTTGGACGTCTTATCATTACAGCCACGATGACTCCCAGGGCACCGAAAAACAGGTTCAGCAGGAATGTATACAAGGTAATAATCAGGAAGGGGTGTATTACAATATCGCCAGAGCGGAATACAATCAATGAAATAAACCCGGTTATTCCTGCAACCAGGTTAAGGGTTGCAATATTCAGCAGGGCAACAGCCAATTTGCTTGCAAAGATCTCATCCCTGCTGATCGGCCTCGACATCAGGTATTCGGCGGTCTTCAGGTATTCCTCTTTTAAAAGGATGTTCGATGAAAGCACCATGGAATAGATGCTTCCCAGGAGCATCATATACACAATATTGTTTGCTGCATAAAAACCAAGGCCGGAGAAAATATCCGTGATGTTTCCGAAGCCCCTGGCTTTCATGGCGGCCATGGGGACTATCTTTACCATGCCCATGATCTGCTGCTGGTACTGCAGCACACTGCGGAACAGCGACATGGTAAAGAAGATCAGGGCGCAGATGGTCACCGACCAGAGCACCATGCTCCTGACGTTTCTGCGGAATTCCATGCGAAACAGAATAATGTTTATCATACAACCCTGTTTTTACTGGTAATAATGCAGGAAGATCTCTTCGAGCGGAGGTTCTTCAATGCTGAGGTTTTCAAGCCTGAGTCCCGACAGGTGGCCGGTGAGTTCGTTTATATCCCCCGAGAACATGAACTCAAGGGTTTTCGGGCTTACAGAAAGGATCGACGCCATGCCGGGAATATGAAAGTTCCCCGACGTTCCCTCATCCGCAAACAATATCCTTACCTTTTTCAGTTGCTTTTCCCGCAGGACTGCAATCTCATCCGATTTAACGATCCTGCCCTCCTTGACAATGGCCACCCTCCGGCAAAGAGCCTGCACATCGCTCAGGATGTGGGAGGAGAAAAAAACCGTCGTGCCTCTTTTGTTTTCTTCGGTTAGCAGTCCGAAAAGTTTTGATTGTATCAGTGGATCCAAACCTGAGGTTGGCTCATCGAGGATCAGCAGCTCGGGCTTGTGTACAAGAGCCTGGATGATGTTTACTTTCTTTTTATTGCCTGTGGACAGCTCGGTGATCCTGCGCTCCAGGTTAAGATCGAGGATGCCTGCCAGCTCCCTTATCCTGTCTTCACTCTTATTTCCTCCGTAGAATGCGGCTCCGAAGCTGAGGAATTCGTGAACTTTCATTTTATCGTACAGGTTGGCATCGGATGGCACATATCCCAGGCGGCCCCGGATCTTTTTGGAATCCCTGAGCACATCAAGGCCGAATATCCTTGCACTGCCTGAAGAAGGAAAAATGAGGTTCAGCAAGATTCGGATGGTTGTTGATTTGCCTGCCCCGTTGGGGCCGATAAAGCCGAAAAATTCACCCTGCCCTACATCCAGGGAAACGTCCTCTATGCCGCGGGAATGGCCGTAGTACTTAGAAAGATGGCTGATTTCAATGATATTGGAAGCCACGAAATCTTATTTCAAAACAAGCATAACCAAAGCCACAGTCACACTGATCTGACCCATCCAGAAGACGAACATCCATTTAATCAGGTCGGCCCGCATCTTTTCTATTTTTATGTCCAGGTTGTGGATTGCAGTATGCATGTCACCCCGTAAATTACGGATGTCATTACCGGTCGCAAAAGAGTTCATTTCTTGTTTAAGATTTAATTGCACTTCACTTTCCACAAATTCAACCAGGGCTTTTGCTTCATTTTGTCCCAACTTCGATTGAAGGATCTGAAAGAGATCCAATGTTGTTACTGTCATTTTTACCTCCTTTACCATTAATCGGGGAAAGTGATAAAAGTGATACAAATTTACATCAAAAAGCTTCTGTTAGCAAATCAGGGGAAACAAAATCCCGGGTTTCTGCAGCCACACTATCATATATATGTAACATATGTAATTTCATATCATCGAAAAAATGTCGGTACTTTGCATATCAATACCTGACAGGAAGATGGAAAAACACCTGGTTCATATGATGCGCAACCGAGCTGACGGTTATGGCACACGTGAGGTATTTCGTTACCGGGCTCCAGGCACGGAGGAATACAGCAGCTATAGCTGGCTGGAACTGGTTTCCACCACCGACCGGGTTGCAAAAGCGTTGTTGTCCCTTGGTTTCGGTCCAGGATCGAATCTGGGGATTTTCAGCGATAACAAACCGCAG
>JBAXBP010000318.1:0-2829 GCA_037141915.1 Bacteroidota bacterium | reverse complement strand
CTCTAAAACATTAGTAAATACTACCTATCCAGAAGCCATGTTAGCCCCTTCAAGGATAAGGTAACAGTTCATGATCGAAGCGGGATCATAAGCATCCTTTGCCAGGGCTGACTGGCATATTAAATTGGCAAGCGGCGCAAAACCATTGGTGCCGGCAGCCTTGATCTGGTTGTACATGGTCAGTTCAAGTGTAGTCAAGTCCGGGTTGTTGTTATAGATTTGATTTGCCCAGTTCTGCAGATTTGCCTGATCGGCTAAAAAATCAGCTTTTGATTCAAGGGAATCCCCCTGGTTGTTCTTTGCTCCTGTCAGATACTGGTTTGTAACATGGGGATAATATTGGAGACCGTCGGTGCTTGTCACTCCCATTTTGGCCTGGACTGTAGAAATCAGCGGATTGAGAGCAGTGAAAAGAGTAACATTAGTTTGCCAGGAAGTGGCAAATCCTAACTGCTGTGACAACGCGTTTACTGATGTCTGTAGGTTTATAAGCTGGTTTTGGATTTGCGACAATGCATTATCGATCTGATCAAATCTTGCCTCGGTATGTATATAGTCATGGACTTCCCAGGCTGTCTCCCCGATTTTTTTAAACGGCTCAGGTATTAGTCCTCCGTCGTCTTCACCCCTCAGTCCCTTTCCCATTTCCCGAATCAGGTGGCCGGGGAAATCGAAGTTATGCGTTCTTTCATAGTCGGACATGATATTCGGCTGCTTGTCGGCAAAGGCATCCGGTGAATTCGTAGGGGTGGGAGTGGGGGTTGGTGTGGGGGTTGGTGTGTCGTCCTTTTTCTTGCAGGAACCAACCACAATCAATATAACCGCCAGAACTGTGAGCAGGCGAATGATCTTTTTCAAAAATTGCTTTTTTGTTATCATTGTTTTGAAGGTTAATAGTGATTTTGGGTTCAATTGATTTCTTTTTGGTAAAAATACGCTGCCGATCAAACCTTTGTCAAGAGCCATGAAAGCCTAAAATCTTATTAAATTCTTATAATTAGAGGTAATGAGATGAAAATCAGGAGGGTAGTGTTGGAACGTCAAAAATAATCATAAAGTAATGCCTCGGATCGTGAATCCAAGTAGCTGGTTATCAGTGCAGAATGTAAAACAATAAGAAAAGTATAAGATTGCTTTTACTTGAGGTTAGCCTGGTGGTGGAGCCGTTTTTTTCTCTATTTCAGAAAAAAACAGCCCGCCATCATTGTGATGGCGGGCCTGCATCAAAAATTAACCAAAAAACCAATCTTAAGTATTGTATTCTGCGATGATATCGGCAACACCATCGGGGGCCACGCGACCGTAAACTTTTTCGCCAACCTGGACCACCGGGGCCAGTCCGCAGGCGCCAACGCACCTGAGGCAACTGAGTGAGAATTTGCCGTCGGGGGTTGTTTCACCAACCTGTATCTTCAGCTGGCGTTTGAATTCTTCAAGTACCTTTTCAGCTCCGCGCACATAACAGGCGGTGCCAAGACAGATTGAAACGGGATGCCTGCCTTTGGGCTGCATAGTAAAGTAGGAGTAAAATGTGACAACACCGTAAACGTGGGCAACCGAAAGGCTGAGTTCCTTGGCTATGATTTCCTGGATTTCGGCCGGAAGATAGCCGAACAGGCCCTGGGCCTTGTGAAGAACATTGATAAGCTCTCCTTTCTCATTGTTGAAAGCTTTGCAAACATCTTTCAACTCCTGTATCTTCTTTTCCGATAATTTTATCTTGGCCATAGTGGGTATATATTCTGGTAGTGGGTTAATATGAAAAAGCGAAAGGCGAAAGGCGAAAAGCGAAATTTATGTTCAAAGTGATTTCAAATATTTTATTACTTCTCATTGTTAAAATCTGTATTTGATTTTTTTTCGCTTTTCTTTATTTCGCTTTTCGCCTTTACTCTTCCACAAACACCCCCGCACTCTTATCAAAGTAGTGTGTGTGCAGCAGGTGGTGAGACTTTTCTCCGCAGGGGATGCCTAAAAATTCTTTATACAATTCAAGTATGAATGGGTTCTCATGCGATTTCCTGATGGGTTTGCCCTCATCTTCGCGGTACAAGGCTGAAGCCCTTTCTTTGATGACCTGGGAATCGCCGTGGTGGAAGGGTTGTCCACCTCCTCCTATGCAACCTCCCGGGCAGGCCATAATCTCAATTGCGTGGAAATGGCTCTTGCCGTCGCGGATGTCTTCGAGCAGTTTGCGGGCATTGCCCAGTCCATGTGCAATCCCGATATTGATGGGTAATCCGTCGAAATCGATGGTGGCTTTACGCACGTTTTCAAGTCCGCGGAGTTGGTTGAAATCAACCTTCTCAAGTTTCTTTCCTGTATAAAGTTCATATGCCGTCCGGCATGCGGCTTCGATCACCCCGCCGGTTGTTCCGAAAATGACAGAGGCGCCGGTAGACTCTCCGAGGGGGTTGTCAAACTCATCAGCAGGCAGTGAATTAAAGTCAATATTCGATGCTTTTATAAGATGGGCAAGTTCACGGGTTGAGAGCGAATAATTCACGTCGGGATCACCATCGACCTTGAATTCATCACGCTGGCATTCGTATTTCTTAGCCAGGCAGGGCATGATGGAGACCACTACCATGTTTTTGCGGTCAATACCGAGTTTCTTTCCGAAATATTCCTTGGCAATGGGCCCGAACATCTGCTGGGGCGACTTTGCGGTTGAAGGAATATCGCGCATTTCGGGGAAATTATGTTCGAAGAAATTCACCCAGCCCGGGCAGCAGGAGGTAAGGATGGGAAGTTTCACATCCTTATCACCCTTGAGGTAACGGGTAAGACGGTCGAGTAGTTCGGTGCCTTCTTCCATGATCGTAAGGT
>JBAXBP010000317.1:0-2833 GCA_037141915.1 Bacteroidota bacterium | reverse complement strand
TACATGTTGCCATTATCGGGTATCGTGACCTGGATCTGACCTGTATGCCATCCTGGATCAGCTGTACTAAGGGCTCCGCAGCGGAAAGCAGTCCAGCTATTGTCGGCTCCGCATTGTGCGGTGCTTCCTGCTGACCAATAGGTGTATGGGATCTGACTTGCAATCGGACTTGCACTTACCGACCTGGTAACTGTTTGGCCATAGTTGCTGAAACTCAGGTTGAACTGCGTCATAAGAGGGGAGTTCCCATTCGAATAATTATAAGGGGTAAGAATATAGCCGCACATGACAGGGTAATTTAATCCCAATCCATCATAAATCATGTTAGCTAAAAACTGGGCTCTTGCAAGGGCATGGATAAAAACATTGTCAGGCGCGAGACCTGCATTCCTGTATCCCATGTCATACTGAAACCTTGCTGAGGTCCGGTAGTCGGAAATATTGGTCACAAGGTAATCAACCGCATATAAAAATGCGTTCACCTCACCCTGTATAACCGGTGCAAATTTCTTATTATAATCTGTCGCAGCTGTGGTGCCAGTAGTGTCGTTGTAATTGTCTATATTGATGATTATTGTTTCTGCGTTTGATTGATATTGAAGAAGGTTAATAAAATAACCTTCCAGCATTTTATAATACTGCATGGCCTGTGAAGAATCAAGCACTTGTCCTTTTGCCTTGGCAGCCAGGGTTTGCGCAAATTGAGAAAATATTCCCGTATTTCCGCTCAAATTGATCAGACCGGCAACGTTATTAAGGTCACTCCAGACTTTTTCCGAATTGCCGTTTACGGCAAACTGGGCGGCATTTGCAGCTGCGGCATTCATCAATTGCACGGAATCGGGATTCTGCGGATTCCTTTCATACGATGCAGATGCGTTTACAAAATCCATATAAGATGTCCAGGCACCCGGATTGGAAAACCATAAATTGTTAATGTCGGTTAAATATGGCTTAATGTTTTCAGCTGATAACAAGGTTGTCATAAAGTCAATCTGGCCTAATATTGCATTGCCATACTGGTTTACTTCTTTGGTTAGCAGGGTAAGCTGATTAGAGATATTATCCAATTCGTTATCGATTTTTGCAAACTCATGTTCGGTGTGCTCATAATCGTATATTTCCCAAAGGTTCTTGCCCAATTTTTTCAATGGGTTTGGGATTTCCGGTACATCTTCTCCAACAAGGCCGCGACTGATAAGCCGGGAAGAATAACCGGCAAATCTCATCCCATTGATCTTCTCATAAGCAGTCATGAAATGAAGAGTCCTGGGTGCAAATGCATTCGGAGTTGCAAGAGGTCCCGGTGGGATCGGTGTTGGCGTTGGCGTTGGTATGTCATCGGTCTTTTTCTTACACGAGATAGCAACGGTTAGCAAAAGTGCCAGTGCAAGAGCAAAAGTGGTGATCCTTTTGAAATGATTACATTTTGTTTTCATAATTTACGGATTTGTTTTACTGTTTAATTTTCAATTTCTTTTACCGTGGATTTTTTTGAGTTTTCAGTCTGCTATTTCCCATTTCTCGATTTCTGACCCTGAACAAGTAAACAAAACATTGAAAAACCAATAGGCCGTTCCCATGGCGAAGACTATGGTTTATTTTGGACTGTATAACAATTCAAAAAGTATGCCGTAAATTCCCGACAATTAATGGATTGAGTATTTTTGCAGGCTATTTCACTGAAGATGAATGCTTACTAAAAAAGTTTCATTTTTTTAGAAGGAATTATCCGGGAACGATTTGGGTGCATTGATAGGTTATATTTAAAGAATATCGCGTATTTACGCGATAACGCGTGTGCCGAATGAACATATGACAAGCCGACAAAATATAAAAGGTTTGGAAAGTTTCCGGCCAGGACCAGAAATTATAAATTCGGTATTTTTCTGTCGCTTCCCGCGGTCTCAGGAAAAAAAAAGCCCGCGGGAATATTTCCCCGCGGGTCTGCATCAAAAATTAATCTCTCCCGGTTAATTCCCAACCCCTTTGGGGCGGAATCAGGGTCCAGTACAATGCCTTTGGGTTAATACCGATTTATTCAATTTTTTTATCTTTCCCCTGCAGATTGTTACGGAGGGAGGGGGGGGGCTTCGGGCATACAGGGCATGTACTTAAAAGAACGGGGCTGCCCATGTCACTGAGGCAGCCCCGTCAAATCACGGTTATTGAGATGAAAAGTATGATTATTGCATTGGGGTGTAAGCATAAAGCCCACCGTACAACATCTGGTATGCATTAATCAATTGGATGGAAGCCGGCACCGAGCCAATGTTGTATGTCTGATAATAATATTGCATGGCTGGCTGGTATTGAGTGTTTTGTTTAAGGTTCCCTGAATTTCCAAAAGCACTGCCCCAGTTTCCTGGCTGGTTATGATAATGCTGATTAATTACCGCAGCATCTGATTGATAAGTGTAATAAGGGCTGCCTCCCTCCCTTGATAATCCTACACCGAGTGTAACCCAGAGATCACTGCCACCCGAACCATTCATGCTGTAATAAGACTTGGACAGGGCCCATGTCTGTATCTGGCCGCCGTTGGTTGGCAGGTTACCACCTGTATTGACATTGGTATAAAACAGGTCAACAGCCATATAATAGTTGTCGGTGCTTACTGCGTTCCCACCCATCTGCATGCCGCCAAAAACACTCCCAGGGTAGCTGAAACTTCCCGAATGTTCATAGAAATTCTTATGTGAGTCGCTGGTGCCGGTAAACGGGGTGTTATTAGTAGGCCCCTGGTTCCAATCGGTATACTGGAATATATTATATGCCGGATGAGTCCAGTTTCCCATTTGATAGTTCGACAAATAAAGATATCCCCATGGCC
>JBAXBP010000316.1:0-2866 GCA_037141915.1 Bacteroidota bacterium | reverse complement strand
TGTGAGTCCATTCAAATTCATTTTTACCCGTTGCAAAAGCTTCGTTAACCACTTCGATCACATAATCAAAGGATCGTTTCCCGTTTGGCTGGTATTCCGGTGAAATTTCGTCGGGTCGTTTCCCGACAATATCGGCCCTGCTGCCTCCAACCAGCTTTTCAGAAGTCTTGTTGCATTCAACAAAGATCCCATCCCGGAAGATCAGGTATCCATCAGGAGAATATTCGAAAAGCGTCCTGTACTTTTGCTCACTCTGACTGACCAACAGCTCAGCTTCTTTTCTGCCTGTAATATCAGAAGCAAATAACAGGGCAGATACAGGTACCCCGCTTTCATTCCTTACAGGCTGGGTGCTGGTCCTGTACCATCTCTCTCGTCCTCCAAGAACGATCCGTTCTTCCACAACTCTGCCTGTATTTTCTGAAAATACAAAATCCACATTCGACATGATGGATTCAGCTACATCAGGGGGGAACACATCATGGATCCTCTTTCCCAGTATCTTGTCGGCAGGCAAACCGAGATCACGGGCCCCGATGGCATTAATATACTTGTAACGACCTTCCTTATCAAGAACTAAAATGGCAGCGTCGGCACTGTCGATCAGGCTGCGGTATAGTGTTTCGCTTTCCTTCAGGGCATGTTCAGTTTTTTTTCTTTCAGTGATATCTATGAGTACCCCCCGCCCCCCGATCAGCTTCTCATTTTCGAACATTGCTGTGGTGGAGGATCGCACCCAGCGGACTTCCCCGGCTTTATTATAATAACGGTATTCAAGAAAATCATAATCACGTTTATTCAGTTCACCGAGTTTTTGCATTATCCCCGGTCGGTCATCTTCATGCATATTCCCGAAAAAATTCCTGCCAACGAGTTCTTCCGGCTTAAAGCCAAGGAAGCCTTCGATCGACGGGCTCACATAATTGACAATTCCATCATTCGACACTTCATACACCACATCGTTGAGATTCTCAACCATGCTTTTAAAGCGTTCCTCGGTCCTGGAGAGATTGCGTTCGGCGTTTTTCCTGTCGCTGATATCACGGGCCACAAAGATCATCTGCACTGGCCGGCCGTTCTCATCCCTGAGAAATTCACCGTTTACTTCGACATCGAATTTACTCCCATCGGCCCTGACGGCTGTATAATCGGCTGCGCCGGATAGCTGGCCCGAAAGCATTTTTCCAATTTCATTCTTTGCTTTTTCATGGTCCGAAGGATCAATATATTCAAGCATGGGATGTCCTAAATACTCAGTTGAGCTGGCAGCGCCGAACATCTTCACAGCCCTTTCAGATGAAAATTGTATCGTTCCTTCCAAGTCAGTAATGGTAATGACATCGGGAGAAGCTGAGAGTATTGAATGATAGAGCGCCTCACCTTTTCTTCTAGCCTGTTCCCTCTTTTTAAGTGCAACAACATTACCCATCCTTAGTGTTATGGACTGAATCAGGTCGTTTTCCTCCGGGAGGAATGGCGCTGCTTCGGTTTTCCCGCGCGGAACCTTTAAGCTTATCCTCACTTCGCCAGCTTTTACACCTTCGGCATTGATGTCCTGTTGCAGCTGAGGGCTTTTATCACTGAACCCCTTTGTCCTGAATGTCTTTCCTTCCAAAACTATCATAGCCCCGGTCCTCACCGGGAACTGCCAGGCAGGAGGGATGAGGTCCAGAACCTGCAAACAAATTTCATCAAGCCCAAGCGAGAGATCAGAGAAGATCTCCGACATCCTGTTCTGGCAGCGCAGTTCCTTGCGGCGCTCTCCAAGCTCGAACGCGACTTTTTTAAGAGTTGCCGAGCATTCTTCGTAACTGGATTTCAATGAGGCAAGTTCTGACTGCAATGCTTCTTCGTTTCCTTGTGGTTTGTCCGTTGTCTTTTTCCCTTTATTCATATCAAAGGTGTTAAATATGAATTTTCACTAGGTTGTAAAAATTCAGATAAGGTAAAGACAAGTAATCCGATAATAAAAATCAACTTTTCGTGTGGCAGGTATAAATATTATAATTTAGCAAATATCAAGGCTCTGCCTCTGCTGCGTTTAGCGGCCAACCCATTTCCTTTAAAGAAAATTCAGAAATTTGATACCGTTCAGTTTTTTCATGATTATGAAGAGCTTTATCGAAAAGTAATGCCACAGGGAGAGATTTCTATCAACAGGATAAAGGGTTTTCAAAAAAACACGAATTTTACAATTCCAATGTCGTATGGATTTGCTTTGATTTAATCGCTCCCGGGATTCCCGTTTTAATGACTAATGATTATAAAACCATAGATCGATAAGAAAAATAAAATTCAGTTATGAGCAATGTAAATGAACGGATCCTCGGGATCATTGATTTTGTAAGGGGTTGTTATGAGGCACAAACCAGGGCCTTTTCATCTTTTGAATATAAGTATCTCAGGGGACTGATCCTGGAAAACAAGGTTACATCTGTTCTTGACGTAGGAACGGGAGAGGGAAATTTCATTTCGGGGCTGGCCGGGTTGACTCCTGCTGTGATGTATAAAGCCGTTGATGCTGATCCCGAGCTGATCTCATCGGCCAGTGAGAAACACAGCGCAACTAACCTGTCGTTTGAACATAAACTATTTGACCATTCCTTTCCTTACGGAAATTTTGATCTGATCACGGCAAGATTTGCTGTCGAGCATATGAAGAATGTACCTGAGTTTATCTCGGATTCTTTTACAAAGCTCAGGAGTGGCGGTATACTGATGATCACCGAGTATTTCATAGCTACCAGCTATGCAGGGAACCGTACCTGGAAACTATTCAGGGATAAGGAGCTTGAGTTCTACCAGAATATCGGCTCTCATCCAAGGATCTCCCTGGCATTGCCGAAATATTTGAAAGACCAGGGTT
>JBAXBP010000315.1:0-2867 GCA_037141915.1 Bacteroidota bacterium | reverse complement strand
AGCCATGAGGAGCTTGCGACGAATAGAGCGGAACCTGGAATGACTGAATGGATTAGCGGTTGCGTAGAGTCATACGTTGCAATTAAGGGCTTTCAAATAAACCGATTTTTCAAAAGCTAAATTTCCAGAAATCTTATGTTAAATAGCTATCCAAGAGCAAATGGTTTCCCTTTTTCATTTTTTTCCCATGTATTACTCTCGCTAAAAACAAGGAACCAAATAAATTAATTACAACAAATTGAAATTAAAGTTATTAAACCTCATAAACCTAATAGCAAATTTAGACTAATTATTCCAAAATGGAATATCAAAATACAAATATTAATATTGTGCTTTTTATTATAGATGGTGCAAAATAACCATAAAACAAGAAGAACAACATTATCAAAAAGGCTTATCAAAGCCCGTGAATCCGCTGGGATGACACAGGAGGATGTTGCTGCAAGCGGTATTATTTCCCAAAGCAACCTTTCAAAATTAGAAAATAGCTATTGCAAAGTCGATTTCTTGCTCCTGGAAAAACTGGCAATAACTTATAAAGTTGAAATATCATTTTTCACAACCATTTAATGGCAAAATATAAATCATATAATAAAAATGGAGAGCTGGTTGAACTCCACAACCTTCAAGACAAAGCAGTATGGTGTATTGAAGGATCAAAGACTGAAGAAGTTTTTGTAAAAAAATTTGGCGCAGATCTACAAATTGCAATAAATCCTCAAAAAGCAAATGATCCTTTTGCACCTGATTTAATTGAACTACCTAATAATCAACTAGCTGACTTAAAAGTCCAATGCACTCCATTTTTTAAATCAGAAAGTTTGTTTGGTATCCCTCCCAGATATGCTATTGTTTTTAATGACAAAGACCGTAAAAGATATAATAGATTATACCCTGAGATACAAATATTTTATTGGATTGATTGGTTGGCAGTCAGATTTGAGATGGGATCGACAAATATTATAATTGAACCATTGGATGGAGTGTGGAAAATAAAAATGCCTTTACTGGAAGAACTATTGAAAAAAGCCCCTCTTCATGAATACCAACAAAGGGTTGGAGATAAACTCGGAAATGCTAAATCCAGTTACGTTCTGGATATAAGGCATGATTATTTTATCAAATGCAAATGAACATATACGATTACAAGGATAATATTCTGCAGCTAACCATGGAATTGGAACAGCTTAGACATACCATCCCAATCCCCAAAGAGATTACAGATTCTGATTTGAAAGAAGCATACACCAAGGCGAGAGCTTTAGATCAATATTTACAATATTATTTTAACGATAAATCAAGGCCCATCGCATCTAAGGATAAGATCAACGAAGGAATAGACAAAATTTTTGAAGGGTGTTATAAACTCCTAATTGGGTCACTTGAAAATGTAAAAGCAAAGTTTCTAAAAGAAAAAGATTTGCCTGACAGTGATAGAGTTAACTTATTTGAACTTGCAGGTACAGAACATCTCTTCCTTTCAAACCAATATACCAGGGTTATAACTGAAAACCTCGGCCACCGTTTTGAAGAGATCGCATCATTAAGCCACCTTGCTTTCAACCACGAAACAGAATTAAATTGGAATATACGTGGGATTGATGTTATTATTTTCGATGGAACAAATATCCGATACACCCAGCTTAAAACCAAAAGAGACACCCTAACCGGCAGCCAAGTACCGAGGAGTAACCAGGAACTATCAATCCACCAAAATTCAATATTCGCGGCAGCTCTTGATATAGGAAACGGATGGACTTTTAATAATAGAAAAGACAATCTTTATCCGGTAACCAGGCTTGCCGGAGAATCTTTCTGGAAATTAATCGACATTGATTATTCATATGTCCTTGGGAAAAGCAAAGAATTGATGAAGAAACTTGAAGATTATCTTTATACCTAAAACTCCATTTCAAGTTGTTTTTCCTTAATCGCTAAAACTTTCTGGTTTAATGCTTTAAGAAAATCAACATCATTTGTATCACGATACCTACTGTACTTGAACCCTTCAATTGGCAAATCAACCTCACGCCTAAAATCACGGTATATTGTTTCACCAATTGCTTTACCTAAACTAATAGGGACTGCATTACCAATTTGTTTGTACTTATCAGAAATATTACCAGCAAATTTCCAATTTTTTGGAAATTCTTGAATCTCTTTATACTCTTCAACAGAAAGAGGTCTATTTTCGGTTGGGTGGCATAAGTCGGTTGCCGGCATTGCTGGATTAGTAACAACAGTTGGAGATGGTTGATCCCATGAAAGTTTTCTAAAAAAACCTGTTTTTCCTCCAGAAAGGAAATAAGAATTACCAAGTGCACTCATCTGGTCTTCTTTACTTAGGTTTGTCCAATTTTGCCCTTCTTGAAGAATACGATAATATTTCATCCTACTCTCTGGGAAAACCATATATTCCATTTCGGTCCCTTGCAATTTGCCAATGGCATGCCTTAATGTCCTCCATGGTTTCAAGCCATACTTTGAGTCACTAGAATGCGTGGGTTTTAAATATGGTAGTGGCCTACCTGTTCTTGTGCAAAGTATTACAACCCTTTCCCTTTTCTGTGGAGATCCAAAATCAGCGGAATTATACAAATTGAATTTGACCGAATAACCACCTTTTTCTAATTTCTTCATTACATAATACAATACAGACCCCTCAATTTGTTTAAGAAACGGTGGAAATCCCCTTGTAATTTCATCATCTAAATCGATATCAAACTTAGCATAATAAAGACCCCTAACATGTTCTATTACAGCATATTCTGGCTGTATTTCAAGGATAATATCAATATATTTTAAAAAAACATTTCCACGTTCATCATTAAGACCGAGTCTTTTCCCTGCAGTACTTAATGCCTGGC
>JBAXBP010000314.1:0-2929 GCA_037141915.1 Bacteroidota bacterium | reverse complement strand
ACACAAGGGCTATGGGCTCAGAAGTCTTCAATAAATAAATTTTATAAACCTGTCACTTTCCCGATCTGGGCGGATAAAGATAAGAGAAAAAAACAATGGACCAAAATTCGTTAATGTACACCCTTGCATTGAGCCAGATACCTGGTGTGGGCTGTGTAACAGGCAAAAATCTCATCAGGCAATTCGAAAGCGCTAAAAACGTGTTCGATCATTACAGGGAACTTGCCGGCATAAATTCCAGGCTTGAAAAGGCTGTAAGGTATGGTTTGAACGATAAAGTCTTGTGGAAAAGGACGGAAAGGGAAATGAAATTCATTGAAAAATATAAGATCAGGGTGCTGTTCTTCCTTGATGAGGATTATCCCTGGAGACTGTCCGATTGTTATGATTCCCCGGTTTATCTTTTTTACAAGGGCAATGCCGACCTGAACACCGATAAGGTAATAGGGGTGGTTGGCACCCGCAGCGCAACCGAATACGGCAAATCCGTCACCCGGGAACTCATACAGGGGCTGAGGGAGGAATCTCCCCTGATCGTGAGCGGACTGGCATACGGGATCGACAGCCAGGCTCACAGGGCTGCGCTGGATAACGGATTGGATACGGCAGGGGTGCTTGGGCACGGGCTTGACAGGATTTATCCGGGCAATAACAGGATCATGGCAGAGAAAATGCTGGAGCAGGGAGGCCTGGTCACCGAATTTTTCAGCTGTACCGAACCCGACAGGGAGAATTTCCCTATGAGGAACAGGATCATTGCAGGCCTTTGCGATGCCATCATTGTGGTAGAAGCAGCGGAAGAGGGAGGAGCGCTGATAACTGCTGATATTGCATACAGCTATAATAAAGATGTTTTTGTAGTGCCGGGCAGGGTGACCGATAAATATTCATGCGGATGCAACATGCTTGTCAAACAAAAGAAAGCAGATATTATCAGGAATGCGGATGACCTGATGTTTGAAATGAAATGGAGGGAAACCCGGGTTACAGCCACTGTTGTTCAGCCGAAACTGTTCATCCCCCTGACCATGGATGAAGGTAAGATTGTTAATTTGCTTTTTGCCGAAGGGGATCTCAGCATAGATCAGATCAGCAGGAAAAGCGGACTACCTGTTAACAAAACTGCAGCAGCTTTGCTGAACCTGGAAATTGAAAATGTTGTGCAGTGTAAGCCGGGAAAGCTTTTTTCGATCAGTCGATCTCAGGTTCAGTCACCGCCGCTTTGATCCCGAGTATGAATACTATTACTGTGGATCCAAACGCAAACAGGCTGAGAAGTTTGAAATCCTGGGTCATCAGGGTGAAGATAAACAAGCCGTGAAAAAAGACCGCCCCGAATAAACCAGTGAGTGTGAAGGTGAAATAAGTCTTGATGAACTTGCCCATACCAACAAAGAAACCCATGACTACGGCAAAAATTATATTTGCCGGTACAAAGATGAACATATACAGGGTTTCGGGATAGGCAGGCTGGGTGTGGAAAAGATGAAGCATGAAGCCGGGCAGGGCAAGTGAACAAAAGCCAAGGGTCGCCATCACCGACATGGTAATTCCGTGGATCGGCCGGTCTACGACTTTTTTAGGAACAATATAATAGCGGTATAGAACGAATTTGCCAAGTTCGGAAGCAAGGCCGATGGTGATGAATGAATAGAACAGCAAACGCTTCATACTGCGAAGATCGTTCAGCCCCAGCGCTGTTGAAAGGATCTTGGCGGCTGCAAGGACGGAGACCCCCAGCATCCCGGCAAGGAAGCTCTGGATCATTACTTTCTGGAAAGCTTTTCCATACTTTCGCCCAAGGTAAAAATACATGCCAATGGCGACTACCGGCGCGAAAGCCAGGGTGAAATAAGTGATAGGTCTCATCGTAGGAGGCAATTTAATCCGATCAAAAATAACAATTTTTTATAATTTTACAATAAAAATAAAAATGAGCAGGGTCCTAATCAAACAGCTTATACAGGAGGAAATTGAGGCCAATGAAGGCAATTTCAATATTAAACCAGGTGATTTCGTGATTTTTAAAGACGGCCCGGATGGTATCTGGGATGTGAGGAACCCGGTCAAGAAACACTATTTCTTCTCCTGATCTTTGGAAGGACTCGTCATAAAATCGACCGGCAGCTGGATCAGGGTGCGCCTTGATGACGGCGGCACCGTGAACTGCAGGCTTAAAGGGCAGTTCAGGATCAGGGACATTCAGCATACGAACCCAGTAGCCATAGGCGACAGGGTGGATCTCGAGCCTGACCTTCAGCACGGGAATGCGATGATAACAAATATCCATCCCCGTGAGAATTACATCATCCGTAAAGCTACCAAGCTTTCCAAGGTTTCACATATCATCGCTGCAAACCTTGACCATGCCTATCTCATTGTGACACTGGCAGAACCCCGTACTTCCACCGGGTTTATTGACCGTTTCCTGGTTACAGCCGAAGGTTATTACATCCCTGCAAGCCTGGTGTTCAACAAGACCGATATTTACGGGGAAGACATCATGAAATTGCTTGATGAGCTCAGGGATATTTATGAAAATGCAGGATACCATTGTTATACGGTTTCAGCCCTTAAAGGGACAAATATCGCTGAACTCCGGGAGGTGCTGAAAGGCAGGATCAACCTGTTCTCGGGTCATTCGGGAGCAGGGAAGTCAGCCCTGATCAATATTTTACAACCAGGGCTGAATATCCGAACAGGGAAGATCTCAGGTGTGCATCTGAAGGGTATGCATACAACCACCTTTGCCGAGATGCATGAAATAAGCGGGGGCGGGTTTATCATAGACACACCGGGAATCAGGGAATTCGGGCTCATTGATTTTGACCAAACTGAGATTCCAAGGTGTTTTCCTGAAATGGAAAGGCTCCTGCCTTTCTGCCAGTATAAGAACTGCACTCATACCCATGAACCTGGTTGCGCCGTG
>JBAXBP010000313.1:0-2932 GCA_037141915.1 Bacteroidota bacterium | reverse complement strand
ATGGGGAAAGTTTATTAATGCCGGACAAACATGTATCGCTCCTGATTACCTGTTTGTTCATTCTTCAGTCAAAGAAGAGTTCCTCAAGCTTATGAGTAGCAAAATTACCCGGTATTACGGGGCTAATCCAAAGGAAAGCAAAGATTATACAAGAATCGTTAACGAGAGTAAAACCCAGCGGCTTGCATCCTTTCTGGCTTGCGGAGCTGTAATATCGGGGGGTGAAGTGAACATCCATGACCGTTATATTTCTCCCACCATCATCGATGGTGTTAAACGCGGGGATACTGTTATGCAGGAAGAGATCTTCGGGCCGATATTGCCTGTTATGGAATTTGTTGATTTGGAGGAGGTTATAACCTTCATCAATTCAAATCCCAAACCTCTTGCATTGTATTATTTCTCTGAAGACAGGGCGAAGCAGGACGAAGTGCTTGGGAAGACCTCATCAGGCGGCGCCTGTATTAATGATGTTATTACCCATGTAGCCAATGCCAATATTCCATTTGGCGGTGTAGGGAATTCAGGAATGGGGAAATACCACGGCCGCTTTAGCTTTGATACGTTTTCACATCATCGGTCGGTACTCAGCAAATCGACCAGGATTGATATTCCCGTCAGGTACCCTCCATACAAGGGTAAGTTAAGGCTTTTGAAGATGTTGCTAAGATAAAACCCCGAGTTGTAACGTTAAACCAAAGCAGACGTCAAAAGGATGATAAAAAGAGAACAACATGGAAAATATAAAAGAAGAATTCCAGGTAAAAGCTGAAGAACTGGTTGTAAAGGTCAGGCAGCTTATCCACGAAGGCAATGTGAGAAGGCTTATCATCAAGGACGAAACCGGTAAGGTTTACCTTGAAATCCCTGTGACCGTGGGTGTTATCGGTGCGCTTATCGCGCCTATGCTCGCTGCTGTGGGAGCCATCGCCGCCATGGTGGCCAACCTGAAGATAGAGGTAATCCGCAACGAAGAGCCTGAGAAGAAAGATTAATCAGCCGTTCGCTCTCAACATACGCTCGCATATTGCACCGCCGCTACGGTGCAGCGAAGCGATATGATGATTGGCTCCTCTGGCATTATACAAGCTCCTCGCACCTGATGCGGCTTGTGCAATATGCTTCGCTTACACTAATTTCGCTTTTAGCTTTTCACCATTTTTCACCCATCCAGATCTTAAACGCAAGCTCAGCTTGCAGCTTCAGCATTTCCATGCCGTTCTGAGTTGAGGCCCCGGCTTCGCGGGCCTGTTTCAGAAGCAGTGTCTCAGCTGGATTATATATCAGGTCGTATACGAAATGCCGCGGGCCCAGGAGATGGAATGGCAGGGCAGGGGCGGCGTTGGTTTGGGGGAACATTCCTGAGGGAGTGCTGTTTATGATAAAGGTAAACCGTTCAAGAACGTCTTTATTAATTTCTTCATAACCTATTATTCCTTCAGATCTTTTGTCACGGGAAACCTTCAGGACTTCGATCCCCATCGTTTTCAGTACGTAAGTTACGGCTGCGGAAGCTCCGCCGGTACCCAGGACCAGGGCATGGGTATGATTAAAATCCTGTGGCAGAGAAAGCCGGAACCCTTTGGCATCGGTGTTATATCCGCTGAGAAGAAAACCCTTGTTGTTGCGTTTTACAACTACAGTATTCACAGCCCCGATCTCAGCTGCCACGGGGTCCAGTTGGTCGAGCAGGGGGATTATGCTTTGCTTGTAAGGGATGGTTACATTTAAACCTTGTAAGCCCGGGATCGAGGCGGTCAAAGCCTTTATCTCATCCAAATGCATTAAAGGAAAAAGAGAATAGGAATAATTATTTAATCGTTCACGTTCAAACTTTGAGGTGAAATACCTTGCTGATGCTGAGTGTTCAAGCGGGTAACCTATGAGTCCGAACCGGTAAGTCTTGCCGTTCAAACCTGCTGGAACTTTTTCAGTTTTTCGGGCAGGAACTGGAAGAAAGTATCGCCCCGGAGGCCGAGCCTGAGTGTTTCGAGCGGTATAATCTCTGAGGGAGGAATATTTCCGAGGTTTACATTGGCGCCGAAATGCTTGATAAACCACACCTGCTGAGATTTCAACGGGGCTTCCCAGATGATCTTCTGAATGTCGACTTTGCTGAGGATCTTGTTGATAAGGGAAACATGTGCTTTACCGGTCGGCCTGTAAATCCCCACATTCCCGCTTTCCCTTGCCTCGCCGATAACTTTGAATGAGCCGGCCTGCAATTCCTTCTGAATCATCTCTATCCACTTGCTTGGAGAGATCAGAATGCCTGATTCCTTGGACCCTACTTCCGAAAGGACGGTGTATTGCTTCGACAGTTTGTTTATGACTTCGCATTTCACATCATGGTCGATGCTCATAGAACCGTCGGAGATCTCAACTGTGTCAAGCCCCAGCTGATCGATCATTTTCCTGTAATCATCAAAACGGTCCCGGATAAAAAATGCCTCGAACAGGGTCCCTCCAAGGTAAACCGGGATGCCTGCGTCTTTGTATACCTTGATCTTCTTCTGCAGGTCACGGGTGACTACTGAAGTGCCGAAACCTAGTTTGATATAATCGATAAAATCGTTGCCTACTGAAATAAGGTCTTCTGCTTCACGTACACTCAGGCTCTTGTCCATAACCATTGCAAGCCCAGTCTGCCGGGGTTTCTGTGTACGTTCTGGTAAAAAAGGAAGGTCAATGTTCATCATAGGATTTATTTTTTATGGGCATCAATAATCTCGACAACAGCGGGATTGTGCTGGGCTTCCGGGAACATCGTGAAAAGACGCTTGTACCCGTTAAAATCCATTTCGAGGGCTTTGGAGAAGGTTTCGTTGGCATGCTTTGAGCGTCCGAGAAGAAAAAGATAATAGGCCATCCCGAAATAGAAATCGGGATTTTCATCATGATATTTCATACCTTCCAGGAGAACGTCATATGC
>JBAXBP010000312.1:0-2941 GCA_037141915.1 Bacteroidota bacterium | reverse complement strand
TTTAAGTTGATCAATGGGATGCTTTCCCTGCTGATAGTTGCATTTTTCTTCCTGACACTTCAAAAATCATATTACTACGAACCTTTTCAATTTAAAATGAATGGTGTGCAAACGCTTGTCAGCAAGGCTTTCAATTATACCTGCTTTGTGGATAGCTGTAATACGTCGGATATAAAATCAATTGAAAGGAATAAGCTGGACAAGAGAATACTGGATAGGATAGGCAGCCAAACCGTTGATATCTATCCCTGGGATTATTCCTATATAGCGGCTAATCATCTGAACTGGAAGCCCAGGCCGGTGCTGCAGGCTTATGCTTCGTATTCGCGCGAGCTCGATCACCTGAACGCTGTTCATTTCGAAAGCGCAGGAGCACCTGAGTTTATTATTTGGGAATTACGAAAAATAACCCACGATATACATGGAGGCAGTCTCGAAAGTATTGACGGGCGCTATTTGCTGAACGATGAACCTGAAACCCTGATGGCATTGTTCCGCCAATATGAGTTAGTGGAAACGCAGAATGGGATTTTTCCCGCTTTGATTTTAAAGCACAGAACTCTGCCTTTGCATAACGAAACAAAAGTTATTGGGAAAACAACTGCAAGCTGGAATACCTGGATTGATGTTCCTGCAAACAAGCAGGGTATACTCAAAGCTTCCGCAAGCTTGAACCGAAGTGTCGCCGGAAAGTTGAAAAGCTTTTTCTATAAGGATGAAGCTACTTATGTATACTACCTTCTCGAAAACGGGGATATACGCATGTATCGCATTGTCCCTAAAAATGCTGCTTACGGTTTATGGATCAATCCATTGCTGATTAATCCCGAAAAGAATGCGAGCGAGCCGGCTGTAACCAAGATTATGTTCCGTTGTTCCAATACGGCGATGATGAAATCAGAAATTGAACTGGAATGGAATCAGGTTTTATTTGCACAAGCCGGACTGGCTGGTGTAGGTTCGGATAAGAATATTGATCCGGTAAACGCATTTTTCGGAATCACAGAAAAGGCAGAAATGAAAGAAATGCTTTACAGCGAAAACAAGCTGGAAGGTACAGCCCGCTTCTGGTCAGCAATGGATGTAGCTAAGGTTAAAACTGCAGGCGGCCTACACTCATACCAATTGCTTCCGGATGAATATTCGGTTTCGTTTCAATATCCTCTTGATTCACTAAATGCGTCTGATACTTCATCCGGAATCATCGTGAGGGCAGGTGCCTGGGCGAAAGCATTGCAAGTTGCCACAGCGGTTTTTGTGATTACTATTGAGAAAGACAATAAATCCATCCTCTGGAAAGCAGTTGATATACAGGATTTCATACATGATCATCGCAGTATGAATTTCATCACAAACTATTCTGTGTTGGATAAGAATCTGCTTCGGCAGAAAGGCCTGATATTGAAGGTATATGCATGGAATACCGGAAAAGAGCCGATGGAACTGAATGATTTTTCGGTGAGGATTGAAACGTGGTAGGAATCATACTGGTTTCAGAGTTGTTGATTAGTGGATCCGCAATGAATTGAATGGAATCAGTTCTTTGTTGGCCAGAAGCCCGAAGTCGGAAGTCCGGAGTGGGGTAACCGGAATTGGTGAAAACTTATTATTAGGTTTAATTCAGGTAATATAAGGCTTAAAACATCTTGTATGTGTGCTGAAAAACATCCTGATGCAGAAGATACTTTTAAATAATAACTTCCAAAATATTCCTATTCGCTTTCGTTCCCCTCAAACTGAGTTGAATTTGAAAACCATATTCATTTTCATTCGTGAATCATCTGTGTAAATTAGTCATTAAAATGTCCTTTCATAAATTCGTGACCGCTAAACTCTCCCGGAACAGCACTTAATCTGATTGCCTAAAAATTACTACCTTTGCGCCCCCTGCTGAGTGGCAGGAAATCGTATCAACCTCCGAAAATACTGGAATACAATGTTTGAAAGTCTAAGCGACAGGCTCGACAGAGCGTTTAAACTGCTGAAAGGCCATGGATATATTACCGAAATAAACGTAGCCGAAACACTGAAAGATGTACGAAAGGCATTACTCGATGCCGACGTTAGCTATAAAGTGGCCAAGGAATTTACCGATACGGTAAAAACCAAGGCTTTGGGCCAGAATGTATTGACTTCGGTTTCCCCGAGTCAGTTGATGGTTAAGATTGTCCACGATGAGCTGGCCCTGCTTATGGGTGGCGAAAAGGTGGAAATCAACCTGAAAGGCAGTCCCGCCGTGATTTTAATGTCGGGTTTGCAGGGTAGCGGTAAAACTACTTTTTCGGCTAAGCTGGCTAATTACCTGCATACCAAGAAAGGGAAAAACCCCTTGCTGGTTGCCTGCGATATTTACCGTCCGGCTGCTATCGACCAGTTGAAAGTATTGGGAGAGCAGATAGGCGTTGAAGTATACGCAGAACCTGAAAACAAGGATGCCGTTAAGATTGCACGCAACGCGCTCAACCATGCCAAAGACCGTGGTTTCAACGTAGTCATTATAGATACTGCAGGTCGTCTGGCCATCGATGAGATGATGATGAATGAAATTTCATCACTCAAGAAAGCCATCAACCCACAGGAAACGCTTTTCGTGGTGGATGCCATGACCGGACAGGATGCCGTAAATACAGCCAAAGCGTTTAACGACAAACTGGATTTCGACGGAGTAATCCTTACCAAACTCGATGGTGATACCCGTGGTGGTGCCGCTCTTACCATTCGTTCAATAGTTAACAAACCTATTAAATTTGTTGGTATTGGCGAAAAGATGGATGCCATCGATATGTTCTACCCCGAACGTATGGCCGACCGTATTCTCGGTATGGGCGATATTGTTTCGCTGGTTGAACGCGCCCAGGAACAATACGACGAAGAGTCGGCCCGCAAACTTCAGAAGAAACTGGCCAAGGATCAGTTTAACTTCAACGACTTTATCGATCAG
>JBAXBP010000311.1:0-2944 GCA_037141915.1 Bacteroidota bacterium | reverse complement strand
ATTCAAATAAACTTGGCACCAAAGATTATCTCACAAAGGAAGAAATTAAAGTTGTTTATAAAGGTCACGAAGTGTCTGCACATACTGTTAATCACCCCAATCTTCCTGATATTTCCAGGGCTGAGGTGCTGTACGAGGTAGGTGAAGACCGGAGAGAACTGGAACGCTTATCGGGTAATCTGGTCCGGGGGATGGCATATCCTTTTGGTAATTACAATGATTCAGTTATCGAGATAATCAACGGTCTTGGCATCGAGTATGCAAGGACCGTTAAAGACACTTATTCGTTTGGAATACCCGATGAGTTTCTCAAATGGAACCCTACCATTCATCAATTTGGCAAGGCTTATTTCACTTCCGGCAACCCGGAAAATGATAAAAAAGAATTAGCGGGTTTCTACCAGGTAGTAAATCATTTTCTTAAAACAGACAGTTTAGCGTTGCTGGATGTATGGGGACATAGCTGGGAGAACGACGGTGCGGGAGACAGATGGACTGAAATGGAGAAATTCTTTAAAATGGTTTCGGGGAATCCTGATATATACTACACCACGCAAATAGGCCTGGTTGATTATATCAATGCTTTTAAAAACCTGAAATTCAGCGTTGATAAAAGCATGGTTACAAATCTGAGTTCGATCAATGTGTTCATCAAGATGAAAGGCAAAGCGTTTAATATTGAAGCAGGGAGCACCAGGCTCTTGTATTGATAAAAAAGTCCATACTAAATATTTCTGCTTTTCATAGTGTCATCCAAAGGCACCAATTTCTCAAAACCATTCAGTGACAAATATCAATTATACGGCGACTCAACCATACTGTCTGGTGATTCCATTTTTGGAAAGATTTCCTGCATGATACTTTTGCTTTCACAATAAAAAAACTTAGCCATGAAAAAATCAATTTCGCTTCCCGGTTTTACAGCTATGCTTATGATTGTTGGAACTGTTTTTACTTCATGCGGGTGTAAAAAAGATAATACAAATAGTACTGCCGGAGATTTGAAGGTGGTTACCCGTGAACCGGCCTATGCAGGCTGCTACCCGGTGGTCGGTACAAGTCAGGCCAAATGCTGGGACAGCACCGGTAACATCATCGCCCCTGTTTTGGGCGATGCATTTTTCGGACAGGATTCCCAGTTTGAACATATAACTCCTGCTTACACCAAAAGCAGTGATGGACTTACTGTAAAAGATGAAGTTTCCGGTTTAACATGGCAGAAAACCTATGAAAAACCAACTTTCGGTGGTATGTATTACTGGGCCGAAACTCAAACTGTAGTCGACAATCTGAACAATCAAAACTACGGTGGCTACAACGACTGGCGCGTGCCAACCATAAAGGAGCTATACTCTTTATGGAATGCAAGTGTCGGCTGGCCTTATATTAATACAAACTATTTTGGCATTATATATACAGATGAACAAGACCTCAGTCACGCAATATTCTGGAGCAGCGACAAATATACCGGAGCAATGGGCAATATAAGCGGGAATACGCCTGGCTCAGAACTTGCCTTTGGCGTGAATTTTGGCACCGGACATATAAAAGCGTATTGTATTGCTGAAGGGCCGAAGCACTTTGTTCGTTGTGTACGTGGCAATCTTGCGTATGGCGTCAATTTATTCCAAAACAATAACGACGGAACGATTTCAGATCTGGCCACAGGCTTGATGTGGCAACAAACCGACAACGGTTCGGGAATGGATTGGGAACACGCACTTGATTATGCTAAAACGCAGAATAACGCAAATTATCTGGGGCACAACGATTGGCGATTGCCGAATACAAAAGAACTTCAAAGTCTTGTGGACTACACACGGTCGCCGTATGCAACAAACTCTGCCGCAATAAATGCACTTTTCACTTGTACTGGTATTCTAAACGATGGTGGGAAGGCTGACTATCCATATTATTGGACAAGTACATCGGCTATTTCAACAGCAAATGGCACCTATCCTTCTGCATGGTATGTGGCTTTTGGCAGGGCAGAAGATGGAAATGGCGAAGACCTTCACGGTGCCGGTGCTGTTCGTTTCGACAAGAAGACAGTAGGAACAGGCCAAGGAGAAGAAAGGGTTTTAAACTTTGTACGTCTTGTAAGAAATATCAACTAAATATAAACTTAAAGAAGTTAAATAACTTTGTGAAATGAAAGCACTTTCGTTGAACAGCAGGAAAATTGAAAGTTTATTTTACGTTTTAGTCTGGGCGCTCGTTTTCTCGGTGCCTTTTTTCAGTGAACGCCGCTCAGGGCAACTCAACTGGAACAACATGGCAGGACATTGGGTAAACCTTTGCGGATATCTCATTGTTTTCCTGACGAATGTTTATTTACTGGTGCCGCGTTTACTCTTGAAAAAAAGATACCTGAATTATTTTGTTCTGATAATGATTTTGATTTTGCTGGTTGTTGCGGTTAATATTATCGTCCATCCTGTTTTTTCGCATAATGCAGGTCCGGGAATGAATGTTTCACACTATGGATTCAGCCCCCCCGACCTCAATTCCCCCAATCCAAAACCGCCTTTCATGGTTTTTTTTGATACGCTTATCATGTGTATTCTAACCGTGGGAGCTGGTACAACGATCAAACTGATGTCGAAATGGCTAAGCGAGGAGAAACTGAGGAAGGATGTCGAGAAAGAACAACTTAAAACCAACCTGGCTTTATTAAGGCACCAGGTAAGTCCGCATTTTTTCATGAACACCCTGAACAACATCCATTCGCTAATTGAAATAGATACGGAAAAAGCTCAGGATGCGGTCGTACGGCTTTCCACCCTCATGCGGTATTTGCTTTATGACTCGGCTCAAAGCATGATCGAACTGAAAAAGGAGATCGAATTCATCAACAGTTTTATTTCACTGATGCAACTCAGGCATTCAGATGAGGTGGAAGTTACTGTTGTGATTCCTGAGCAGGTTCCTGATACTAAAATAC
>JBAXBP010000310.1:0-3026 GCA_037141915.1 Bacteroidota bacterium | reverse complement strand
CTTACGGAGTTTCAGGGGTGTTTTCAGGGGAAGGGGTGACTTTCACTGCAGGGCAATACCAGTTCGACCCCGCATCGGTAGCCGGTCCTTTTCCAAAGACCGTTCCAATACTCTATTCCTATACCAATGTATATGGATGTGCGTCCTCGGGCAGCAAATCGATTGAGGTCGTGAATGAACCTGCCTTCGCTTGTGAAAATCAGATGACTCCCCTCAGAGACGTGAGGACCACTCCGAATAAAACGTATAACACCTACTGGAGGGGGAACCGCTGCTGGATGATACAGAACCTCGATTACGGGACTGAGATCAGCACGACTCTAGCTCAGACCGATAACTGCCAGCCACAAAAATACTGCCCTGCATCCGATCCTGGCTGTACTTTAAACGGAGGGTTCTACCAATGGGATGAGCTGATGCAATACAGCAGCCAGCAAGGCGTACAAGGCTTATGCCCCCCGGGCTGGCACGTTCCAAGCCTGAACGAATGGCAGATGCTTATCGATGATCCCCTGAATGAGGGTAATGCACTGGCCGGGGGCTTCCTCAAGGACATGCCTTTCAGCCCGAAGCTTGAGGGGGTGTTTTATATGAATAATACCTGGAAATTTTTGCAGGGAGAAAATCCCACTTCAACCTTGTTCTGGACATCCACCCTTAACTCATCATTCAAAGCATGGGCCCGCGGCCTGAATAATTTCACACCCAGCGTTTCACTCTATTCCTCGAGCCGGCTTAATGCCTTCCCCGTAAGATGCATTAAAGACTGATTTTCCGGTTGGAATGACAGTATTCTTTCGTATATTGCGTACTGATTTTACTAAACGCTTCCATTATGGACAAATCAGTAAAATATAACTTCAGGTGGAAAGACCTGGGGGATATAGCGCTCGGGCGGCCGAACCTGGGCCCTACGACACAGGTCTCGGTATACCGACTGATGCAATACACCATGCGGGATGTCCTTGAAAAAAAGTTTGGCGCAGTTGATGCCAACAAGGTCTTCTTTGATGCAGGCTATCTTGCAGGTACTGAATTTTGCAAACACACACTCAATAAATCCCTTCAATTCAATGACTTTATTTCGGACCTGACCCAAAAATTGCTTCAATTCGGTATCGGGGTCCTGCGTGTAGAGTCGGCCGACCTCGACAATTTTTCCTTTATGCTTACCATAAGCGAGGACCTGGACTGTTCAGGGCTTCCGTTTTACGGTGTTCCCGTTTGTGATTATGATGAAGGATTTATCGCCGGGATCTTAAATGTCTATTCCGGGAGAAATTTTGATGTGAAAGAAATTGACTGCTGGGGCACCGGTGAACGCACCTGCAGGTTCTCTGTGAAACTAGTGAGCTGATTTGGGGTATGACTGAAATCAAGTCTGAACCTGCGGATGAGATCTGCAGGATACTGCAAAGTATTTCCAACGGGGAACTCCATGAGGCCGGGATGCTTCTTGACGAACTAAAGAAAAAAGAAGGATCATCAGAAGTTTATAAAATTGCAGGGGCCCTGGCCAATCTCCAAAACCAGTTGCAGGAGGGATTTAAATATGCCACTGCCCTTTCTGACGGCGATCTTCAGTACGAAGCTCCACGTAATTTTTATTTGTTTTCAGAATTCAAACAGCTGCAGGCTAACCTTCGGCATCTGACCTGGCAGACCCAGCAGATAGCCACAGGTGATTACAGCCAGAGCGTGAACTTCATGGGTGAGTTCTCTGTAGCTTTTAACCAGATGATCGAGGGTTTGAAAGCGGCCAAGAAAACCCAGGAAGACCTGAAAGATTTGTATGCGACCAGGAATAAATTCTTTTCAATTATTTCCCACGACCTGAGAAGCCCTTTTAATGCCATACTTGGCTTTTCGGATATCCTTGCGGAAGAATGGGACGAATTAAACGACTCAGAGCGAAGAAATTTCCTTGAGAATATCAGGAATACTGCGCATAACACCTTTGATCTTCTTGAAAGGCTGCTTGAATGGTCAAGGATACAAACCGGCAAAATGAAGTTTTCGCCTGTCAGGCTTGAGCTTGATAAACTGATCGCAGAAACTATTAGGCTGCTCACGCCTTCGGCCGACCGTAAATTAATACGTCTCATCCAGGAAGTCAGTGAGGAAAAATATGCCTGGGCCGATAAAGATGCCATCCTGCTGGTGCTTCGCAACCTGGTCAGTAATGCTATAAAATTCACACACCAGGGGGGGACAATCAGAGTTTCGAACATGCAAATGAAAGACCAGGTGGTTGTAACTATCAGTGATACGGGTGTCGGGATCTCTCCCGGGAGCATAAAAAAGCTTTTCAGGTTTGAAGAGCAGCTGAAGACCGAAGGTACTGATCATGAAAAGGGCACCGGCCTGGGACTTGTCCTCTGCAGGGAAGTCATAGAAAAAAACCGTGGACGCATCTGGGCCGACAGTGCGGAAGGCGAAGGAAGCAGATTCAGTTTTATGCTGCCGCTGAAGCAGGCAGATTAGGCTGACGCTTGCATATCACAACGCCGCTGACGTTACTGCGTCGCTCATACCGGCTTGTTCCCAAGGCCCAACAAAAAGCAAATCGCTCCTTGTACCTGATGCGGCTTTTGTGATGTTCTTCGCTCTGAACACCTGATGCGGCTTGTGTAAAATGCTGCGTTACAAATACCTGATGCAGCTTATGGGTTGTGCTTCGCCTTATACAGCTTCTATTTTATTTTGCCTTTGACGGCATCGAGAATCTTACGTTCCCTTTCATTAGTCAGAGATATGAGATCGTCAGCTTCTGTCATTAATTTATCAAGGAAGGATTTATCCTTTAATCCGGAGGCATTGATCTTTACGTTCAGCCAGGCACCGAGGACTGCAGAGCGAACACATAAGGCTCCGACACCGGCGTCAGTCACCGAATTAGGATTCCCGGTCTCAACCATGGCTTCAATAATATCAAACGAGGCATAGGCCGCCTTCATGGTTTTAAACGGAACCTCGATGGCATACTTTGTTGCATCCTGTATGGCTGCGGTGCGCGAAGCTTTCTC
>JBAXBP010000309.1:0-3027 GCA_037141915.1 Bacteroidota bacterium | reverse complement strand
CAGGCCGTTGTTCTTATAAATTTTTCGCCCGTCGCCGGCGTAACCTGAACCCTGAAATGCAGAGATCCAGGCATAACGGGAAAAATCGGAGCCGCCGCCTGCGCCATCAGAAGCTGCATATCCCTGCTTGTCATAAAGATATAGCTGGTATTGCTCTATCGTGCGGATCAGCATCGCCGGATATTGCTTGTTTGTTGCATATCCCGCTGTCGCTAGTCCCTCAGCCCAACCGTGGTAATCGGTAATATCAAGTTTGAACAGCCCCTTATAACGATCTCTCTGCGTCAGAAAATACGAATGGTCATGAAAGGATTCCTCGGCATGGCTGTACTTACGAAAACACTCATTGGCATGCTCATCGTTCTGATGGTAGGTAGGCCCTGCCCAATCACTATGGCATTTAATCCCGAAATGATTATTGGCTTCTTTTGCCAGCCGGCTCTGTCCTGCACCGGATTCAATGATCCCCTGGGCAAGAGTGATGCTTGCAGGGATACGGAACTGGTTCATCTCTTCAACCGCAATGGGGCCGTATGTCCTGATATACAGGCCGACCTGAAGGTCATAGGTGGAATTCTGGGCAGTGGAAGGAGATGGGGAAAAAAGGAAAGGAAAGACGAAAAGCGAAAAGCGAAAATTGAAATGGCGAAAAGCGAAAAGCGAAATAGCGAAATAAGAAAAAACCGACACTTGAACCTCCAATAGTTTTTTCATGACCTGACCAGCTCCCTGAATCGTTTACCCCTTTCTTCGAAATTCGCGAACTCATCATAACTGGCAGCAGCAGGCGACAGCAGGCAGGAGTAACCAGGCCGGGTTTCACGGAAGACTATCTCCTTTAGAAAATCGAAACGGTTTATATAAAATAATTTCTGCGGATGAGTACCGGTTGACTGCAGGCATTCACCTATACGCTTGCCGGCGGCGCCCAAAAGCACAAGGTTCCTAACCTGAGATGCGGCAAGAAAATCAGCAAGCTGACTGTAATCTATGCCCCTGTCGAAACCTCCCAGGATCACCGTATCCACGTTCGGAAGCGACTTTATCGCTTCAATCGTTGCTTCGGGAATGGTAGCAATGCTGTCGTTATAAAAATGGATCAGCCTGTTCTCACCAACATATTCCAGCCGGTGTTCGAGGCCTTTGAATGTAAGTATGCCTTCCCTGATGGTTTCATCGGAGATGCCGTTGAGTACGCAGGCCCCGATGGCAGCCATGATATTCTTCAGGTTGTGCTCACCCTTAAGGTATCGTTTCTGCTCCAGCTTCCATACAGCCCTTTCGTTACGCCCGTCACTGAAAAAGATGGAATTCTCAGTGATGAACACACCCGGCCTTTGCTGCAGGCTCAGCGAGAACGGGAAAAGGCGGGCCCTGTTTCCAGGAGCTGAAATATGACCTTGGACCAGGTTATCAGAGGAATGGTAAATAAGAAAATCATCCTCGTCCTGGTAATTGGCGATATTAAGTTTTGCGAGCTGGTAAGCCTGGTAAGAAGGATACGCATCGAGATGTTCCTGGAAAAGGTTGAGAAGTACCGCTGTATGCGGTGATGCCGTTGTATATTCAAGCTGGTGCGATGAAAGTTCAAATACAATAAGAGTATCCTCCTTTATCCTGTCGGTAAAATGAAAAGCCGGGGATCCTATATTCCCCACAAGACAGGAATCCCTTCCCGAAAGGCCGATAATATGTTGGATCAGGCTTGAGGTCGTGCTTTTGCCCTTGGTGCCTGTAATCCCTATGACCTGTTTCCCGTATTTTTCAAGGAAAAGTGAAGTTTGGGAAAGGATCTTCGAATGCTCCACTCCAAGACTCAGATGGTTGATCCTCACCCCGGGGCTTTTCATGACAAGGTCACAATGATCCAGAACCTCCAGGTAATCATCTCCCGTATAAAAAACAATATTGCTGTCGGCTGCCAGTAAAGGATGACTACGGATACCCGGACCACTGTCGGCAATCAGCAGGGAAGTTTCAGGAAATGCCTGCCTTATCAGGGAATACGAAGACTGACCTTCCCTCCCGAAACCCAGGATTGCAACCTTGCAGGCACCCAGTTTCTGTTTCAGGAACTCAATCATACAATGCAGCTTTTAAGATCTTACTGAAAGCCTGCGGCAGATTGCCGGGTGACCATGAGCCCAGTGCAACCATGAAATCCTCTTTTTCATAGCGGGCATATTCAGGAGAATCCCTATAAATCCTCAGCAATTCAGGAAGTTCAGCCTCCTTTTGCCTCCTGATGGCCTCGCATAAGGCAAGATTCACTTCAGATATCGTGCCAATGCAGTCGAAAGGCTTTTCTTCGGCGGCCCCCGTGAACTGCTGAAGCGTTGTTAGCAAGCGGGGTTCATCAAGCAGGTTTTTTCCGAATATGTTTTCCGGGATTTCTTTATCCAAAAATGGTGACAGTATGATAAAGGTGAACAGGCATTTGGGACATTTCCCGCACCAGGTATCGGTTTTGCTGCCGGCATTGCATGATCGGAACACCTTGTGGTAAGCAGGCAACCTGGAGAAAAGCCAGGCGATCTGCAGTTCATTCAGCGGGCGAAGAAAGCTGAAATACTCTATGTCGCGGGTAATATATTTACTCACATATTCCCTGAAGTCATTCTCAAATTCTATAGACTTTGAATACTGGTGATTGATGTTTGTACCAGGGATGGTAGCTTCGTTTGCGCTGGATTCATTGGAAAGAACGATGTACCGGTTTCCTGTCAGCAGCGCAGCGGTCAGGGTAATAAAGGCCAGCAGGGCCGAAAAAGGTGTATGACCGTTAAGAAAGCCCTTTGTGTTGAGTTCAAGCAGCAGGGGATCGATGGTTCTCCTGAGGAAAAGGGCCTTGCCTGCAGGTATTTCCGAGGCTTCAATGACTGCGGATGTTGCGCCACGCGGGTTCAGTACCAGGGGAATTGCATCGAAGGAATTCTTCAGCAGGTCCAGGCTGACTGCCGAGTCCTTGCCCCCTCCTACCGGTATGATAATACCCGCTCCCATATCCGGAGTAGCCACAACATTAAA
>JBAXBP010000308.1:0-3076 GCA_037141915.1 Bacteroidota bacterium | reverse complement strand
CCCTGACAGCTTCCAGGAATTCCCCGGGTGCGTCTGCGTGAACCCAATGTCCGGCCTCCGGAATGGTCTTCACCAAAGCCCCGGGGAATTTGTTTTTCAGTTCCGCAACATCTTCGTCACTCAGGTAATCGGAACGCCCTCCCCTGATGAATAAGGCAGGCCCATTATAACTTCCCTGCACATCCACTCCTTCAAAAATATTCAGGAGATTTTCATTTATCGCACGCAGGTTCAGCCTCCAGTCAAGGGTTTTATCATCACGCCAGTAAACATTTTTAAGAAGGAACTGACGAAGGCGCAGGCTGTGAACCCTTCCTTCAATCTGCCTGCTCACATCCGAACGCGAAGAAACCTTAGTGAAATCAACACCCAGCATGGCATCTATCAGCAACTGGTGTTCGGTGTTCACAGGGGCCTTACGCAAACTGATATCCACAATGATCAGCTTTTTTATTGACTGCGGATGATGGAGCGCGAAGTACATGGCAGTCTTCCCGCCGAGCGAATGCCCCATCAGGACAATGTTTTCAAAAGAGTATTCTTCGGTAAGTTCAAGCAGGTCATCTTCGAGAACTGAAAAGTCGAACACCGAACTATGCGGTGACTGCCCGTGATTGCGAAGGTCGGGCACGTAAACAGTATACTGTTCGCCGAGTATACGGGCAATGCTTACCCAATTGTCAGAAACACCAAACAGTCCGTGCAATATGACCATTGGCGGACCGCTTCCGAATTGCCTGCAGAACAGCTTCATTTATAGGAAGTTTATTAACAAATTCTTGTTAACAAAATTTATGATAATTGTCAAAATTAAATAAAAATCCAAGGATATGCGATGTATTTTTGTACGCGAAAAAAAAGTAAAAAAATGTTTTTTCATTATTTACATACTAATCTGAAATTTCAACGTTTATTCACCCGAATTAATTTAAATTTTAACCATTAAGTTTTTACAAACATAAACTGAATATTCAAAACCAAGCAATGGAAAAATCACCCAACGAGAAGCTGGCCATTCCTCGTCAAGAACTCCCCGATGACGAAGAGCCTCCAAGTAAACCATCCTTCATCGACGAAGCCTCCCTCCTGGACGAATACCTAAAGTCCCGATCCGACCGCGACAAATCACTGATCTCAGAACGTTCTCTTGCCTTTTTGCAGGAATTTTTTCCTGAGGCATCGCTGAAGGACTGGAATAACTGGCACTGGCAGATCAAGAACAGCGCACGCTCTATCCAGCAACTGTCAAAGTATATCCAATTATCAGATAACGAAGTCAAGCCCGACGGCAACAACCACTCACTGCCGTTAAGAATAACTCCATATTACATCAGCCTGCTCGACAGGATGAACGCTGACCATCCCTTACGTAAAAGCGTGGTTCCCGTTTTCGATGAATTCATCGTTCACCCGGGTGAAAACGCCGATCCCTTATCCGAAGAGCATGACAGTCCTGTTGAAAACATAGTTCACCGCTATCCCGACAGGGTATTGTTCCTTGTCACAGGATTTTGTTCAACGTATTGCAGGTACTGCACCCGTACCAGGATGGTGGCCAAGGACAAATGCCATGTTGGCGTGAAAGCCTGGGAAGCCGGCCTCAACTACATCCAGGAACATAAGGAGATCCGCGATGTGCTGATCTCAGGCGGTGACCCGCTCACCATGCCCGACCTGCATATCGAATATCTGCTTTCGCGACTGCGCAGCATTCCTCATGTTGAGATCATCCGCATTGGTACGAAAGTCCCGGTGGTGATGCCACAGCGTATCACCCGCCCGCTTGTCACCATGCTTAAAAAATATCATCCTTTATTCCTCAGTATTCATTTTACCCATGCCGACGAGCTGACTCCCGAAGTTAAGGAAGCCTGCGAGAAGCTGGCAAATGTAGGGATACCGCTGGGAAGCCAGACGGTGTTGCTGAAAGGCGTCAACGATGATATAACGGTGATGAAGAACCTGATGCATGCCCTGCTTCGCGCCAGGGTAAAACCTTATTATATATACCAGTGCGATCCTGTTCTCGGTTCAGGCCATTTCAGGACCAGCATCAAAAAAGGCCTCGAGATCATGGAAGGCCTCAGGGGACATACCAGCGGGTATGCCATCCCCACATACGTGGTCGATGCACCCGGTGGTGGCGGCAAGATTCCATTACTTCCCGATTATTACCTGGGCCACAGCGAAGAAGGCTATGCAAGGCTCAGGAACTTCGAGAACAGGGAATTCCGATATCCTGATTTTTCATAACCATGGTAGTCGGCCTTACCTACGACCTGCGGTCAGATTATCTGAAGGAAGGTTTTTCAGAAGAAGAAACAGCAGAATTTGACCGCGAGAGTACGGTCGAAGCTATAGAATCCACAATACAACAGCTGGGTTATTCAACGGTCCGCATAGGACATGTGCGCGAGCTTGTCAAACATCTTGCTGCCGGCGAACGCTGGGACATGGTGTTCAACATCTGCGAAGGAATGTATGGCATCGGGCGCGAAGCCCAGGTGCCGGCCCTGCTTGATGCATACAGTATACCTTATGTTTTTTCAGACGCACTGGTGCTTGCCCTGACCCTGCATAAAGGGATGACAAAACATGTGGTGAGGGACTGCGGAGTGCCTACTCCCGATTTTGCCATCGTACAATGCAAGGAAGATATCGGCAAGGTAAACCTGCCCTATCCTTTGTTTGTCAAACCGCTTGGAGAAGGCACAGGTAAAGGTATAGACGCCAGGAGCAAGGTAACAAGCCCTGCTGAACTTGAAAAGATCTGTCTTGACCTTATGCCGCGCTTTGAAATGGGACTGATCGTTGAAACCTTTCTTCCCGGGCGTGAATTTACCGTCGCTATTGTCGGGACAGGCAAGAAAGCCCGCTGTATAGGCGTGATGGAAGTGATCCTGAACCAGAAAGCCGAAGCGGATGCATATACTTATGTCAATAAGGAAGAATGCGAAGATCTTGTTGTGTACAAGATAGTAACCGATGAGATCGCCGCGAAATGTGCCGAAGTTTCTCTCAATGCCTGGAAGGCATTGAACTGCAGGGACGGAGGAAGGGTTGACGTAAGACTGGA
>JBAXBP010000307.1:0-3078 GCA_037141915.1 Bacteroidota bacterium | reverse complement strand
GGTAGATTCTCCAGTCATAAATCCCGTTACCTTTTAACCGGTGTATTGGAGCCTGATTCTTTCCTGCTTTGACGCATCATGGCTTTGGTGTTTTTCGATTGTGCCTTCTGGTGCTGTTTAACACCATTGTGATAGTCTTTTTCAGCCTGTTTTTGTTTCTTTGCCCTTTCTTTATTGATTTTTTTCTGGTTGACTTTATGCTCCTGTCCATAACTTACCGACAGGCATAAAATAGAAATTAACAGTAAGCAAACCAATTGTTTAAGTCTGCCAGATTGCATTATTAAATTGATTTTGTCCAGTTTTCAGGGAATTCCCTGCAACGAAAATACAAAATCCAATGAATCCCCGAAGTAAAAACCTAACATTTTTTTTCGGTGTCAGGAATAATAATCTTGGTTATACAAGATTTTCTTAAAATTGCCGTTCTTTGATGCAGACAAACAGTATTATGCGAAAATTTATCCCGAAGAGGTTGCTGTTTTTATTTTGTTTGGCCGTTGTATTATTTGCCTGCAAGAAGAAAAGCGACACCCAGCAGCCTGAGATTCCTTATGTTACCGTGAATTTTTCCATTAATCCCAATTCGACCCAATATATTGAGCTGAATCATACCGGGGGTTATGTACCGGTAACGGGAGGGTACAGGGGGATTATTATTTACCGTGTGTCGGAAACTGAATTTAAAGCTTACGAGAGGGCATGCGCCTATGATCCAACGGCCGATAGTGCTCAGGTAAGAATAGATGCTTCAGGTCTTACCATGACCTGCCCAAAATGCAAATCGAAGTATATTATTCTTGATGGCTCACCATACGGAGGACCCACCCAATGGTCGCTTAAGCAGTACCGCACGAATTACGATGGAACCTATCTTTACGTTTCGAACTAGTTCGAAACGTAAAGAACGTGACTCGTGAACCGTGATCCGTGAATCGTGATCCGTGATCCGTGAATCGTCATCCTGTCTACGGATCACGGTTCACGGATCACGGTTCACGACTAATAACGGTAATGCTCGGGCTTGTAGGGACCATCTTTGGGAACGCCGATGTAATCTGCCTGTTCATCGGAAAGTCTCGTCAGTTTCACGCCCAGCTGATCAAGGTGCAGGCGGGCAACTTCCTCGTCGAGATTCTTTGGCAGACGGTACACATCAATCTCGTAGTTGTTCTTCCAAAGGTCGAGCTGGGCCAGAGTCTGGTTGGTGAATGAATTGGACATGACAAATGAAGGATGGCCTGTTGCGCAGCCGAGGTTCACCAGCCTGCCTTCTGCGAGCAGGTAAATGCATTTACCGTCGGGATATATATATTTGTCAACCTGTGGCTTGATATTTACAATCCTGATCCCGGGCCAATGATTCAGCTGCTCTACCTGGATCTCGTTATCGAAATGGCCGATATTGCAAACGATGGCCTCATCTTTCATTTTCGAAAGGTGGTCGGCTGTTATAACATCTTTGTTCCCGGTTGTGGTAACGTAGATGTTCCCTTCTTTCAGGGCTTCTTCAATCGTAGATACTTCAAATCCTTCCATTGCGGCCTGAAGGGCGCAGATCGGATCTATCTCAGTAACAATGACACGGGCTCCGTATGATTTCATGGAACGGGCGCAGCCTTTTCCAACATCTCCGTAACCCAGCACAACCACCACTTTCCCGGCAATCATCACATCCGTGGCGCGTTTAATCCCGTCGGCAAGTGATTCACGGCATCCATATAAATTATCAAATTTTGATTTGGTGACCGAATCATTCACGTTGATGGCGGGGACGAGCAGGGCGCCCTTCTCTTTCATCTGGTAAAGCCTGTGAACACCGGTGGTGGTTTCTTCCGAAACACCTTTCCAATCCTTAACCACATGATGCCAGTGTTTGCTGTCTTCATCATACACTTCCTGCAGCTGTTTCATGAAAGCTTTCTCTTCCAGGCTGTTTGTAGCAGCTTTCAGGATATCAGGATTTTTTTCAGCGTCAAAACCTTTGTGGATCATCAGGGTTGCATCACCTCCGTCGTCAACAATAAGGTTCGGCCCTTTATTGCCCTCAAATGTCAGCGCCTGGTAAGTGCACCACCAGTATTCTTCAAGTGATTCCCCTTTCCATGCGAAAACGGGAATGCCTTTTGCGGCGATGGCGGCAGCGGCATGATCCTGCGTGGAAAAGATATTACAGGAAGCCCAACGCACTTCGGCACCCAGTTCGGTAAGAGTTTCAATGAGGACTGCGGTCTGGATGGTCATATGCAGCGACCCGCTTATCCTTGCGCCTTTCAAAGGCTTTTCGGCAGAATGCTTTTTCCTGATCGACATCAGTCCGGGCATTTCCTTTTCGGCAATTTCGATTTCCTTGCGTCCCCAGTCTGCCAGAGTAATATCGGCGACAGTATATTTTGCGTTCTTTTCCAACATAACTTTTTCCATAATGAACATCTTGAAATTGGACGGCAAAGATAAGAATAAAAGCGAAATGGCGAAAGGCGAAAAGCGAAACTACCAATGGAATTTAAAGAACTGAATTTAAAATTTGTCAATTATTTGTACTTTGTACATGGTACATTGTACATGGTGAACCTTTCCCTACCTTTGCTCCATGCCACTGATTTTTGAAAAAGAAGTGAATGGAGCCAGCCTGGGAGTCTGGCATATAGTCGAAACTGAAGCCTGTTTACGAAAGGTTTGCCGGGCTGTTCCTGACGATATTTTAATCGTGGATTCCTTTTTAAACGAATCCCGCCGCAAGCAATGGCTCGCATGCAGGGCAATGTTAGGACAGATGCTCCGGCTGGGGTCAGTAAAAGTTTGTTACGATGAACACGGGAAGCCTTCACTTGACGGTTTCAGGGGGCAGATCTAGTTCTCCCATACCCGGGAATATGCAGCGGTCATGATCAATGTGAACGGACCTGCCGGCATCGACATTGAAAAGATCAGTCCCAGGATTGAAAGGGTTGCAGAAAGGTTTCTGCAGGATGGGGAGCTGGAGAATATAAGAATGATGGAAGAACGTGAGGAAAAACGTAATGGAGATCGAGAGGAAAAACGTGATGAAGAACGTGAGGAAAAACGTGATGGAGA
>JBAXBP010000306.1:0-3111 GCA_037141915.1 Bacteroidota bacterium | reverse complement strand
TCAATTATTGAGAGTGGTACTGGTAGCAATGGAACAGGTGAACGACTGCCAGTTTTTATCCGGTTGAAAATAATCCACTTGTCACCATCGATACCAATACTGACATCGGAAGGGATAAGGTTAGCCATATCTGCAAACGGGATACCGGTATAACATGAAAAAACATACATATCACGCACTACTCCAAGCCTGTTAATCATCATAACTTTACTTTGCAAAGTTTCAAGTTCATCCTTGGTCAGGAAATTCCGCTCAGGATGTTTATATGGACATTTGAAGTTTATAAAGGGATTTTTTTCAAGCCAGTTGTTTGCCAGGGAATAATTTATGATCTTCTTCAGGAGGGTAACATGCTTTGAAACAGTGTTTTGGATATTAAAATCATGTGTCTTCAGGTAAAGATCAAAATTGACAGTAAACTGGTAATCCAGTTCATCGAGAAAAACGTCTGAACGGTTAAACTGGAACCTGATGAAATCCTCCACCTTTTTGCAGGTGATCTGGTACTTTACAAGGGTGGCTTTTGCATACCCATGGCCTACCTTGGGCTTCAGCTGCTCATTAAACAATTTGAATACTTCAACCAGGGAACGACGGTTTAATGCCTTTCCTATTAAAATATTTCTAATGATTTCAGCCGTAACTGGTTTGCTTGTAGTTTCCAACTGAATAACAATCCTGTTGACCTTTGCTCTAAGATTATCAAGAATATTATTGACAGTATGGGTTTCTGATTTTGGACCCTTTATCAGCCCATGTTTAACATCCCACTTGTCGGACAATGAGAACTGATGAGTAGCGAGATCTACTCTGCTCCCATTGACTGTTATTCTCATATATATAGGTGCAGGAGCTTTTTCCTGGGCCTTACTCTTTCTCAGGTAGAAGAGAACAGATATAGTATTTTCCATACGTTAAAGATTTATGCACCGATTAGCTATAAAATTACGAAAAATAAATGAATCTCCCTAATAAATAAACTCACATAAATGACTAATTATTAACAATTTGTATGTAATTCGGTGCACTTTTCTCAAACAAAATCAGGTGCACCGAATAGTGCACCTTTTATTTGACTTTCTTTGGATAATTTTGCGGGAGGGAGAAATAAAAAATCCGCCTAATTCATTGAAAATAAGCGGATTTAGTATATTTTGATTTGTTTTCTGCGGACTGGACGAGACTCGAACTCGCGACCTCCGCCGTGACAGGGCGGCATTCTAACCAGCTGAACTACCAGTCCTTGATTGTGAGTGCAAAAGTATATCTTTTTTCCTGATTTTCAAAAAAAATTATAATTGTTCCTGGTAAAATCCCGCGGATCTCAGGTCATAAAACAGTATCCGGCACTTACGGGCCTCATCCGACCAGAGTAAAACTCTTGAACGGAAGGCAGTTGATACGTTGAGGATAATTGCCGGGGTAAAAATCTCTTTCAGTTTCTCAATCCGGGTACCCGTAACGGAACAGATCAGAAGGATATCCGCATGGGTCTTTAACTTCAGTGTATTACCCAGGGGCGAGTCAAGGATGAAGATCCTGCGATCACCTGCCACCATCATATTCCCGAAACGGCCGATGCGCGGGAACCCGCAAGCCTTCTGCCATCCATTGAAATTAATCCAGCGGTCCTGAACAATATCCACATTGCCAGCCAAACGCTCGCTGCCGACCTGGGTTGAGATAAAGGGATCCTTCATCATCCTCAGTCCTGAATAAAAACAGACCTCCCTCCTCCCCTTAACCAGCCTTACAACATATCCCTGGCTGCCCTGGTGAATAAAAAGCCTTTGGGGCGATGGATCTCCGAACTTTTTTGCCAGGCCGTGAAGCTCCAGCATTAGCAGGCATGAAAGGGCAAGCAGCAGAAATTTCGGCTGTTTAACCGTAAAAAAAAGGAAGGCTGAAATGATGATAAGGTACAGCAGAACCACTTCGGGAATGTCAGGAAAAAAGCCCGAAGTGACTGAGCCCGGCAGGGAAGCTATCCACATAACACTTTTATTTAGGCCTATTAAAAGCAGCTTTAATGCCATGATCACGAGATTGCCGATAAAAGGCAGGGATGAAAGGGCCAGGGCCAGTATCCCCATGAGGATTATCCCGTTCGACAATGGGACTATCACCAGGTTAGAAATGATAAAGTAATTCGGGAAACGGTGAAAATAGTAAAGGCTCAATGGCAGAGTCGCGATCTGGGCGGCAATGGAGACTGCCATCAGCGCCCAGATCTTGTTTGGCAGCCAGTGGTGTGTAACATAAAGGTCGTATATGGGTTTATACAGTAAAACGATCCCTGTCACGGCAAGGTATGAAAGCTGGAATCCCACATCGGTAAGGATTGAGGGATTCATAATCAGTAAGAAGAATACCGAGGCGCTGATCACATTCAGCATTTCGGGCTTCCGCCTGATGGTTTTACCGATAATTAAAAAACCAAGGCTGGCTGAAGCCCTCAGCACCGCAGGTGAGAATCCTGTAACTGCCGCATAAACCCAGATAAACAACAGTTCGATCAGGGATTTCAGGTAGATCCCTTTGCGGAATTTTGCCAGGAACGAAAGTGCTGTTTCAAGGAACATAAAAATGATCCCTACATGCATACCCGAAACCGAGAGGATGTGCATGGTGCCGCTTGCGGCAAACGCTGATTTGAGCCTGCTGTCGATATCATCGACATAACCAAGAAGAAGGGCCGCGGCGACAGAGAACTCCTGACCAGCAATCCCTTTTTGCCTCAGGATGCCCAACAATCGGTCTCGTATGCCGAAAGCAAAACGGCTGACACTCATACCGTGGTTCCCGGGAAGCCTTTTACAATCGGCAAGGCTGCTGCCTTGTTCATACCTCAGGCCTTTGCTGAAGAGGTACTCCCTGAAATTAAAGGAATGGCTGTTTGTGAAGAACTTAAGTTTTTCGGGCCTACCGTAAACAAGGTAATAATCTCCGTAATTCAGCATGCCTGCCGAACCGGAGTTTTTGCTGTTATAAACCCTGAGGTAAAGCTTGCTATTGAAGGGCTTCCACCGGCCTGAATCATGGATGCTTAAAAGATCGCATACTACAGCAGTACAGTTCTTTTTTAGTACAGGGCAGTCGCTGATCCTGACC
>JBAXBP010000305.1:0-3122 GCA_037141915.1 Bacteroidota bacterium | reverse complement strand
ATCTTCAACATCCGGTTCATTTCCTCAGGATTCCCTCCCGAAGGCGATGATTTTGTTTTTTCTGCCTTATCCATAACGAAATAATACTGATTAATTAAAAACAGAGAAGGCGGGCTTTATGAAGAGCCCTGAACCAATTAAAAAACGGGGTACTATCCCCTGAATTTCTTGAAATATTTCCAACCCTCTTCCTTGAGGTGAGGCTTGCAGTCTCCGTTGGGCAGCAGGTGATGCCGCTTGTGATGTTCCATCTGCTCCTCGTAGAACTTGCTCATTTTGAACTGCTCCATGGAGACGTTGGGCATCTTGGTAGTATTCTGCATGTTTGTCGATACCTTGAGATTAGGGAAACCGGGCATCGGGGGCAATTTTCCAGCCGGCGTGCTGCCATCTCCAGGGGCAGGTGAAGCGGCAGGCATCGCAGAAGCACCGCCGGGTGTGCCTGCAAGGTCAGGGGTGGTTGGTGAGGCTGCAGTCCCGGCCGTTTCGGGGCTCATGGGCGAACCTGGTATTGAAGGTGTGCCGGGTGTTGCCGGTGGCAATGGGGGATTAGCGTAATTTTTCTTTTCCATTTTCTTGCGTTTTTACGATTGAATAAAAGAGGTTTCTATTGTTTTTGGTTTTGCCGGTTATCGGCATTGTGTTGTATCCTTTTGATGATCAAAATGATGAAATAAACAAAAAGAGCTGTCGTTGCCGTGCCCCAGATCTGGGTTATCATTTTGATCGTATTGAATCCGCTTACACCATAAACATGTATTAACGAGATCCTCAGGAATATATACGAGATGTCCTGAAGCGCCAGGAAGCCAGTAAGCAGCATGAAATATCTGAAAAAAGGCACCCCTGAATATAAAGGCCTTGTACGCTCCTTGGGAATTCCGTGCAGGTAAGCATAGTCAATAAAGAAATACATTGCCATAGGCCTGCGGATGAGCATCGTAAAACACCAGAAGATCACCATGGCCAGGTTGATATAAACATCGTTCCATAGCATCTGATAGGCGGTTTTGGAATAAATATTCAGGATGCTGCCAATGAGCAGGGTCGTTAAAATAAACAGGCCTGTGATGCTGTACTGCTTTTCTTTAAAGAAAGTGTAAAGGGTATAAACGATGCCGGGAACCGTGGAAGCAAGCATTGCAGGATAATCGCCAAGGATTCCCCTGCAACTGTTCCAGATTACCAGGGGAATGCCAAGGTATATTATCAGATCGGTAAGCGTGCGCTTGTTAAGAATCTGTTTTATCATACTATTTATCTTCCAAAATCAGGATCCAGGCTGCCGTCGGGCATAAATCTCAGGACGATGAAATCGTTGTTATATCCGTTATTGGTGTTTCCTGCAGCAACAATTTTGCCGTCGCGCTGCAACGCAAGGCTGTAGATGTGCTCATCTCCTTTCTGGACGGAAGTTATAACAATTCCTTTATTGCCGAAACTTTGATCAAGGCTTCCGTCGCAATTGTACCTGACCAGGGCAAAATCATCAGCCTGCCCGTTAAAAGTGCTTCCCCCTGCCACTAATTTACCGTCGGGCTGAACAAGCAGATCAGAAACTTTATCGTCACCGTCACCAAGGCTGGTAATAACTATCCCACCTTTGCCGAAGGAGGCGTCGGGTTTGCCAAGGGTAGTATACCTGACAACAGTAAAATTAAAACTTTCCCCGTTGAACGAACTTCCGGCCACAACGATTTTCCCATCGCCCTGTAACCCTATGGCTGCGGCTATATCTTCGCAGTCGCTAACTGACGTAAGTGTTATTCCGTTGTTGCCAAACGAACGGTCGAGTTCTCCATCGCAGAGATACCTGGCAACTCCGAGTTTTGTGTTGGAACTACCGGCTACCACGATTTTACCGTCGGGCTGGACCGCCAGGTCACTGATCCTGTCATCCCCGTACCTGACATCAGTAACAACCAGTCCGTTTTTGCCGAAAGAAGGGTCAGGATCTCCCTCCGGTTTGAATCTTGCAAGGGCGAATGCATCATAATTTCCGTCGCTGGAACTTCCGACGACAATTATTTTCCCGTCGGGCTGAAGTGCCATTGAACTGGCAATATCGTTTCCGCCCCGGGCATGCATTAGGAACATCCCTTTAGTCCCGAAAGTGGTATCAATACCTCCCTGTGGCAGGAACTTTAACATGGCAAAGTCATTGTGTGTGCCATTATATGCGCTTCCCGACACCAGGATTTTATTGTCGGGCAACAAAACGATTGACGACAGCAGATCTTCACCGCTCTTGAGTGAGGTCTTCACCATTCCTTTAGAACCGAATGTATTGTCGAGACGGCCCCCGGTTGTGACCTTGAACAGGGTGAACCAGGAATTGGTATATCCCGAAACAAACATGTTACCGTCAGGGGCTATAACCAGGGAATTCGCTATATCGTCGGATGTGGTAAGTGAAATGATGCTTGACCCGGGATGTGGATTAACCCGGTTCGAAGGCTCATGGCTCTGGCCAGAAAGATGGCAGGCGAATAATAAAAAAGACAGGATGAAAAGCAGGGTTGTCAGCTTAGTGCCCTTAGTTCTTATGATGCGATAAGTGACCATAAACAATTATTTTTATTCCGGTGCACATACAGGTATGCATTGGTCAAGGCTGGAAAGTTGCGGCTCCCGCCCGCTTCCTCAGTGTAAAACTAATAATTTAATCGACCTGAAAAAATAATTTTAATATTTATGCCAATTAAAATAATTCACAAAATTATCGAGGTCAGACATTACCCGCCAGGTTGGGGGCACTTTGAGAGGCAGGTACTCAAAATTCCAACAAAAATCAGTTCCTGTAGCGGCCCTGCCATGGACCGCCTGAGTAATAATTATATTCAAAGTAAGGGCCAGGTTTAACTGAATATCGAGACGAAACCAAGTTCTTTCGGAGCGATCGACATGACCGGGATCGGCGAAAGGCGAACGAAATCCTGGGCACGGGATCCCACGAAAAATTCTATCACACTTGATTCCTGCTGGGTCATGATCATGATAAGATCGATATCCCCCTGTTTTTCCGCATAGTTCAATACCGTGGGGATGAGTGCTTTCTCATTTTCCACATCCTCAACTATTTCGGCCGTGCAACTGATACCTTCCTTCTCGATAAGCTGTTT
>JBAXBP010000304.1:0-3192 GCA_037141915.1 Bacteroidota bacterium | reverse complement strand
TCCGAAACATGGCGCCATGAAAGGCATCCAGTATTTCACGAGAACAAGGTCGGGCTTGAGCTTTTTGATCTCGTTACCGACCGAAAGCCAGTTCAACGGGTTGACCGAATTCAGTTTAACCTTAATTGGCAGGTCTTTGGGCGGAGGTTCCGTTGAAAACTGTGTTTTACCCGGGAACAACAGCGAAGGGTACTGCAGGCTGAAGGTATAGATCGAGGCCTCCCAGCCAAGCTTAATATACTCCCTTACCAGGCGCTCGTTAAAAGTGGCAAGACCTCCCCTGAGCGGATATGCCGAACCGATCAAAATAACGTTACCTGGCTGAGGCATGCCTTTATATGGGTTTTGGGACCGTGAAGCAGAAGACCGAGCCAAAACCTTTCTGGCTTTCGACTTTTATCACACCATGGTTCAGTTCAATAAACTCTTTGCACAGGTGCAGTCCCAGTCCTGTGCCTTTTTCGCCTGCAGTCCCAATCATGGATTGTGCCTTATCGAGCCTGAACATATTGTCAAGTGTCTCGGGCGACATCCCAAGTCCGTTATCCTGAACTGTAACTTCTACAAAGCTTTCTTTTACTATCATCACAACATGAATCTCACCTGAAGGCTGCGTGAATTTTATCGCATTGGATATCAGGTTTCTGAGAACAACCCTGATCATATTTTTATCGGCCATTACAATCACAGGACTGATGTTCCTTTCAAGTATCCTGATCTCCTTGTCCAGTGCATACGGATGATAGAAGCCGACCGTTTCATGTATGATCGAGGCCAGCTCAAATCTTACGGGTTCCGACACCATCCTTCCTGATTGCACCCGGGCCCATTGCAGCAGGTTATCAAGAAGTTTCAGGTAGTTTTTTGAAAGATCGTAAAGGCTCTCTAAAATTTCTTTCTGCTGGGAGGAATCCAGCAGGTCCATATCGGTGCGAAGAACTTCAGAGAGGGAAATCAGGGTAGAAATCGGGCTGCGCAGGTCGTGGGCAATGATAGAGAAGAATTTATCCTTTGTTGCGTTTAGTTCTACAAGTTCCTGTTTCTGTGTCTCAAGTATTTCTTTCTGGCGCAGTATCTCTGTATTCTGGGCGGCCAGCTGCTCTTCAATAATATTCATATCGCGCAGACGCCTCACCAGGGTTTTCAGCATGCCTTTAAATACCGTATTTTCATTCTGGGTGACCCTCTGGAATTCACCCTGGCTGAACCTGTACAAGAATGTATGGGAAAGCGCAGTTACGGTTGCCGACCTTTCTTCCTGGTCGAGGAGGTAATACTTTCCAAATACGTCGCCGGTTTTAAGGATAGTGAAAATGTATTCCCCGTCATGAACCTTGACCCTGCCGTCGAGGATGATATACATAGAATCTCCAAGCTCTCCCTTAAGTACGATATGGTCGCCTTCCGAAACTTCCATCTCGGTGAGGCTCCCGGCAATGCGTTCAAGGAGAATATCAGGAGAGTCTTCAAAGATCTGAATCTTTTTAAGGAAACCTGCCCTTCGCTTAATATCTTGCTGGTCCACAGGATATCATTGTTTAATGAAAGAATTATACATAACGCCTGATCAGAAACCTGCCTTCTTTTCGACAAGGTAATTATTCCTGTCCGATGAATTCCTGCTGATCAGTTCGCCGAGAAATCCGGCAACGAATAAAAGTGTCCCCATGATCATCGCCAGAAGGCCAAAGAAGAATAAGGGTCGTTCGGTCATTTTAAAGGCCTGGTGAAAGAATTTTTCATAGGTCAGGTGAATTGCGATAATCAAACCTGCAGTGAACAACAGGCTTCCCCATAAACCGAAGAAATGCATAGGGCGTTTTGAAAAGCGCGACATGAAGGAGATCGTAAGCAGGTCGAGGTAGCCTTTATAAAAACGGTCGAGGCCAAACTTGGTTTTACCGTATTTACGTTTCTGATGGTGGACAACTTTTTCCCCTATCTTCCTGAATCCTGCCCATTTGGCGAGGAAGGGAATATAACGGTGCATATCGCCATAGACCTCTATGCTTTTCACCACAGTGCTCCGGTATGCTTTGAGGCCGCAGTTAAAATCATGAAGTTTAATACCCGACATTTTTCTTGCCGACCAGTTATAAAACCGGGTTGGTATGGTTTTCGAAATGGGATCGTGACGTTTTTTCTTCCATCCCGACACCAGGTCGAAACCATCCTTCATGATCATCCGGTACAGTTCGGGGATCTCATCAGGACTGTCCTGCAAGTCGGCATCCATGGTGATCACAACATCTCCTTCGGCAGCCTGGAATGCCACATTGAGTGCCGCTGCCTTTCCATAGTTTCGCCTGAATTTTATTCCGCGGAATGCAGGGTTTTTAGCGGCAAGCTGTTCAATGATCTGCCAGGAATTATCGGAACTGCCATCATCAACGAAGATGACCTCCCAGGAAAACCCGTTTTCAATCATGACCTTTTCTACCCATGCAGAGAGCTCAGGGATAGACTCATCTTCGTTCAGAAGCGGAATTACAACAGAAATATCCATCAGTAAAGTTTATAGTGCAGATGTGGGAGCGTTGGGATCGACCTTTTTCAGGAAAATAGAAGCAATCAGGCCAAGAAGTGCGGAAAAAAAGGCATAGGCAATTAAACCAAAAACAGTCATGATTCCCGGCGTGGTGAATTTACGGGTCCACTCAAGCCCTGCTTCGATCTGGTCTTCAGTAAGGTTTTTTTCCTGCAATTTCTGCCTCGACTGTTCCATAATCTCATTTACAATTCCGGGGTTAATATATTTTACATAAAAAAACATGTATATGATCGCCAGGATACCTGCAATCATACCAATGAAAAAACAGGAGCTGAATGCCTGCCCGTAAGTAAGAAATCCGCCTTCAAGTTTTTTCCTGTACTCCAATGTTCCCCATACCATCCCTCCTACAAGGAAAAGGTATGCAACCCAGCCTAATGCCTGGTTCATGTATAAATTGGCGATGTACAACAGCAGGTTGTAAACAATGATCACTGCACCTGTGATTAAGCCATAATTAAGAGCATTTGCTGCTACCGAAGTTTTTTTCTCTTCCATGATGTTCATTTTTTTGGCATGTTCACCACAAACATACGAAAAAAACGATTTTCCCTTGCCATTCGCCTTAATTTTTGTACCTTTGCACCGGGTAAGTCTTATACGACCAGCTCCCTTCAAACTCCCCCAGGTCCGGAAGGAAG
>JBAXBP010000303.1:0-3219 GCA_037141915.1 Bacteroidota bacterium | reverse complement strand
CAGTTATCGGAAGCTGTTATACCGGCAGCATTGCTGTTTGTCTTGCCTGTCCGGTTGTTTCAAAAGATTCATCAAGAAACGAGATCGTGGTTTACGGAGGAGCCGTTCATCTGTCCAAAGAATCTTTAATGTACGGGGAACAGCTGATTTTCGGACTGGTATGCAGGCTTTCCGGAAAGGGATGGTCGGCTCCGTTAAAGAATTGCTATGTCAGCGGACTTTCACAGGAACACGGGATTGTAAAAGTTACGTCCGAAGTGTTTTCTTCAATCAGACCGGGAGACCTGCTCGGCATCCTGCCGGTCCACTCCTGCCTTACCGCCCAAAGTTTGGGGTCCTACCTGATAGACGGCAAGTTAGCCGACGCCCACATGTAATTATTTGATTTTCCGCCTTTTAGAAATTCGTCGATGTTTTCCCGGCTTTCGTCGGAATTTAAGGCAGATTTATCGATTTTTTAACTTACTGAGTCTAAATAAAGTATATCTTTGTAGCGTAATTTATTAATAATCAACTTTTTGTTAAATTTTTGTTAAAACAACTCCTTAAACTAAACCACTGTAACATTACCCCAAGGGGTACGTCTTATGTTCGAATCAAGTTCAAAAGGACAAAAAACTAATTCAACCAAAATACCAAAACCAATGAAAGCAACATTCTCCATAATATTGACAGTTCTCGGATTACAGTATGGCTTACTTTTTGCAAACGGGACCTCAGCCCAGGCCATTTTCTCAGAGGCTCTCACCTATCCTTTATACGAGGCCGTTCCTTCAACCTTAGTTTCTGATTTCAATGCAGAGGAGCTGAAGGTTTTAGCTCCAGTACTTCCGGTTGAAGCTGATTTCAGCGATAACGATCTCGTTACCCTGAGCAGTTCCTCCCCTGCCTCGCCAACAACACTGGCACCGTGCACACCAGCCGAAGCTGATTTTTACGATTCCGATGCAGATAATCTTAACACACTCCTTCCCTACCTGGCACCCATTGTACCCGGCGAAGCAGATTTCCAGGATACCGATACGGTAGTCGGCAGGGATTCCTCAGCCCTGGCCCCTGTATCGCCTTCCGAAGCCACCTTCGACGACATTGTTTAGCTCATCATATCTATCCCCGGAATGTTAAAGCCCGATATTTGCGGGCTTTTTCTTTGACTTCCGCGCCTGGTAATACTTCCTTCCACCGTACGCGACTCCCATGGCCAGCAAAATGCCAAGCCCGCCGTCAATCGGAGCTCCCACGGGGCCACCGCCACCCGACGGATTAGGAGGAGGTGGAGGAGGTCCATCAGCCAGTGCTGCCATTGCGAAACATACAAATACGGCGATCAATGAGGCATAGATAAACTTTTTCATATCATCGTATATTTTACTTGTTAATGACTTTGGTTATAAAATTCCGGCCTTCCGAAGAAACACTTACAATATACACACCCTTCGCAAGAGGGGCTTCAATGCTGATGATCCCGTCCATTGTTTTTTCCTGACTGCGGATGATCTGTCCCAGCATATCATACACAGCTATATTGGCAAGATACCCCTGCATTGAAGGGACATCCAGGTAGATCCGACTGTTGCTGATGAAAGCTTTGCCTTGATCGGTAACGTTGGCAGCTACCCCATCAGGATAGCCAAAGATCAGGCTGAACCTTTTTTCACTGTTAGTAGTATCATGGGTAAAGACGTAGGTGCTGTTCTGCCTTAAGTCGGTTAGTAATCCTTTAAGATGGTCCTGAAGCCTCACCGGCAGAGAAGGATCAAAACTTTCAACACCCGTAAAGTTAAGAGTTACCTGTCCGACGTAGTGCGTCTTAAAGTCAAGAGGAACGATCAAAGCTCCCAACGGTGGAGGCCGCTTGTTGATGCTCAGACTGGACTCTCCTTTTTCGGTCCACAGCTGGGGAGCCTCTTTAACTCCCCAGAGTTTGAAGCCGTCGAGCTGAGGGTCGAACGCCGAGCTGGCAGAGTTGTCAAAGCTTACAAAGGTCTCGTCATAATAATTATTGGAGTGAGCCGATATTTTGAGTGTATTCGTCTCGGATGATTTATAGAAAGACTGGGTACTGTGAACGCAGGCACTATTGTTGACTGTGAGAGTAGGGGATCCGCTGGTCATCACGATAAATGACTGTCCGGCAGGTACATTATAATTGCTGCTGGCTGTTATTGTTGTATAGTTCCCTGCACCCGCAGGCCAGATATATGCGGTGGAGCCAATATTGTTTTTCACCCATCCACCCGAAGAGCCCCAGTTAATGGCTGAGGGGTAAGGATTGGGGACCAGGTTGAAGGTATAAGTGCCCCCGTTTGAAACAGCGAGAGAATATGAACCGGTATTCAAATTACCGGTGAATGTATAAGTGGTTGAAGTATTTGGGTAATAGATCATATAACCTGTGTTGCAAGAAAGCGGGTTTGATATCGAAGTCCCCATATTGACCCATAATCCATAATAGTTGCTGTTAGTGGGATCAACCTGTGTAGGGTCCAGTTTATACAGATAGGAGCCCAGGAAAAGGTTTGAAGTCGGACTGTCATAATATAAAGGGATGGAGACCATATGATACATATTGGCAGTAAGGGTGGTGTTTCCGGTTATATACCTTTGTACTGTAGCGGCTACCGAAGTGGTATTCTGTATAAGAGATCCGGTTCCGGTGTAATCGCTGCTTATCACCAGGCCGCTTGTACCATTGTTGTTGGTGAAGGTACCGTTCACCGTGAGGGCCTTTTGGGGATCGATGGTCAGAACAGCGCCGGATTGTATTGTCAGGTTATTGCAAACCGCCGGGCTGCTGATCGAGGAAGTAATATGGGGCTGATTCGTCGGAGCAGAGGGAATACTCACGTTGGATGAAGCCAGGGGTACAGAACCCAGGTCCCAGTTACCTGCAACCGACCAGTCGGTAGAAGAAGATCCGGTCCATGAAAGTGTGTTGTTCTTTTCCCAGGCTCCCATCTCGGGTGATGACCCAGAACGGGCTGAGCCCCCATAGTCGGTGGTGACACCAGTACCTGTTGCGGCAGGTAATAGTGCTCCAGGGATATAATTCGATGCGTTTGACCCGCCAGCATTTGCAAAAGAAGGATCCAAGTTAAGGCTGTGGGTGTCTTGTCCGGTCACGATGACAGATGTTGATTTATCTCCACCGTAATAACCGAGCCATTGGCCTAGCCCCCTATTAATCGGACTTTTTTATAGAATGGTTTAACAAAGGTA
>JBAXBP010000302.1:0-3255 GCA_037141915.1 Bacteroidota bacterium | reverse complement strand
AATTATAAGTGGTTCCGAACTTCATTTCCATAACCACATCAAACGTCACTATGTCGCGGTCAAGAACACCGATCCAGGTAACATCCCTGGTAAGGGGAAGTATTTTATTGTCGTTCATGATACTGATTGCAAATAATCCGGGTAAACATCTTCATTCTCAAAAAAGTTCCATCTGTTCACCTTTTATTTCTTCTATGGACTTCCTTTTACCCTGCTTAACGGCCGGAGGTTTTTCTCCTGCCTTTCCCTTGGCTCCGGGTCCGGGTTCTGCCGCCGGGGCCTGCTTTACTTCTTTACCTGTAACGCCGCCTTTTGCCGGCTTGGGCCGGGCTGCAGGCTTAGGATCAACAATAGGCCTGGTTTCAGGAGCTGGTTTTGCTTCATCCTGATTTTGTCCCGGCCCGGGCTTTGCCCCTCCTGTCTTTTTTTGAGTGGCAGGAGGTTTTCGTTTTCCAGGCTCCCTGGCCTGAACTTCAGGCAGGGGGTCCTCGGCAGGTATGATTACTGGTATTTCCGACTGAACCTCAACAGGTGGAATTGCTTCTGCCGTTGCAACAGGTTCTGCAATCTGAAGGGGTTCCAGCCATTCGATTTTTTTCACTGGATACACAGTGACCTTCCTGCCCTTTGCTTTTACACCCTTAACGCCTATAAATTCATGAACTGATAAAATCTCCGACTCAGCGCCCTTCGTTTTCAGTTTCATATCGAAAAGGATCTGCACCTGGGGATATTTGTCAAACGTGAACAGAACCATTTTATCAGCAGGTTCAACAAATTCGACCTTTTTCTCAGTGGGTTCTATGGTGAAGCGTTTGATGTAATACAGTTTAGTGTCAGTCTCCTGGTAAACCGAAGTGCAAATGTTCAGAGGATCGAACTTCGCGATAAAGATCATATCTTCATCAAAATGAGTTGACAGGTCAAAGGATGTAACCTTATAGGCCCCGCTCTGGTTTATGGTCAGTATCCTGTCGGAACCTGCAAATGCACCCAGCAGAGTCCCGCGGCCATCGGTATTCAGCCTCTGTACCGTATCATCATACCAGATATTCAGTGACCCCAGGGTTGAAACTCCTTCCTGCCGTATTTCGATCTTTCTTACAGCATATTTGCTGAGGGTGTTGCCCATCGACGATCTTCCCTTGATGGCCAGGGAAGCAAAATCAAAGTCGAACGAAGTTTTCTTCAGCCTTGGCTTGGGTTTCAGTTCCACTTTCACGACTTCAGCTTCCCCATTCGGATTTGCGGTAAAATACAGGATCTTCGACCCGGGTGTGCCTTTGGTGGCATAATATTCCTTATCACGGGTAACTCCAAGAACACTGAATCGCTTGACCATGATCTTCCCGTTCTTGCCGTCGCGGTATATCACATTATATACCGTGCGGTTGTCATTCTTCTGGAAGACATTGATATATGTTACATTCTGGCCGACAAAAACCTTCTCTGCAACCTTTGTCACAATAAAACTGCCGTCATCCCTGAAAATCACAATATCATCGATATCTGAGCAGTCGCAAACGTACTCATCCTTCCTGAGACCGGTTCCGGCAAACCCTTCTTCCCTGTTAACATAAAGTTTTTCGTTGGCTGCGGCAACTTTCGCTGCTTCAATGACCTCGAAATTCCTGATCTCGGTTTTTCGGTCGCGGTTCTTCCCGTATTTTTTTCGAATCTGCCGGTAGTACTCTATCGCGTAGTCCGTAAGATTATCAAGATGGTTCTGAACTTCCTCCATGTCCATCCTGATGCCTTTCATCACTTCATCAGACTTGTCGGAATTGAACTTTGATATACGTTCAATCGGGATCTTTCTCAGTCTCCTGATATCATCCTCGCTTACTGCCCTGATGATCTGTTTCGCAAATGGCTTCAGTCCTTTAAGTATAGCAGTGTCTATGTCCTCATCGGTTTTGCATTTCTTTATCCCTTCATAAACCTCATTTTCAATAAATATCTTTTCAAGGGATGAAAAATGAAGATGTTCTTTCAATTCTTCAAGCTGGATCTGCAACTCCATTTTCAGGAGTATAACCGTTTGCTTTGTGTTATTCCTCAGGATCTCCGACACTCCCGGGAATCCCGGTTTACCGTTTTGAATAATACAGGAGTTCGGTGAAATTGATACTTCACATTCAGTGAAGGCATAAAGCGCATCCATCGTGGTATCAGGCGAAACACCCGGCGCCAGGTAAATCATCACTTCCACGTTTTCGGCAGTATTGTCGTCGATCTTGCGAATCTTGATCTTGCCTTTATCGTTAGCGGTGAGAATGGAATCAATGATGGACCCTGTTGTTGTTCCGTAAGGGATCTCAGTGATCTTCAGGGTCTTTTTGTCTTCCTGTACTATCCTGGCCCTCAGCCTTACTTTCCCTCCTCGTATCCCGTCGTTATATTTTGAGACGTCTATCATGCCACCGGTGGGGAAATCAGGAAATAAGTCAAATTCCTTATTCTGAAGGATTTTTATGGATGCATCGATCAGTTCGTTGAAATTATGTGAAAGTATCTTTGATGCGAGGCCTACTGCAATGCCCTCAACTCCCTGTGCAAGAAGCAAGGGGAATTTGGAAGGCAGCGCCATAGGCTCCTTGTTCCTTCCGTCGTATGAGGATTTCCATTTTGTTGTCTTCGGATTGAACAGCACCTCAAGTGCAAATTTCGTGAGCCTGGCCTCTATATATCTAGCAGCTGCGGCGCTGTCGCCGGTAAGAATATTTCCCCAGTTACCCTGGCAATCGACCAGCAGGTCTTTCTGCCCAAGCTGCACCAGTGCATCCCCAATGGAAGCATCTCCGTGAGGATGGTACTTCATGGTATGGCCGATGATGTTGGCAACCTTGTTGTACCTCCCGTCGTCAAGTTCTTTCATCGCATGCAGTATGCGCCTCTGAACGGGTTTCAGCCCGTCGTCTATCTCAGGCACAGCCCGCTCAAGGATTACATATGAAGCATAATCCAGGAACCAGCCCTGGTACATATCATTCAGATGGATCGTCTGGGAAAGAGAGCCCGATTCCAGTTCCGGTAATTCACCATTGGGTGTTACGCCGTTACCTTCCTGATCAGAATTCATTATTTTATTTTTTCTTTTGACTGCTGACTGCCGACTGCCTACTGCCGACGAATAATTCAATCGAATATTGCACCCGCGACTGAGTTTTTGATTAGCAAATATAGAATTTCGGAGCAAACCCTGAAGCAATTGTTAGCAAAATCCTTAACTTTGCAACCTTATCGGGGTCCCGT
>JBAXBP010000301.1:0-3270 GCA_037141915.1 Bacteroidota bacterium | reverse complement strand
CTGGCCGTTCCTTCATTCAGCTGCGGTCAGAGCCTGACCGATATCCGGGATAATAAAGTCTACCCCACCGTTCAGATCGGAAGCCAGTGCTGGATGCAGCAAAATCTCAATTACGGTAGTATGGTGCAGGGCAATACAGCGCAAACGGATAATTGCATCAATGAAAAATACTGTTATTCCAATGACGCGGCAAATTGCACTCTTTACGGCGGACTGTATCAATGGGATGAAGTGATGGCTTATTCGGCCTCTCCCGGGGCAAAGGGGCTTTGTCCCCCGGGCTGGCATATGCCGACGCAGTCTGACTGGCTTAACTTATTCAATTCAAGCCTCGGCCAGGGATTGGCTGCCAAACCCCTGCAGGACTTTGTCTTCAATGGTTTCAGGGCCAAAGCCGGCGGGTTTGAATACAGCAGTTTCACCTGGAAATACCAGGGATTTGCAAGCATTTACTGGACCTCAAACCCCTATGGTTCAGTAAAAGCCATATCCCACGGGATGAACCAGGTGAATTTCAGCGTTTCCGATTACTACTCGAACCGCTCGAATGCCTTTGCGGTGAGATGTCTGAAGGACTAAAACCGTGAGCCGTGAATCGTGAACCGTGAATCGTGAATCGTGAATCGTGTTTAGCGAAGCCAAAATGAGTAAATAGAGGAAGTAATTTGGTGCGAATAAATAGCCAGAAGCGATGTAGTAAAAATGTTCAATGTACCATGTACTATGTACAAATCCTTGAATAAGAAAAGATGTTGAAGAAAAAGTTACTGTCGGTATTATTTTTTCTTTGGATCATCAGCCCGGTGGTTTCACAAACGATTACCAGCGTGGGTACTGATTTCTGGGTCGCATTCCCTCCCAACCTGGGAACAGCGAACATAGAATTGCATATTTCATCCGCTGTTGCCACCAGCGGATCGGTATATTCAGCTTACCCAGGGGTAAATCAAAATTTTACGGTCATTCCTGGTGTGGTAACACAGTTGACACTTCCCTCTGATGTTGTTTTGCAGAGTGGTGTCGAGAATAAAGGGATCAGGATCACTTCGGTTGATCCGATAACGGTTTACGGGCTCAATCATAAAACTCTCTCTTCAGACGCGTTCCTTGCATTACCAGTCAATGCCTTAGGCCTTGATTACACGGTAATGACATATAGTAATACTGTAAGTACGGGAAGCTGTTTCAGTGTAGTTGCGACACAGGACGGAACAACTCTGACAGCATACAATCACCAGGCAAACACAACGACAAATGTGAACCTCAACACCGGAGAAACCTATTTTGTCAAAGCCACGAATTTAAATGACGATCTGACCGGGTCAAGGATTCAATCTAATTTCCCTGTTGCGGTTTTCGGATCGGTGACTTGTGTGTATATTCCGGCAGGATGCATCTCCTGCGACCACATAGTGGAAGAGATGTTTCCACATCATTCATGGGGCAAGAATTTTGTGACCGTGCCTCTTGCCGGGCGCGATGCAAGCGGGGATGTTTTCAGGGTCCTGGCAGCGGAGGATGGGACGACAGTAACTGTAAACGGCGTTCTGGATGCAACGATCAATACCGGCGATCATTATGAAGCAATCCTTACCGGGTACAACTCCATTTCAACAAACCATGCAAGTTTTCTTGCCCAGTTTGCCAAGGGACAGGGATGTTCAGGCAACAACGGTGATCCTTTTATGTTAATCATTCCACCTGAAGAACAGTTCCTTACCAGTTACACCGTTGTTAATGTTGCCGGTTTCACAAGCCATTGGGTGAATATCATCGCACCTTCAAATGCCATCAGTCTAATTTACCAGGATGGTGTTTTAATCCCTTCAAGCGCTTTTACCCAGATCGGTATCACCGGTTTTTACGGCGCACAACGGTCTGTCACCCAAGGATCACACACATTCAACAGTACTTCTCCGTTTGGTGTTTTTATATATGGATGGAATTATATGGATTCATACGGATATACCGGGGGATGTTCCCTTTCGCCCGTGGGAACCGTAAACAGCGTTACCTTGTCACCGCTTACCGCCACCGGCCAGCTGAACGTTTCAAGCGTTTGCTTAACTGCAAATGTCCTTGATAACCTCTCAAACCCGGTTGCGGGCGTACTGGTCAATTTTCATGTCAGCGGTATCAATCCCCTCAGCGGAAATGCATATACCGATGCATCAGGAAATGCCGTGTATTGCTATACGCAAACAGGAACCACCCCCGGAACGGACAATGTTTATGGCGATTGTTTTGGTTATAATTCCAACACATCAGTGGTCACCTGGACTTATACCCCCCCATGTACCAATCCCGACTACGGAGGTGTGATCGGCAATGATCAGAGCGGCTGCAGCAGTTATACACCCGCCACATTGGATAATCTCACTTCTCCGACCGGACAGACCGGGACGCTTGAATACAAGTGGCAGCAATCTATCGTAAGCAGCAGTTCAGGGTTTACCGATATTGCAGGGAGTAATTCTGCATCCTTTAATCCGGTTGCCATAACACAAACGACCTGGTATAAACGACTTGCGAGGGTTGACTGCATGCAGGATTGGACCGGGGCAGTCGCCTCGAATGTGCTTGTTGCAACCGTCATCGATCCGCTTCCGGTTAGCCTGAGCATTTTGGCTTCAGACAATAATGTTTGTGCAGGAACTCTAATCACCTTTACAGCCGCAGCCACGAACGGGGGTTCAACACCGGTTTACCAGTGGAAAGTGAATGGTACAAATGCCGGTGCAAATACCTCATCCTATTCTTATACCCCCATCAACGGGGATATTATCACTTGCGTGTTGACTTCCAATGCCCTTTGCCCGTCGGGGAACCCTGCAACAAGTAATTCACTTACCATGACAGTCAACCCGAACCTGCCCGTAAGTATTGCCGTCTCGCCTTCGGCCAATCCTTTCTGTTCAGGAACCGCAGTAACGTTTACGGCGACTCCAACCAATGGAGGGGGTTTGCCGTCTTATCAATGGAAGGTGAATGGCGGGAATGCAGGGAGCAACAATTCCACTTTCACTTATAATCCTGTCAATGGGGACCTGGTAAGTTGTACCCTTAATTCAAATCTACCGTGTACACTGAATAATCCCACGACAAGCAGTATCATTATGATCTCTTTACCGGCACCTGCCGTTTCGTTTACTCTTTGTTTTGACAGTATTACGATCCTCAGCGCTGCCCCGTTGCAGCTCAAGGGCGGAATACCGGTGGGAGGCACTTACTCGGGACAGGGGGTTTCATCGGGGGTATTCACTCCTTCAA
>JBAXBP010000300.1:0-3313 GCA_037141915.1 Bacteroidota bacterium | reverse complement strand
AGGTTTGGCCTGCAATTACATAACCATCGCTGCAACGGGCACTTCCTGCAGGCACAGTATAAATATAGTTCGTGAAACCATTGGCATAGGTGGTATCAAACAGGTGATTTCCGCCAGGGTCAAGCAGGATGAGATGGACCACACGCGCGCCGAACATGCTTCCCTCCTTTTCACCAACCAGAAGGATGTCGCCGTTATCAAGAACCTGGAAGGAGGTAAGGTCAATGAAAACATTATTGTTTAAAATAGTATCAGGCCTGATATATTGTGTCCAGGTGATGTTGCCCTGGGAATCCAGCTTTTTCAGGTCATGATAAGCCTCGCTGGCATTGACATTCGTGGTATCCATGGAATAACAGTCACCCATGATAAGCATGGATCCGTCGGACAACTCCGAGAGTTGCCTTGGCAATGCCCGCTTATATACGAAACAGGGAGGGAGGGTGGTGATCCCCGTATATTTCATTTCGAAAACCAGCTGCTGGGAAATACCTGATGAACAGAATCCCATTAAGATGACTGCCACAATGCAAAACCGTAAAGATTTCAAAAGCATGGGAATAAAAATACGAATAATATCAATATGACAGGTTTTCTTGTCAAAGGGTTGTCTGCACATTGCGGAATAAGTGGTGAGTGTTTAAGAACGCAATGTGACCGAAGAAGCCAATTATTCCTTTAACAGCTGATCCATCAGTTTATCTTTGGCTACCGGTTGAAAGGCATCGTTCTCCTGCAATTTGCCGTCACGGCTGATAATGAAAAACCTGGGGATGCCTCCATTCCAGTCCAGGGCCTTTATGAGATCCTTTCGAAGGGATTGGCTGGCCATGATGTTCGCGCCTTCCAGCCTGTAATATTTAACGGCGGTCTTCCATTTGACACTGTCCTTATCGAGCGATAAAAACACTTCAGTGATATCGTGCTCTTTGAGGAAATCCCTGATGCGGGTATTGTACTCGAAAAGTTTTAAACAGGGGGAGCACCAGGTAGCCCACATATCCACATAAACTTTGCGGCCGGGGAAAAGGGCGGCCAGGTCCTCCAGGGTGTTGATCGCAGCCCCATCGATGAATCTTATTCCCTGCGAGGTTTTTAACCTGGATGCTTCCATAAAATCAAGCAGATGCTGAATGTTTGCCAGGGTGGACTTATAGTTCTTTTCATAATCGGTTTCCAGCTTCGGGTATTCCTTCTTCAGCTGTTCGAAAGCATAAAGTGCGATGGTGTCCATTCTCTGGGCATGTGTATCTATCAGGTCCATGGCAAAAAGCTCGTAGGCGCGGGGAGTAAGCTGGCTTTTCACCATCTGCAGTTTCCCGGACAACAGGGATGGCGGTCCTTTGTACTTATCGGTGATTTTTCCGGCTTTAAGGTATTGCAGCCATATCCAGGTGAGGATGTAATCGGTGAACCCTGTTCCGCAGGGAGTAATAATAGTGCGGCATTGCAGGGGTGTGTCAGCATAGAGCTTGTCAAGCAGGCCAATGATCCTGGTTTTATCGGAAGCGGACAGACTGTCAAACTCATACCTGCTCCAGAGAGTCTGGGATAACTGGTATGCTGCATCGTACCGTAATTCGGTGGCAACAAAATCGAAAAATTCACGGGTGCAGGAATTTTCCCTGCGCATGCTGGTATAGGGTTTGAGGCAACTGTCGACAAATACCTGGTAATACCGGAGTAAATTGTCATTCAAAGGCTTTCTCCAGCGTTCAAAACCCTTGTAGGAATTCCACCTGGGGGCCTGGGTCACATATAATTCCTGGGCCAGGTCGAATCTTGCCTTGTAACTGAAAGGATTTGCAGTATCCTTATCATTGATCATGACCCAAAGGGTATCCCCGGGATAGACGTAGAAGGACCTTCCGTGATAAACGCTGTGGATGGTTATAAATGAAAGGCTTTTTGCAGGAAGCTCCAAATGAAATTCACCATTGCCGTCGGGATTTAATTCCATGATGCTGATGTTTTCCCTGTCGTTTACCGGGAACCAGCGGCATTCAATTGCGCAGGGATCTTTCATCTGCAGTATAACCCCCGGCGGGAGCTTTTTCGTGAAATCCCTGCAGCTGTCATTTTTAATGTACCTGCCGTTTACGATCACCTTGCCGGGGGAGGCATAAGTAAACGCGTGGAATGTCATCAGTAAACACAGAACACCGAGGAAAAAGCCATAATTCTTCATAGAACGCTGGTTTAACGCTTCCGTCCAGGCAAACCCTGATGGGAAGAAAAAGTCAGATTCAAATCTTTCTTATACTTTGTTAAAGCAAATATAATGCAAGATTCCTTACCGGAAACGCAGGTGTAATGATAAAAAGCGGTAAAGGTTTAATTGTTCCGGGCCCCTCCTCCGATCCGACAAACCTTGCTGTTCCTGCGGGCATCGCTGAGCTGTTTCGCGTTGCGAGCACATGATTGAATCCAGCTGCTCCCCCATCCGCAGTCAATAAAAGGAAACTGGGATAATTCCCTATCTTACCGGTACATGGTATTTCCCATGAGAATTCCGGGGGCAGGTGCCGCCGGTGAGGCTGGAAATACTGGAGTTCCGGCTTCCGCAGTACATGCAGTAAACGTTTGCCATGGTTCAGTTGATTTATTTGGTTTAACAAAGCTATAATTTTTCCCTTCCAGGGGTTCTTACTCTTGCTTAAAGTGATGAGTATATACATTGTGATGTGTCGTACATCTTCTTGTATTGTGCTTCTTGTCACTTTCTCTTGTGACATTCGACACCCCACAACCGGTAAAACGTGGTAGTCCTTTGAATTACCGTCATTTATAGATTGTACGGAAGATTATAGGGAGTTATTGAACTTAGTATATATGTTAGGGTAAACTGTAATTTTGCTGCGGTTTTTTACCCAATTCCAAAGTGCTTGTTCAGGATTGGCAAGTAACATTCCAAGTGAAATTATGAGATATTTAAAGTATGTGCCTTACACGCTTCGGTTCACCCTTACAGCGTTTCTGTTGATTTTTGTTGTCAACGCATGTACCCGGAGCCACCGGAATAATGACGGCTCTGCGCCGGTACCTGAAAATCCTATCGCAGGACGAGCTATAGCGCACCTGGACCACAGTGCGTTTTTTAAAAACAAATCTGCTTCACCCCAGTCGGTCACAAAAGCCTGCCTCAAATGCCATAAGAACAGCGCCAAAGAGGTCATGCAAACCGCTCACTGGACCTGGATCAGCGGTGATGCCGTGAGAAACGGGAAAGACATCCTTTTGGGGAAACGCAACCAGGTCAATAACTTTTGTATCAGCGTGGTGGGGAACTGGGCTTCCTGTACGATATGCCATG
>JBAXBP010000299.1:0-3337 GCA_037141915.1 Bacteroidota bacterium | reverse complement strand
CAAGGGACTTGCAGACTAACGTCCTGAACGCAGCATATGCCTGCCCCCACGGCGTTCTCGCCATGTCGAGGGAGATCCCGAATTTCGTTGAGACATCAACAAACCTGGCCTCTGTAAAAGAGCAGGAGGGGAAAGTAGTCATTACGACAAGCCAGCGCAGTTCGGTGGAATCTTCAAAAAAAGATGCCGGCGACATGGTCGCAACGGTGTTCAGAATGGCCGGGGCAAAGGTTGAGCAAACTAAAGGGTATCCGGGATGGAAACCTGATCCCGGCTCTGAACTGCTGAAGCTGACGGTGAAGTCGTACAATACGCTTTTCGGGAAGGAACCTGAAGTGCTGGCTATTCACGCAGGGCTTGAATGCGGATTGATAGGCGCGATATACCCGGGTATGGATATGGTTTCGTTCGGACCGACCATCAGGGGGGCGCATTCGCCCATGGAAAGGCTTCATATTGGTTCGGTGACTAAATTCTGGGAGCTGACGCTGGAAGTACTTAAAGAGATCTGAGAAACAGGATGCAGGATATCTCGCATCCTGCATCCTCATCCGACAACACACACTTTATGCGCTTAGTCTGCCTGGTATTACTTGCGTGCCTCCCCGGCCTTCAGGCTTTTGCCCAGTTCGGTTTCTCCGATTCCTCAGTTCTCGAAAGGATACGCCACGACATCTATGTCCTGGCTTCCGATTCCCTTGAAGGAAGGGAGGCCGGCACAGAAGGCGAAAAGAAGGCTTACACCTACATCATCAGCAGGCTGAAGGAAGCAGGGGTCCCTCCATGGACCGCCGGCAACTATCTCCAGTCCTTTCCCCATGCAGGGTTTCAGTTCCCGAAAAGGCCGCAGCTCAAAGTCGGGAACAAGCCGTTTGAATGGAGATATGACTTCGGGATAAGCACGTATTCTGCGAATGATTCGGTAACCTCCTTATGTGTGGATGCAGGGTATGGGCTGGTAATACCTGGAGCGGGGATTGACGATTACAGAAGCATACGCGACCCAAGCGGGAAGATTGTAATGATCGATCTTGCCGCACCTCGCAAACTCTCAGGGAATAAATCAATGAGGGATGACCTCAGCCCTGCTTTCAGAATGGCAAACGCAGTAACAAAGGGTGCTGCCGGAATTATTTTCTACGATGACCCGGGGCTTTACAGGAAAAGGCTGTTTGATTTTTCCCTGAACGACACACTCACGATCCCTGTGATTTATGTCACGCAGGAGGTCGCGGATTTTATCCGGGAACATCCGTCCGACCCGGTAACCCTGGCAGTTTATATAAACAGGAGCACTCAAACCTATCACAATATAACCGCGTATATAGATAACAAGGCTCCACGAACCATTATACTTGGCGCTCATTATGACCATCTGGGGAAAAGCGAGGATAAGAAGTATAAAGAGGCATATTGTGTGGGGGCTGATGACAATGCCAGCGGAACAGCAGGCATACTGGAGCTTGCAAGACATTATTCAGTACACAGGGATCCGAAGAACAATTACCTCGTAATTTTCTTTTCGGCCGAGGAAAAGGGATTGTTCGGATCGGAATTCTTTGTTAAAGCTATGAAACCATCCTTCAGGGATTCGGTAAATTTCATGGTGAACTTCGATATGATAGGGAGGCTTGGCTGCGAAGGAATGCAGGTAACTGCAGAGGCTTCGGGGAGTTCAACACGATGGAAGCAGCTATACAGGGATGTAAAACACCCCGGTTTTCATCTGAAGAAGATTGCCCCATCCCTGCCCTATTCCGACCAGGAAGCATTTTACAGGAAAGGAATACCCGTGCTCTACCTCAATACCGGGCTGCACCAGGATTATCACACGCCTTTGGACAGGCCTGAAACCATCAATTACACCGGTATGACCGGGATCCTGGATTATTCCGAAAAGCTTGTGTCTGCTGCCGGTTCAGGAGACAAAGTCCCATACCGCCAGGTCCCTGGGATAAGCCTTACCCTGGAGATGGCAGGGTTTATTTTCGAGTATACAGGGGAGATGCTGTCCTTTTAAAAGGCGAAAAGCGAAATTTTAAGAAGTGAAGCATTTTGCACAAGCTGCATCAGGTGCAAGGAGCTTGTTAAATGCGGCGTTGCAAAGCTGTGAACGATTTCGCCTTTCGCTTTTCGCTTTTCGCCTTTCGCCTTTCGCTTTTCGCTTTTTACAACCCCACTCCCACCCCTATGCGGAACACCGGGTTTGAATAGGGGGAGTAATAGGAATTGTTGAGGTTGAACAGGAGAATGACGTCCATGAATACACGTCCGCCTATAGGCTGGGAATAGCCTGCTCCAACCAGTACGCTGTTGTACGAGATCGTAGTGTTTCCGGGAGAAACAATATTGTTGTACGGGTCTAAAATATGGCCATTAATATCATAATGGTAGGGTTCAACGTAAGCCAGGTATTCATATTCGGCATGTGCGAAGATGTTACCGAGCCAGTTATTGAATATGCTCCTCAGGTAATAACGCAGGTAAATCCTTCCACCGAAAACATTGGATGAAAAATCCAGATACTCGTTATTTTTAAAATCGTAGTAGTAGTCCCTGTAGAGGAAATACTGGTATGTAAAGCCCAGTCCGACATATAACTGGTCGAACGTGCGAACGCGCACTTCCGGTGAGAGCATGATGCCGGTGACAGTCCCGAACTGGAATCCAACGTTGCCGCCAACGGCCATTCTTCTCCAGAAGTTGTCTTTTGGCGGAGCGTGTTTAACGGGGTGGAATATATTCAATGAATCCTGTGATTTTGCGGTAAAGCTGACGATAACCGATAAAATTACAATGAAGGTTATAGCAGTAGATTTTCTCATATAGCAGTGTCTATAGGTGTTTTTTCGTTATTCAATCGTAACTCTTTCCCTTGATAACAGTACAAAGGTACAACAGAAACGTGAATTACGGGGTTCAATTGTTTTTCTTATATATTATTGTATAAAGAAATAATTGAAAAAAAGATAGATTTTTGTTTTTTGTATGAAATAAAGATGTAATTTTGCACTCCAATTTCGATGTTCTTTTATTAAAGCTGCGAATGAAACAAGAAAGCCCAGGAATAACGGGGGTTTTCGGAAAGTGAAAAACTTTTTTACAAAAAATGTAAAAAAAGTTTGGAGGTAACGAAAAAGTTTGTAATTTTGCAGTCCAATTTTGAACACAGTACCCGAGAGGGTCCGAAATAAAAGTTCTTTGAAAGTTTGAAGTAAAATAAGTAGCAAATATCCCAGAGATATAGTAACTCTAAGTTTCTAATCAATTTCTTTGGTAATGGTTAACCTGAGGCATTAAATTTTCCTTATACAATGGAGAGTTTGATCCTGGCTCA
>JBAXBP010000298.1:0-3358 GCA_037141915.1 Bacteroidota bacterium | reverse complement strand
GTGAAAAGATCATGGTGGTGGCGCCGACTACTGCAGTGCCGATGAGCACAGGTTTTGCAGTGGCTTTGAAGGTGTTCCCTGCCCCGTCGTTGGCTTCGAGGTAATGTTTTGCTTTTTCAAAATCAGGTTTGAACCCGAATTCTTTTTCAATTTCCCTCGATGCCTTTTCCTTGTCTTCTTCGATAAGCGAAAGTTCATACACTGATTGTGCATTGTCGGTAACAGGGCCGTAACTGTCAACAGCGATGGTAACGGGTCCCATGCCGAGGAACCCGAAAGCTACAAGGCCGAAAGCGAAAATTGAAGGATAGGTCATATAAGCATCCAGACCGTGTTTGCTTGCGAGGTATGCAACGAACATGAGCACCAGGAATACCATTCCCTGCCAGAATGCGCTGAAGTTACCTGCAACGAGGCCCGAAAGGATGTTAAGGGAGGCACCGCCTTCACGTGATGCGGTAACGACTTCATTTACATGCCTTGATTTGGGGCTGGTGAAGATCTTGGTGAATTCGGGGATAAGGGCAGCACCGAGGGTTCCGCAGCTGATGATGATCGAAAGTGTGAGCCAGAGATTGTTGGCCAGGTCGCCGATCATTACTTTGCTTGCGATGAATGTAACGATGATTGATAAAATGGAAGTGATCCATACCAGGTTGGTCAGCGGGCGCTCAAAATCTATGTCATCCTGTTTGCTGTAAAGAGCCTGGCTGAGGGCTTTGTTGATGTAAAATGCGGTAATTGACGTGATGACCATCAGCACGCGCATTACAAATATCCAGGTCAGTAATTCCTTCTGGTGTTCGAGGAAATCTCCCCCTTTAACAACGGCGAGTACGATGAAGCTGATGAGAGCAACTCCCGTTACACCGTAGGTTTCAAAACCATCGGCTGTCGGGCCTACGCTGTCTCCTGCATTGTCGCCGGTACAGTCTGCAATAACACCGGGGTTCCTGGGATCGTCTTCCTTGATCTTGAAAACCACCTTCATGAGGTCGGAACCGATATCGGCGATCTTGGTAAAGATACCGCCTGCAATACGCAGGGCAGATGCGCCAAGTGATTCACCGATGGCAAAACCGATAAAGCTGGCTCCGGCAAATTCCCTGGGAACAAATAATAAGATAATAAGCATCATGATCAGCTCAACACAGATGAGCATGACCCCGATACTCATCCCGGAATCCAGGGGGATGTTCAATAATTTAATAGGCTTGCGCTCGAGGGAGGCAAATGCCATCCTGCTGTTTGCAAGAGTGTTCATCCTGATACCAAACCAGGCAACACCGTAGGATCCGAGGATCCCGATGACAGTCCAGGAGAGGATCAGCAGGACGCCGCCGAAAGGCATGGCCTGCAGAAAACCAAAATAAAACGCAATGCAAAGACCAATGATGGCAAACAGCATCACCAGGAACTTGCCCTGCTGGATAAGATAAGTCTTGCAGGTTTCAAAAATGATCGTGGCGACATCCAGCATTGACTGGTGTGCGCCTAGCTTCCTGACTTTCTGGAACTGGTAGTACCCGAAGAGCATTCCCAGCAAACAAATCAGGAACCCGAACATTAGCAGGTTGTTCTGCGAGGATGTCAGGGCAGGGATTTTAAGGTCTGCTTCAGAGGCAAACATTGATAATGGCAGCACAAAGGCCGCAAATAGTATGATCAATCTTTTCATATATAAAAAGTTACATATTGGGTCCCAAATTTATAAAGGATTTTCGTAACATTCCAATATAAAGTTATATTTTTCATGAGGAATTTAATTAAAATCCGGAAGAATAGCCGTAAGTTTGTACTAGGAATCAGCATTACCCTCCAGTGGAGAAAATCAGGTTAGAGATCATCGGTATGTCTTACAGTCAGTCCCAGACAGGGGCTTATGCCCTGATCCTCGGTGAGAAGAATGGCAAACGAAGGCTGCCGATAATCATAGGCGGGTTCGAAGCCCAGGCTATCGCGATAGAACTTGAAAAGATAAAAACGCCCCGTCCTCTTACCCATGATCTGTTTAAATATTTTGCCGATGCTTTCAGTATTGAAGTGAGCGAGATCGTGATAAACAAATTTCACGAGGGGGTTTTTTATGCCCAGTTGGTCTGCACTGACGGAAGCAGGATTGAGGAGGTGGATTCCCGCACTTCGGATGCGATTGCACTTGCTCTTCGTTTCAATTGTCCTATCTATACCTATGAGGATATCATGAAAGCTGCTTCCATTATGGTGGAGGAGGATGCAGATCCTCCTGCCGCTGTAAACACTGAAACCAGGCAGAAGATGTCCCCGAAACAGGAATTTTCGGGTTTGTCAGAAGATGAACTTAAGGAAAACCTGCAGGCAGCGGTAGAAAATGAGGAGTATGAAAAAGCTTCCCGAATCCGTGATGAACTGAACCGCCGTAACAAGCCCAGGAAGTAAATATGAAACAATATCTTGATCTTCTTGATTTTGTCCTCAGGACAGGGGTCAGGAAAGAAGACCGCACAGGCACAGGCACACTAAGTGTTTTCGGGTACCAGATGAGATTTGACCTGGCCGAAGGTTTTCCTATGATGACCACAAAAAAACTTCACCTGAGATCCATCATCCATGAACTGCTTTGGTTCCTGCAGGGTGCCACCAATGTGAAATACCTTCATGAAAACAAGGTTTCCATCTGGGATGAATGGGCAGGGCCCGATGGTGAGCTGGGTCATATCTATGGGTATCAATGGCGATTCTGGCCAAAGTACGACGGAACCCATATCGACCAGATTTCACAGGTGGTTGAATCCATTAAGAAAAATCCCGATTCGCGCAGGCATATTGTCAGTGCATGGAATGTTGGAGAACTTGATATCATGGCTCTGCCACCCTGCCACCTCATGTTCCAGTTCTATGTGGCTAACGGTAAACTCTCCTGCCAGATGTACCAGCGCTCCTGCGACATTTTTCTCGGGGTGCCTTTCAACATTTCTTCCTACGCGCTGTTGCTCATGATGATGGCCCAGGTCACGGGCCTTAAGCCCGGCGAGTTCGTTCATACCCTGGGTGATGCCCATATCTACCTTAACCACCTGGAACAGGTGAAACTTCAGCTTACCCGCTCCCCGTTTTCCCTGCCAAAAATGACGATTAATCCTGAGGTAAACAATATCCTTAACTTCAGGTTTGAAGACTTTATCGTAAGTGATTACCAGTCACACCCGCACATCAAGGGTGAAATTTCTGTTTAACTTTGTATTATGCTGTCAATCATAGTTGCAATAGCCGAGAACCTGGCCATAGGAAAGGATAATGATCTCCTTTGGCATATCCCTGAGGATCTGAAACGTTTTAAACAAATCACCAGCGGACATACCATTATAATGGGAAAACG
>JBAXBP010000297.1:0-3401 GCA_037141915.1 Bacteroidota bacterium | reverse complement strand
CCTTAACTCGTTCAGCTCTTTGCTGTCGAGTGATATAATATCATACATGTAAAAAATGAATTTGGTTTAGGATTACCATTAAATCGAATGAATGGAATGGTGTTTAAAGAATTGTTTAGTGAAAATACTTTGAGATATGATGGGAACGATATCCGCTGCAAATATACGATATAAATTTCCAATGTCAAAAATATTTCCTGCTTTCCTAAAAATTGCCGAACTTTGCGAGGTATAAAATAATTGCAGTTTATGATCCAACGTATTCAAAGCCTGTTTCTTGCAATCGCCGCTGCAGCTGCGGTGCTGATGCTTTTCTTTCCCATAGCCGATTTTTTCAGCGGCACCGAACTCGGAAACTATAAACTCCTGGCCACAGGGCTCAAATGCATGGATCCCAACCCGAGATTCCTTACCGCCTCCTGGTATGGCTATCCTCTTTTAGCCCTGGTCTCGGTATGCATAATACTCCCAATCCTAACCCTGTTCCTTTATAAAAACCGCCAGCTCCAGATAAAAATACTTGCATTCAACATCCTGATTACCATTGTCCTGGTAATAGTTGTCCTGATGTACTACATGAGTTCTGTACAGAAACTTACCGGCATCCAGCCTGCTTACCAGTTCGGTGCCTTCTGCCCTCTTATCAGCCTGATCTTCCTTGTACTTGCCAACCGTTACATCCGCAAGGATGAAAACCTGGTGAGATCAGCCGACAGGCTCCGCTAAGTTTATCTTTGAATATCCAGTACCTCAAGGTCTTTCATGTCCTTTCCTTCTATTTTCAGCCTCACTGCCGTTATGGACTGGTGCAAGCCGTAGCTGCCGGCAGCGCCGGGGTTGATATGCAGCAATGAATGTTTATGATCATAGATCACTTTGAGGATGTGAGAGTGGCCGCAAACGAACAGCCCGGGTTTTTCAAGTTCTATTAATTTTTTTGACTGCGGATGATATCTTCCCGGGTATCCGCCGATGTGGGTCATGAGGACTTTCAGGTTTTCGACCTGGAATACAAGGGCTTCGGGGCATAATACCCGTACATCAGTACCGTCGATATTACCGTAAACAGCCCTTAATGCTGCAACTTTTCTCAGGCCGGTGATCACTTCGGCAGAGCCGATATCGCCGGCATGCCAGATTTCATCAACGCCTTTCAGGAATTCGCTGATTTTCGGCAGCAGCCTGCCGTGGGTGTCGGAGATTATGCCTATGCGGGTCATGATTGTTGAAAACTGGATGCCAAAAGTACGATTACGTCGTTAATATGACAGCGGAAATTGTTACTTTTACAACATTAAAAATGCATTCCTTACGAGCTTGAAGTGCATCCCGCGAAAATTTTACACCGCCGCTTGCGCTCGCAAGCTTGCACCGCCGCTACGGTGCAGCGGAGCGATGTTATGATGTGTTTCGCAGGCAAAATGGAAGCTCCTTGCACCTGATGCGGCTTGTGTAAGTTGCTTCGCTTGAATAAAAATAAAATCGTATTTTAGACTGATGCAAGAAGCTTTAATCATCGTAACCGGCCTGATAGTAATTGCAGGGTTTGGCATAATTATTTTCCGCCTCCGACCCAAGTTACAGGATATATCCGCTCCTGACATCGACGCCTTACGCAAACAGTCTGAAGCATTGAATTCTGCGAAGATAACGGCGGAAGAACGGGGCAGGATGCTGGACCAGCAGAACGTTGCATTACAGCTGCAGCTGAAAGAGAAAGAAACACTGATCAACGAGCTCGGTTCACAGCTATCGCGCAAAACCACCGAAAATGAGGGCCTGGTTGAAAAGTTGTCCACCTTAAAAAAAGATATAGAGAAGCTCCAGGATAATTTCAGGAACGAGTTCAGGAACCTTGCGAATGAAATCCTTGAAGAGAAAACGAAGAAATTCACCGAGCAGAACAGGACAAAACTGGATGAGATACTCAAACCCCTGAGCGAAAAGATAAAGGACTTTGAGAAGAAGGTAGATGACACCTACGACAAGGAATCGAAACAGAGGTTTTCTCTGGAAAAGGAGATCAAAAACCTGGCCGAGCTCAACCAGCAGATCAGCAAGGAGGCGAACAACCTTACCCATGCGCTTAAGGGACAGACCAAAACCCAGGGGAACTGGGGTGAGATCATTCTCGAGAGCATACTTGAGAAGTCGGGGCTGGTGCGCGACAGGGAATATTTCGTTCAGGCCAGTTACACCAACGAGCAGGGAAAACGCCTGCAGCCCGACATTATCATTGCATATCCCGGCGAACGCAGCCTGGTAGTGGATTCCAAGGTCTCGCTTCTTGCATACGAACGGTTCTCATCGGCCGAGACCAAGGAGGAACAGGATAAGGCCCTGAAAGACCACCTGCTTTCGGTCAGGACCCATATCGCGGAACTCAGCTCGAAGAACTACCAGGACCTTTACCAGCTGAAAGGCCTGGATTTCGTGATCCTCTTCATGCCGGTCGAACCTGCGTATCTTATTGCCATGCAGGCCGAACCCGATTTGTGGTCCTACGCCTATGAACGAAGGGTGTTGCTCATCAGCCCGACGAATCTCATCGCAGTGCTGCGCATGATATCAAACCTCTGGAGGGTGGAGTACCAGAACAAGAACGCCGTTGAGATCGCAAGGCAAAGCGCCGACCTCCTCGATAAATTCGTAGGTTTTCTTGAGGACCTGGAAGATGTTGGGCGTAAACTGGAACAGACAAGGCAGAGTTACGATGCTTCAATAAACAAACTCAGTACGGGTAAGGGAAACCTCATCCGCCGTGCTGAAAAAATAAAAGAACTGGGTGCGAAACCCTCGAAAGAGATACCGAAGAACCTGCTTGACAGGGCCGAAGAATGATGTACCATGTACGATGTACAAATGAGGAGAAAACATTGGTACATTGTAATTTGTAATTTGTAATTTGTAATTAAAAGAATATGCCAAAAGAACAATACATATACGGGATACGGCCGGCAATCGAAGCGATACGGGCGGGTAAACAGGTAGATAAGCTGCTGATACAGAACGGTCTTAAAGGACCCGGTTTTCACGAACTGTTTGCGCTGGTGAAGGAGGTTGAGATACCTTACCAGTTCGTTCCGGTTGAGAAGCTGAACAGGCAGTCGAAACAGAACCACCAGGGGGTGATCGCATACCTTACCGAGATTGTATACCAGAAGCTGGAGGACCTGATCCCGTTTATTTTTGAGCAGGGGCGGACTCCCCTGATCCTGGTGCTGGACCAGGTTACCGATGTGCGCAATGCAGGTGCTATTGCCCGTACGGCAGCCTGTTCGGGTGCCGACGCGATGGTGATCTCGATGTATGGCTCGGCCCAGCTCAATTCCGATGCGGTGAAGACTTCGGCAGGGGCTTTGTACACCCTACCCGTGGTAAGATCGGCCAACCTCAAGGAC
>JBAXBP010000296.1:0-3418 GCA_037141915.1 Bacteroidota bacterium | reverse complement strand
GACTGTCCCGGTGGGCAGCTTTACTCCCAATGCCTGGGGATTATATGATATGCATGGCAACATATGGGAATGGTGTTCCGACAGGTACGGAGATTATCCTGAAACTGAACAGGTCAACCCGGCCGGCCCCGGGGAAGGCACTTTCAGGGTATTCAGGGGAGGCGGCTGGCGCAACTACGCCCAGCTTTGCAGGTCGGCATTCAGGTACAAATACTTCCCCGATTACCGGCATTTTAATATCGGCTTCCGGGTGGTTTCCTGTGATCTTTAACTTCCTGTCAGGGCTGGTTCATAAACGTTTTCAAACGGCTAAGGTAATCCATCCTGTTTGCATCAGAAACCTGGTAATCAAACTGTCCGAGCGACTGCTGAAGTGCGAAATAATCCTTCAGCAATGCGTAGTAGGAATTGTTCCGCGACATGCTGCTGATGATAAATTGCTGCTGGGCATCCAGCACATCGAGTATGCTTTTTTTACCTAAAAGGTATTGGTTGGTCACCAGGTCAAGGTTCTTCTGGCCGGCAGTTTCGGCAATAAGCCATTGCTGGTGGCTGAGGTAATCCGACATTAATGTGGTAAGGTTACTGCGGATGACCGTTTCGAGCTTATCCAGCTGGGATTGCCTTTCACTCTTACGCTGGGCCAGTGTTAGACGGGCCTTCTGCATGGTGGCATTATTCTTCAATCCCGTGAACAGGGGGATCTCAACCTTGGCCTGGATATTCCAGGTATCGTTAGGAGCAGGGAAGGGCCAGTCCGAAGGCATTGTCTGGTATAGCCGGTTCGTATAACTTCCCGAAGCGGTGGTATTTGGAATGAACCTCGAGATGTTGGCCGAACGGACCGAACGCTCCTGGGCGGCAATCAGAAAGTCGTACTGGTGAATCACAGGCGATTTATCCTTCCCTTCCCTGACCAGGAAATTACTTAGTTTATCAAGGCGGATAGGATCTTCGAGGATGCGGTAAAACTCCGGATCGGAAATGAGCAGTCCTGATGTTTCAAGCTCCACTTCCGCCAGGTTATAAGAAACCAGGTACCGCACATGGATCAGCTCAAGCAGGGTAAAGACCGACTGGGTCATAGTGGAATAGGCGTTGATCACGTCCTTTTTTGCTTTGGCTACTTCAATCTGCCAGCGGTAAACTTCATTTTCCCCTACAGAACCCGACTCTTTTTTCATCTTCGAGATCTCGAGGTTCGATCGGCTGATCATCAGGTTATTAAGTAAAAGCAGGAAATTATGCCTGTTTTCGAGAATGCTCAGATAAGCCCTGGCTGTCTGTTCACCGATATCCAGCTCCCGGGTGTTAAGATCTTCAACCAACGCCTGCTGGTTCGAAGTAGTAACCTTGAGGTTCGCCCAGGCAGGTTCCGAATAAACCGACTGCGAAATGCTTCCGGTAGCAGATACCATCTGGGGCGCCTGGTAGTTTTTACTGTCATTCAATGCTCCCACGGCATAAGCGTCGAGAGTGGGAAGCAGGCTGGAACGTGCAATATCGATATTTTTTGCACCGGCTTTCACTTCGAACTTTTTCGCCACCAGGGCCTGGTTGCTGTCTAAAGCAAGCGCCATAACCTCCCTGAGCTGAACGAACTGAACCGATGTATCCTGTCTAACCAGGTCGACGATGGTAGCCTCGGTAAGTATATCCCATGAAAGTAGCTTTAATCCCAGCCTGGCAAAGGTACTCAGGTTCAAAAAAAGCCCCCTGCCCGAAAGCAGTTCAACCGGGAGGGAAGAAGCATTCTCCCCTAACAGCACTTGCTGTATGTCGAGGGCGATACGTTTCGAAAGACGGTCGATAAGCCGGGGATACAATGCAGCAAGTACACCTTCCTCAACGTCGCCCTGGTCAAAGCCGAAACTCGGCAGCTTCCTCGCAGTCAGCGAATCAACCAGCATTTTGAATTGACTGGCAGGCATTTTAAAAAGGGCGTCAACGTAAACTGCATTGGTTTCCCTGGGCAGGGCTTTGATGATTTCCTGGGCCGAAGTATCGCAAAGGATCATATTCATTCTGACCCCGTTGATGGTGTCGAAATTAGTGAAGGGCTTGTGCCCGGGATTCAGGATGTCCATATAATCCTTGCTGACCAGGATGGAAAGGTCGTCGAAATTCGCAATCTTTTTCATCTCGGCGAACTCATTTTCAATAGCGGGTTTTAGCTGGATGTAGGCCAGGTTATTGATACCACTGGTGCCATGGCTATAGGGGATCCCCTGGAGTTGGTAATTCACGACAGGAGCTGCGATTACCGGCTTTGAAAGATTTTTCCTGTGACAGAGGTCATGGGCTGCTATGATGCCGAACGATACAATGAAATCCACCTTATTATCGGCCAGAAGCCTGTCGTTGACGGCTTTTACGCTTTCCATGGTCCATTGGCCCGTTATGAGTTCCTCCGGTTGGGTAAACACGATATCGACCTGTCCCGACATCAGGCTTTTGATCTCCTTCTCCATGGTGGCGAAGTAAAGTGCATTTACCCTGGCCGGACCGTCAAAGACAATGGCAACGTGCACCTTTTGCATGTTGAATTCGAGAGGCTTCTGCGCCAATGCCCGGGAACTGCCTGCCATGGTGAAGAACACCGCAAGAAGGATGGTAATGACAGCAGGAACTGAAGCCATTTTAAGGCGTTTCTTTGCATCACTTTTTTCCATCATACGGGCCACTTTTTCATAAATAATGGGAACGACCACCAGGGTAAGGAACATCGAACTGGTAAGTCCCCCGATAAGGGCCCATGCCAGTCCGTTCTTCCATTCGGCGCCGGCACCTGCAGCGGTGGCGATAGGCAGCATCCCGAAAACCATCGCGAAGGTGGTCATGAAGATAGGGCGGATACGCATCTTACCTGCATCGATCAATGCGTCGTAAATCGATTCGCCTTCGGCCCTGCGTTCATTGGTGCGGTCCACGATAAGGATGGCATTCTTGGCAACCAGCCCTACCATCATGATGATGCCCAGGATAGAGAATACATTGATCGTATTATGTGTAAATGCCAGCGCAAGGATAGCCCCTATAAGGGCTACGGGGATAGAGAACAGCACGACAAAGGGATAAATAAATGAGTCGTACAGGATCACCATGATGAAGTATACGAAGATCACAGCAGCGACAAGGGCTGCGAAAAGACTCAGGAAGGAAGTCATCATTTCTTCCTGGTCTCCTCCGAAGCTGATCACGGTTCCTCCGGCTTTGGCTGTTCCTAACCTTGCAGAGAATGCCTGGACTACCGAACCCGCCGGTGAGCCGTCGGTATATGCGCTTACGGTAGTCAGTGCGTTTCGGTTCTTACGCTCCAGCTTCGTGGGTCCCGAGGCCTGGTATATGTTGGCGAACTGTTGCAGTTCGATGATCTTGTTGTTGCTGTTGATAAACGAAAGATGTGCGATGTCGTCGG
>JBAXBP010000295.1:0-3443 GCA_037141915.1 Bacteroidota bacterium | reverse complement strand
GGCTATCACCGGGCAGCAGCAGATGACCATTCCTATGTCGCAGAAGGTAAGCTCGAGCAAAATACTGGTTGAATAAATGCGATATCTTTTTCCTGTTCTGATTTTCCTGTGGATATCATTTTCCCTGCAAAGCCAGGATTGTGAGCAGGCCGGCAGAACACCAGCGGAGGTGCTGGCTCACCGGAAAGACCTGCTGAGCCTGATGGATTCAACATCGGCACTGGTGATGAAAGCAGCCGAGGCCGATGATGACATTGATATTGACCCATACCGCCAGAACCCCGATTTCCTATACCTGACAGGGATTGACGATCCAGGATACAAGGTCATCTTCTGCCCTGCAGGATATACCCTTGGTAACAGTATAAAAAAGGTATTGATATTTACCTACCCTTACCAGATGCACCTTCCGGTGATATTGTCGGAGACCGATACCCTGCTCAATGATAAATTTTTTGAACCCATATTGTCAGGGATCGTAAAAAATCTGAAAACCCTCTACTATTCGCCGGTTCCAAAACTTTATAACGATTGGGTGAACGGCAAGGTCGTGATCACCGAGAGGGAAATGAAAAAAGCTTTCGAGCAGGCACACCAGGGTGTTAAACTGAAGCCTGCCCAAAAGCTGTTCGCCTCCCTGAGGCAGGTAAAGACCGCGCAGGAGATCGTGCTCTTAAGCCAAGCCATAGCGATCACCCGCGAGGGGATCCTTTCGGTGATGAGCCGGTGCAAGCCCGGAATGTATGAATATGAACTCCAGGCCATCATTGAATATGAAGCAAAACGCAGGGGCGCCGAAAGCATGGCCTTTACATCCATCATCGGATCGGGTGCCAACAGCCTCATCCCGCATTATGATAAAAACAACTGCAGGATGAACAAGGGAGAGATTGCTGTTATGGATATTGGAGCAAGGTACGGGGCCTACTGTGCTGATATCAGCAGGACCATCCCCGTATCAGGCAAATTCAGTGACGACCAGAAGATCATTTACCAGGCAGTGCTTGATATTCAGAAAGCGGTGATAGATATGGTCAAACCCGGGATCACCATGAGCGATCTGGATGCAAAGACAGGACAGCTTACCCGTAAAGCCGGTTACGGCCATTATATCCTTCACGGGGTGACACATCCCCTGGGGATTGTGGTCCATGATGTTTCCCGGGGAGATACCCTGAAGCCCGGAATGGTAATCACTGTCGAACCGGGTATTTACATCCCTGTAAACGATACAGTGCAACCTGTCATGCGCAGGGGATTCGGGGTACGTATAGAAGATGATATTCTTGTAACTGCGGATGGCCATGAGGTACTGTCACGCGAAATACCAAAAGAGGTTGCCGAGATAGAAAAACTGATGAAAAAGAAAAGTCAGAAGCAGCCCTGATCAGAACAGGTCATTAAGTAATGAATCCTCGACTTTATTAGGCAGTGTGACCTGCAAAGCAGGGTTATCTTCCATGGCCCGCCTGATGGCAAAAACTGCTTCATCGTTGCGTGCCCAGGCCCTGCGGGAGATCCCGTTATTGACATCCCAGTGAAGCATTAAACGCAGGCGGCGGTCTGCATCAGCAGAGCCATCCAGAACCATTCCGAATCCTCCGTTGATAACCTCTCCCCATCCTACTCCGCCCCCGTTGTGCAGTGAAACCCAGGTCGCCCCCCGGAAGCTGTCGCCTATCACATTCTGCACAGCCATATCGGCAGTGAAAGCTGAACCATCGTAAATATTCGATGTTTCGCGGAAAGGGGAATCGGTTCCTGAAACGTCGTGATGGTCTCTTCCCAGGACTATAGGTGCCGAGATCTCTCCCTTGCGGATCGCCTCGTTGAAAGCCGCTGCAATACCTGTCCGGCCGATGCAGTCGGCATACAGTATCCTCGCCTGGGACCCCACCACCATCTTGTTTTTTCCCGCTTCACGTATCCAGTGTATGTTATCACGCATCTGCATCCTGATCTCACCCGGGGCTGAGGATGCGATCCTCTCCATCACATCCCCGGCAATCTTATCGGTGATCTCGAGATCCTTACTGTCTCCTGAAGTACATACCCACCTGAAAGGACCGAAACCGTAATCAAAGAATAAAGGTCCCATGATATCCTGAACATAGGAAGGATAAATGAAAGTACCGTCGGCTTTCATCACATCTGCCCCGGCACGGCCTGCTTCAAGCAGGAAGGCATTGCCATAATCCCAGAAATACATCCCCCGGGCAGCCATCTTGTTGATTGCGGCAACCTGGCGGCGCAGCGACTTCTGAACTTCCTCCCTGAACTTCTGGGGGTCGGTGACCATGAGTTTATTTGATTCTTCAAGACCCAGGCCTGCAGGATAATACCCCCCGGCCCATGGATTATGCAGGGAGGTCTGGTCGGACCCCATTTCAATCTGGATATTTTTTTCAACGAACTTTTCCCAGAGGTCAACGATATTCCCCTGGTATGCAAGGGATACCGCTTCCCTGCCTGACCTGGCCTTCAGCATCCTTTCAATAAGCAGGTCGAGGTCGGTGTATACTTCATCGATCCAGCCCTGGGAATGCCTCTTGCTTACGGCCAGCGGGTTGATCTCTGCAACCACTCCTATCGCTCCTGCAATGACAGCTGCCTTGGCCTGGGCGCCCGACATGCCGCCTAGCCCGGATGAGACGAAGACCCTTCCCCGTATATCCCCTGAATCTTTACGCCTTGCTGCATTCAGGACAGTTATGGTGGTGCCGTGTACAATGCCCTGCGGGCCGATGTACATGTATGAACCGGCCGTCATCTGCCCGTATTGCGTAACGCCAAGCGCATTGAATTTTTCCCAGTCATCGGGTTTGCTGTAGTTGGGCACCATCATCCCGTTCGTAACGACAACCCTCGGAGCTTCCCTGTGTGAAGGGAAAAGCCCCATGGGATGACCTGAATACATGACAAGGGTCTGCTCATCGCTCATCTCCGAAAGGTACTTCATTGTTAAAAGGTACTGGGCCCAGTTCTGAAAAACGGCACCGTTCCCTCCGTAAGTGATGAGTTCATGAGGATGCTGTGCCACTGCAGGGTCGAGGTTGTTCTGTATCATCAGCATCACGGCTGCAGCCTGTAACGACATGCAGGGATACTCATAGATGTTTCTTGCTTTCATGAAGTATGAAGGACGGAACCTGTACATGTATATCCTTCCATACCTCCTGAGTTCCTCCGCGAATTCTTTCGCAAGGACCTCGTGGAAAGAAGCAGGGAAATACCGCAACGCATTACGCACCGCCAGCTTCTTCTCCTCTGAATTCAGGAGGTCTTTTCTTACCGGAGCATGGCTTACGCCCTTATCATACGGCATGGGCTCCGGTAACACCGACGGGATGCCCTGTTGAATCTGCTGTTTGAAGTCCATAATCATATTAAATCATTGTTGTCCGGTAAAACCGGAGTTGGTTAATTTTTTTGTTTAAACTCTC
>JBAXBP010000294.1:0-3506 GCA_037141915.1 Bacteroidota bacterium | reverse complement strand
TACCTTGGCCCGTTTGTGCCGGTCTTCAACCGAACCCCTTAATATTACATAGGCCAGGTAGATTACAATACCCACTGCTGCCCCGTTGAGCTTGGGATCCTTCACCCAGGGAGCTCCCCAGGTAAAATTTGCCCAGGTCATTCCCGTAAAAATACCCAGGAAACCAAACATCAGTCCTACATTCACAGCCTCAATGGCAACAACATCATTCTCTTCCCTGAAACCTTTCAGGTACCTCAGGCTGTAAATAAAGGAAACGATGAGCATGGTGAACATTCCAAACCACATACCAACATGGTAAAACAGGTTCCTCATGGTCTGCAAAATCATTGTCTCGGGGATGGAAACATAAAACCCGTAAGTCACTGCGTAAAGCAGGAGCAAAAAGCTGAGAAGTTTCCACCAATAAGTTTTGATCATAAAAGAGTCTTTGTTTTTTAAAAGCGAAATAGCGAAAAGCGAAATTTAAATTCTTTGACTTCTACTTTAATAATTTCTTTACTCTTTCTTTTATTTCGTTATTTCGCTTTTCGTATTTCGCCATTTTCAATCGCGCCAAAGGTACGGAAATAAGAGAAATGCGAGGAGGATCACAGCTATATTAATTATCAACAGTATGATGATCAGCGGAATGCTGCCGCTCCATGTCATAGAGGTTAAAGCTGAACCTGAGACCTTCATCAGGGTCATTAAAAGAGGCAAAACAATTGGGAAACTCAGTATAGCCATCAGGGAAAAATTATTCGAGGCCCGGGAGGCAATGGCGGCGATCATGGTAAGCACTGAAGATAGTCCCAGGCTGCCCAGGATCAGGGCGGTGAGAAAAAGGCCGGGATTCTGAATCATATTCCCCATAAGCAGTACAAAGAAAAGGAGAGCAAGAACCGAAAGTATGGCCATCAGTACAAGATTATACAGGATCTTTGAAAGCACGACGGCTTCAGCGCTGGCGATGGTATAATAATAAAGGTGGCGTGCAGGGCTTTCCTGCACAAAGCTCTTTGAAATACCGTTCACAGCCACAAACAAAAGTATAATCCAGAACAACGAGTTCCATGTCTCTGCGGATATGGTTCCCATAAACGCAAGGTAGGTCACGAAAACGGTTGAAACCAGGTAGAGCAGAATACCGTTGATAACGTATCTCTGCTTCAGCTCCAGCCTGATCTCTTTCAGAAAAAGATGGGTTAATTCCCTTCTCAGCAACATAATATACAAATTAAAAAAAAGAGGTTGCCCTGGGGGCAACCTCTTTTTGTATTGATCAGAAAAAGATTATTCAACAATGATCTTTCCTGTAACTTTCTGATTACCCTGCTTTACAGTGTAGAAATACACACCTGATGTAAGCTGGGAAGCATCGAGGTTGAATGTTTCAGTAGCTTCAATATTCCTGGTCAGGCTCATAACGGTCTGGCCAACAAGATTGGTAAGCTGAATGGTTACATTGCCTTTCTCAGGAACAGTGATCTTTACGTTTGCAACACCATGAACGGGGTTCGGGTAAACCGAAGCGGTGAGAGTTGCAGCTGTAGGATCGTTGACTCCAACAGGGAAAGTAGCACAATTGGTTCCCCATGCAGGGCCGGCTCCACTGATTGTGAAGTCACTCTGTACATATTTGAAGTCGCTGACATAGTAGAAAGTAACCGCGTTGTCAAGAGTAAGACTCTGTACCCCTTCGGTGATGATCGGGATCTGGAATGAACCATCTGATTTCGTGAAAACTGTCTGTGCCTGGCTGCCTGCAAATGAAGTTCCTGTAACGTTTGACAGGAAAGTCACGTTGGTTGCTCCATCCACGCCACTGTTATTGGTCAGCTTGTTGGTAAGGAGGTCCCAGCCGCGTGCGAATACATCCGGTGCGGAGTTATCGGTTGCTGATGAAGCCCAGGTATCAAGATAGGTGTAGAAAACTTTTTCACCTGTAGTATTTCTTGAAACATAAGGATGGTTGTAAATTGGTGCAGCGGCACCGCCTGACAATGTAGCGCAATTGAAATGCTTGGGGAAGCCAACAACGCGTGCACACCAGGTAGTTCCACGGTCTGTCGAATAAATATCGAACATAGCATAGGTACTGTCGAACATGGTGTTTGTTCCATCAGGTACATAAATTGTAAAACCGGTTCCCGGCATGCCGATACCAACTAATAAATGGGGATTCCTCCATTTATCAACGGTAAGGCCAGCATCCCAAACAGTGGTGTAGGGAATCTGATCCCTTGGGGGAACAGAGGTAAAAATCTGTGCCAGCCTTGAATCAGAACAATAATTCAGTACTGCAGGTAAGCCGTTCGGACCGTCAAGGGTCACAGCAATGGGAGCTCCCCATGTTGCGCCACCGTCGGTGGAATGGTAGAAAATAGGATAATAGGTAGAGTCAAAAACGGGGGTTGCTGCGCCGTTATTACCGATTGCACAAACCCATACATCATTCCCTGCAGGATCAGCTGCAACTTTCACCGTTGTCGGCATTCCTGCTGTGCCTGTAGGAGAAGGCAATGGCAAGGTGCTCTCAACATAGGCAAAATCATGAGTTGTGCTGTTCCAGGTACCTGTATTTATAGTAATATAATCATAATATGTGGCGACATTGGCATCATACCCTCTGTCAACAAGAAATGCTTTTCCCTGCTGTGTAACGGTCATACCTTCAGCGATACCATAATGATAAATAGGAGGGTTGTACCATTGCATATGTTTTGTAGTGTCTGACTGTGTTCCCCAATGGCTTCTTCCATAGCTGTATCCGCCCCAGGTACCGCCTGAGTTGGCGTAGGATAAGTTCGGAGCGAAATAAGCAAAATAAGAATTGGCAGGATCTGTGTTACCGGCCGGGTTGTATAAAGCACCCTGGGGATAACGTGCAGCATCCAGGTAATAGGTACCACCTGAATTCAGAAGAGCAGCGTAGATCTGGTAATTGATCGACCAGTCACCGGCAGTAGCTCCATAATTTAAAGCATGGTCCCATGCAAGATAACCGGAGAAACTCGGAGGAGTTGATCCAGGACCCATACGATGGATCTGAGAGACCATTTTAAGGTCATTGTCAGCCCACATATGATCATAGGTAGCTGAACCATAACCCCAACCCAAAGCATTTGCAGCTGTACCAAGGGTAATAACGCTTACTACGTTGGCTGATTTGGGTTTGTTAGGAACGGGATTAACAACAGTTGATCCCTGGGTTGTAGGAACGGGATCAGCTGAAATGGCATTCTGGTAAGAATACTTGGAGGGAATAAACCCGCTTTTCTTTACCTGAGCCTGTAAAACTACGGCCAGCCCTAAGAAAAGGGTCAGGCCTAAAAGTAGAACTTTCTTCATTGTTCAGATTTTTGGTTTAACATTCAGAGTTGATACTAATTTTTTTTATAATTTGGATTAACAAAAATAAACTAAATCGAGAGAATCTGCAATTTTTTTTATTTTTTTTAAGATTCTTTTTCATTGTTGTCCGGTAAAACCGGAGTTGGTTAATTTTTTTGTTTAAACTCTCT
>JBAXBP010000293.1:0-3515 GCA_037141915.1 Bacteroidota bacterium | reverse complement strand
GCTAAACTGTCGTACGGGAAACTGTACCGGGGGTTCGAATCCCCCCCTCTCCGCTCTCCACAGACCAATTTACAACAAAGCCGCTTTAAATCAATGATTTAGGCGGTTTTTTGTTTTCCTTACACCGTCAAAATATTCAATTTTTCTCAAATAAAAGGTGCACAATTCGGTGCACTTTTTATAAGCCGGAAAAGTGCACCGAATAAGTTGTATTCTGTTAATAATTAATCAGATAGAATGCATAAAATTTTTGGAAAACCCATTTTATTTTCGTATTTTTGGGACTGTTTGATGCATGTTAATTCAATTTTATGGAAAATTCATTATCTATTCTCTTTTATCTCAGAAAGAGTAAAGCTAATAAAAATGCAGAATCTCCTGTATATTTGAGAGTTACAGTCAATGGTAGAAGAGTTGATATGGCTACCAACAAATCCACGACAGAGGATAAGTGGGATTCTCAAACTGGTTGTGTTAAGGGTACCAAAGAGGAGTCCAGGGTGATTAATACGCATTTGGATTCTCTCAGGACCAAGGTCCTTAAAATATATAACCAACTTGATTCCGTTGGTAAGCCGATTACATCAGAGATCATCCGAAATAGTTTATCAGGTAAAAGTATTAACAGGCATTCGCTTGTCGAAGTTTTCAAATTGTACAACAAGCAACTTCAAGCCAAGGTAGGGCATGGGTATGCATTTGGTACTCTGGAAAAATACACAGCTACCTGCCAAAAAGTTGAGAATTTTATCAAATACCAGTATAAGCGGTCTGATTTATTTCTGGATGAATTAGATTATCAATTCATTACGAACTATGAAGTGTATCTGAAGACAGTGGTCAAGAATATTCACAATACAGTCGCAAAGTCTATTTGTTTCCTAAAGACAATCATTCATTATAGTATTGATAACGGATGGCTTGAAAAAAATCCATTCTCAGCATTCCATTGTCCATATAAGAATCCAGAACGGGCTTTTCTTTCCAAGGCTGAATTGGAGATGTTACAGAATAAGGAATTTTCCATAAAGCGCCTTTCAATAGTACGAGATATGTATATTTTCTCATGCTTCACCGGCTTCCCATTCTCTGATATAGAAAAACTTACCCCTTTAGATATTTCAATAGGTATCGATGGTGAAAAATGGATCATATATAATCGAACTAAAACTGGTAATCGTGCACCAATCCCCCTGCTTCCAATTCCCCTGAGTATAATTGAAAAGTATAAGGATTATCCCGTGAATGTTAGCAAAGGCCGATTATTGCCAGTATATTCAAACCAGAAGATAAACGGTTACTTAAAGGAAATTGCTGATTTCTGTGGCATTGATAAGAATCTCACCTTCCACACTGCCCGGCATACATTTGCGACCACTGTAACGCTTACAAATGGTGTTCCCATTGAAACTGTAAGTAAGATGTTGGGGCATACATCCATCAAGACAACCCAGATATATAGCAAGGTGGTAGATTCCAAAGTCAGTAATGACATGCAAATTTTAAAGTCGAAATTATCTGAAACTGTTGAAGTTAAGTTGCCAAAAGCAAAAGTTTCTTAGTATTGAAATTGTTGGTTTCAAATTTTATAAAATTGATTTTATTAACAATGGCTATTAATATAATTTTATCTTCATGTATAATGCTGTTATTCAAATTGTTGTGCATGAATTTTTGTCAATTATTTAAGGTGGAATTATTAACAGATTTTTGTTAACAATATCTTTTTTTTATTCCGATTTTTTGATATATTATTGCATCCATTTTATTGATGATCATAGATTTTGTATCTATTTGATTGCAAATTAATTAAAACAATAATATGAACCAGATTGAAGTAATCACAAAAGACGATTTGGATTCTTTCAAGGACACGATTCTAAAGGAAATCCGAATCATGGTCGGGATAAAGCCCGAACAAAAAAAATGGATTAAATCTTCCGAAGTCCGGGAAATACTTGGCTGTTCCCCGGGAACACTGCAAAACCTCCGTGTGAATGGTACACTGGCATACACAAAGATCGGTGGTACCATTTATTATTCTATCGAGTCCGTAAATGCTGTATTCGATAACAACATGCATAATACTAATTGAGTATGAGAATGGATGACAGTTTGACTGATTTGGTCAGCCTGAATAAAGAAGGCATAGCCGTGACAACATCTTTGATCCTGGCTAAGGGATTAAAAAGAAGACATTCAGACGTACTTCGTAGCATAGATCTTCTCACCTGCGATATAAGTGGGCGGGAGGGAGATTTCATTCTATCACATTATTCATCTAATGGCAAGGAATACAGAATGTATGAGATAACGAAGGATGGTCTAACTCTCTTCTATGTACGTAATCCTAAAACTTTCGGAATATTTATGGAAAGAGTGTTAGGCGAATATGAGCCTTGTATTTTAAGTTCGATAATCGATAAAGCAAAGCTTACTGAAGATGCAATAATAAGCCTTGCAACACAGATTATAGATAACAGATTCAGATCGGGTTATTTTCAGTCAATACTTAGATAATAACCAGTACTTTCAATCAGGGCGCAAAAAATTATAAAGACATTGCCCATTAACGGATATCAAATCGGTAATTCAGCCGAAATAGATAACCAAGCCTGATACCATACCGATAAAAACCGGTTCTTCATTAATGCCATAGAGTTTACTGTGAAAAGTGAGGTTCTTAATATACCCATTGAGGTAATGACCTACGTGTTCGTAAAGGATATCCGCAAGCCATTCAGGCTCTTTCTGTATCTGAAGGCTGTTTCCTCTGGCATGCTCCATAAAGACAGCGAGGAGTTCCAGCAGGCCATGGATATCCTGGACATCAAGGATGTGAGGACATTCCGGAAATATATATCTGCATTGCTCAATGAAAATTGGATTGGGTATGATGATATTACCGGAAGGTTCTTTGTCCGTAGCTTCCGTTTCATCAGGGAACAGCATGAGTTTATAAAACGCCGCACGGCATTATTCCATATTGATAGTGATATTATTGATCTTGACGCTTTTATGTTTGGAGCCATTGTTGGCGACCGCATAATACGGCTAAAGGATTTCAGGGAAATACAAAAAAGGGAAGATGGCAGGACCGCAACCAAAAGAAGGGGTGTTGCCCAACAAGTTCTGTCACCTTCCTCAATCCCTGATTATGCAGGCATGTCGGTAGCTGCGATGGGAAGGCCACTTAAATTGAGTCAGACACGGGCACATGAATTAAAGGTCAGGGCAGAAACCGCCGGGTACCTGAAATGCAACAATATGTTCCGGGAAGTTGTGGTAATGGATAAACCCGATAGAAGCATTAAGAGTTTTATAGGTAGGGGAGATCCGGAGCTGGCCAAAAAAATTAGGATAAAGACGAAGAAGATTGGAAAGAAGAAAGTGGTTGTAGCAATGGAGCAACTGCATGATGAAGTGATTCCTTTGATCGATTATAAGTCATATAGGCTTAGGAAGAAAATTGCGAAAAATTTTTTGCCGGCTATTGATGGGTCTCAAAGACCTCC
>JBAXBP010000292.1:0-3522 GCA_037141915.1 Bacteroidota bacterium | reverse complement strand
AGCAAGTGCTTCACCCCGGAAACCAAGAGTACGGATAGAGAACAGGTCCTGGGCGGTTTGTATTTTGGAAGTGGCATGGCGTTCAAAACACATCCTCGCATCTCCCTCCGACATTCCACAGCCATTATCAGTAACCTGGATCAGTGTTTTCCCGGCATCTTTGACGATGAGCCTCACTTCAGTGGCACCTGCATCAATCGTATTCTCGAGCAATTCCTTTACGGCAGATGCAGGTCGTTGTACGACCTCTCCTGCAGCAATCTGGTTTGCAACTGATTCAGGAAGCATCCTGATTATATCCGACATAGGAAGATACTATAAAAGAATAATTGACGAAGTACTTGCAAATTTACCAATTTTTCCATCCCCGATTCCTGATTTCTGAGATAAAGAGTACCTTTGAAATGGATAATTATCAACACATGAGCGATACCGACACTACCTTGAAGAAATTGATCGTAGTAGGGGACAGGATTCTGATCAAACCAAAGAAGATATCGAATAAAACCAAGGCAGGATTATTCCTTCCTCCGGGCTACCAGGAGAAGGAAGAATTACAGACGGGGTTTGTTGTCAAAACAGGTCCGGGATATCCCATACCTGTTCCCCCGGATGATATTGAAAGCTGGAAGAAGAATGAAGAGAATATTAAATACATCCCGCTTCAGGCTAGAGAAGGGGACTTGGCAATATTCCTGCAAAAAGGAGCCATTGAAATAATTTTCAATGACGAAAGATATTTTATTGTGTCTCAGAATTCCATTTTACTCCTCGAAAGAGACGAAGAAGTATTTGGCTAAAACCTCGACCTGTCGAGAACAGGGAACCTCATCTGAACCAGATAGAAGGCTCCGTAAAATACGGCGCTGAAAAACGTTGTTCCGAAGACATCATTCAAAAAGAATGAGAATCCGTTCGTTGTATCCCTGAAGAACACCAGGCCGGCCATGTAACATTCCATGAGGCCCATGATATTTTTAGGATACAAACCCATGGCAAGCCAGGAAGAGAAGTTTGTGATCAGGAAAAAAATCAGGGCTGAAGAAACTGAGGCCATGAAAACTGATCGAACTGTGACTTTCTTCCGGATAGCCATACCCAGAACAACCGTAATGGCAAAACTAAGATAGACAGCAGGCATGTTAGCGTGCAGACCTATAATGAGATCGCTGATGAACATCGCGGCGATCGGAATGGCGAAAGCATATTGCTTTCTGTCAAAATAGGTCCCGGCAAACAAAGCCATAGCTGCAATCGGTGTAAAGTTTGGCCAATGCGGCAGCAACCGTAACAGGGCTGCAGTAAAAATTACTGAAAAAACAACAATAAATCTAGGTGTAATAGATTTATATGGCATTAATATATCGTGTTTATGTCTTACAAAAATATGAAATGATTTGTATAAAAGTCAAGTTTTGGAAAAAATAGTTTTCTAATTTTGAATATTATTATCAAATTCAGACTATTGGCTCATGAAAAAAAAGTTATTAACACTCAGTTTACCTGTCTTTTTCCTTCTTAATTCCTGCAATCTAATGAAAACCAGTACCGGATTGATAGTGTACAATGCAAAGATCTATACCGTTGATCCGGTGATTACCGTTAACGAAGCAATGGCTGTAAATGACGGTAAGGTTCTCTCGACAGGTTCAACCAAAGACATACTCGGGCGTTACAGATCTGAAAACATGATTGATGCCGGTGGAAAAGCCGTATTTCCGGGCTTTATAGATGCACATTGTCATTTTTATGGTTACGCATTGAATTTCAGGAGCGTAGTTCTGAATGGATGTAATTCATTCAATGAAGTCCTCGAGAAGCTAAAAAAAGCAGGCAACCCGGGAAAAGATGGATGGATTGTTGGTAGGGGATGGGACCAAAATCTTTGGAAAGAGAAAGTTTTTCCTGACTGTAAAGCACTGGATGATCTTTTTCCCGATAATCCTGTTGTCCTTTCACGGATTGACGGCCATGTTGTGCTTGCAAACAGCAAAGCCCTCCTTGTGGCAGGAATTGGGGTCCATCATGCTTTTAATCCCGTGGAAGTTGAGATAAAAAACGGCAGGCTTACCGGCATCCTTAGCGAAAATGCTGCCGATCATATGAAACAATCAGTCCCGAAACCAAACCCTGAAGAACTTCAGAAACTCCTGTCCAGGGCCAGGGAAGATTGTTTTTCGGTAGGCCTTACAACTGTCAGTGATGCCGGCCTGGAGGCAGCCACTGTCGGCTTGTTTGACAGCCTTTCTTCGGGTAAAGACTCGGCCGGGATGATACGAATTTATGCTATGCTTGAACCCAGCAGTGAGAATATCAGCAAATATATCGGTAAAGGGATTTACCGCACACCCCGCCTGTTTGTAGGTGCCGTTAAGGTATATTCCGATGGAAGCCTGGGAAGCCGTACTGCCTTGTTGAAACAACAGTATCATGATATGCCGGGCCAGCATGGCATTCGGGTGATAACTGCTGATTCTCTAAGGAAAATATGCAGGTTGTGTCTTGAACATGGATACCAGGTCAACACTCATGCCATAGGCGACTCTGCCAATAAATTCGTCCTTGATATTTATGGTGAATACCTGGTTGGTAAAAATGACCGCCGGTGGAGAATTGAACATTGCCAGGTTGTCGACCCTTCCGATTTGGAGAAATTCAGGAAGTATTCAGTTGTTCCTTCAGTACAGGCCACGCATGCCACATCCGATATGGGATGGGCAAAAGAAAGGCTGGGTGACGAGAGGATCAGGTGGGCCTATGCATATAAAGAACTGATGAAACAGAACGGATGGATTGCTAACGGGACCGACTTCCCCATTGAGAATATCTCGCCTGTTAACACATTTTATGCGGCAGTTGCGAGAAAGGATATTAAGGGTAATCCGCCGGGAGGTTTTCAGCCTGAAAATGCACTGAGCAGGGAAGAAGCTCTCAGGTCAATCACTATATGGGCAGCCAGGGCAGATTGCTGGGAGGATGAGATTGGAAGCCTGGAACCCGGGAAAAATGCTGATTTTGTTATTCTTGACAGGGATATCATGCAAATAAACGAGAGTGAAATCCCGATGACCAGGGTAACATCAACCTATCTTTCGGGGAAGCAGGTATATAAAAAGCCATAAAACAAATATGGTAAAATAATAAAGGCTGCCCGGTAAAAGGCAGCCTTTATTATTTTGAGGTTAAGTCAAATTATTTCAATTCTTTACAGACTAATTTACCAAGTGGTTTGGCAGCGTTCTCATAAGCTTCCATGATACGCAGCCCGGTATCATAGGTCTCCTTGCTCACAGGTACACCACCTACCGTCATACGGCCGGTACTTCCCTTACCTTTTGCTTCAAGTGTGGCGATCACCTTATCAGGCGCTTTTGATTCCACTATGCTGATTTCAAGGTCAACTTCCGATGCTTTGGCCGCAACATAAGCTTCTACACCCTGCTCAAGAAATGTAGTATGAACTATCATTGTATAGGTGGCATCCGTTGCATTCTCCTTTAGTTCCAGTCCGCAATCATCGGC
>JBAXBP010000291.1:0-3538 GCA_037141915.1 Bacteroidota bacterium | reverse complement strand
CAGGACGTGTGCGAAACGATCTCCTCGACCAGCAGGGAATCTTTCACAACGATCTGCATGAGTATACGCACAAGCTGAAGATGATAAGGAGAGTCATTTGATGTACAATGTACGAAGTACAATGTACCAGTAAGGTCATCATTTGTACATTGTACCTGGTACATTGTACATTCTTATTCTTCGTCCCCTTTGGGTTTTCTCGGTTTGTTCCGGAGCGGCTGGTTGAAGATGTAGGTCAGACGCATACTTAGAAGGTTGTTGTATTGCTTTCTTTCCCAGGTATCAGATGGATTGTAGGGATCTTTAAATGTCACAGTGCGGAGGTTTACCATAGAGTATTGGTACCTTACATTGATCCATAACCTGTTCCACAGCCTTAGTGAGACCTCACCGAGGAGTGACAGGTCATAGGGTAAAAAGTCCGAATTAGGAGTTACAACATATAAGGTGGATTCCTTTTTCCCGATCAGCTGTCCGTAGCAAACGCCGGCACCAGCCGAGATGATCTCCTTATCGGTAAAGTGCACCATTACCGGTATGTCGATGTAATCGAGGTTGAGGCGGTAATAGGTTGAATCGGTACTTCCGGCATGATAACTGCCTTTCTGGGAGTACAGGAGTTCCATGCTCACCGACCATTGTTTTTGTTTTCCAAAAGGCAGGATGGCCATGGGGCCGAAATTTATTCCGACTTTCCTGAAGCCGTAAAATTGGTCCCCGTCAACCTGGCAGAAATTGGCCCCGACCGAAATACCTCCGAGGAACCTCTGGGCAGAGGCTGGTTTGACAAAAAACAGCATCATGAGCAGCAGTGGAAGAAGGAAGATTTTTTTCATCTCAGGTACTTGGTCGTATTTCAGTAAGCAAAGGTAAAGAAATTAAAACGCTCAGGTTTTCGATTTATTTTCTGACTTCATCGAGAGCTGGATACGTTTCCTTGGAATATCCACATCCACCACTTCGACCATGACCTTCTGGTTGAGCTTGACAACCTCATTGGGATCTTTCACAAAGCGGTCTGCCATCTGGCTCACGTGAACCAGTCCGTCCTGGTGGACGCCTATGTCGACAAACGCCCCGAAGTTGGTAATATTTGTAACTATACCGGGCAGTTTCATCCCGGTCCTGAGGTCATTGACGGTATGGACTTCCTTTGAAAACTCGAACAATTCGAACTTCTGCCTGGGGTCGCGTCCGGGTTTGGCCAGTTCCAGATGAATATCGGTAAGTGTGGGCAAGCCTATCTTGCCGTCAACAAATTCCTCCAGCTTTATCCTTGATCTGCATCCTGCATCCTGCATCAGATCCTTGACTGAACAGCTCAGCCTTTTCGCCATCTTATCAACCACATGGTAGCTTTCGGGATGTACGGCGCTGGAATCAAGTGGATTTTCAGCATCCCTGATCCTGAGGAAACCTGCAGCCTGTTCAAATGCCTTTTCGCCAAATCGTGTCACTTTCCTGAAATCAGACCTTGATTTGAACGGGCCTTTCTCATTCCTGTATTTGATAATATTTTTTGCCAGCCCTTCACCTACTCCTGAAACGTAGGTCAGCAGTTCCTCGCTTGCCGTATTCACCTCAACCCCCACCATATTCACACAGCTCACCACGGTATCTTCAAGGCTCTTCTGAAGGGCAGCCTGGTCCACATCATGCTGGTACTGCCCTACCCCTATCGATTTCGGGTCTATCTTGACCAGTTCGGCAAGCGGGTCCATCAGCCGGCGCCCGATAGAAACAGCCCCCCTGACAGTAATATCATAGTCGGGAAATTCCTTGCGGGCTATGGCCGAGGCCGAATACACCGATGCGCCGCTCTCATTCACCACCAGGGCAATGATATCCTTATCAAAAGGGATGGCCCTGATCAGGCGTTCGGTTTCCCGGCCTGCAGTCCCATTCCCTATGGCAATTGCTTCTATTTTATAGGCGTTTACAAGACTTCTTATTTTGTGGATGGACTCCTTGACTTCGTTCTGGGGTGGGTGTGGATAAATAGTTTCATTGTGAAGCAGTTCTCCCTGCCGGCCCAGGCATACCAGCTTACACCCTGACCTGAAACCAGGGTCCAGCGCTAATACATTTTTCTGCCCCAACGGAGGCGCCAGCAGCAACTGGCGAAGATTTTCGGTAAACACCCTGATAGCTTCCGTGTCTGATTTATCCTTTGCCCAGCCCCTGGCTTCGGTCTCCATCGATGGCAGAAGCAAGCGCTTACAGCTGTCTTTTATGGCTTCCCTTACAAGCACTGCCGAAGCATTCTCAGTTTTAATAAAGATCCTGTCGAGTATCTCCTCAGCTTTATCATCCGGCACGTCCACCGAAACCCTGAGGAAGCCTTCATTTTCTCCGCGAAGCATGGCGAGCACCCTGTGAGAAGGCGCCTTTGAAAGCAGTTCCTTATAATCGTAATATATCTGGTAATTGACGCCATCGGCTTCTTTTCCCTTAACGACTTTGGAAATGATCACTGCTTCCTTTTCAAACAACTGGCGTATCCTCTTGCGGCCATAGGTGTGCTCATTCACCCATTCGGCTATGATATCTTCAGCACCCCGGATGGCATCCTCCACTGATTTCACGCCTTTTTCCTCGTCAAGGAACTTTTCGGCCCGGATCTCAGGATCAGTGTATTTCTGGGAAATGATGATCTTCGCCAGTGGCTCAAGTCCTTTTTCCCTTGCTATGCTGGCCCTGGTCTTGCGCTTTTGTTTGTAAGGCAGGTAGATATCCTCGAGTTCTGCCATGGTCGCGGCTTTTCTCACAGCTTCCTCCAGCCCGGGAGTCAGTTTTTCCTGTTCTTTCAGGCTTTTCATGATAGCTTCGCGGCGGGCATCAAGGTCTTTCAGCTGGATGAGCCTGTCCCTGACCTTCCCTATCATCACTTCATCCATACTGCCTGTCATTTCCTTGCGGTAACGGGCTATGAAAGGTATGGTGGCCCCGCTTTCGAGCAAGGTCAGCGTATTGAATACAAAGGCTTTGTCAAAGCCCAATTCCGACGAAATTATCGTAGTATAATGCTCTAGTACCATGAAAACAACATGCTGTGTTTAAATCATAAAGAAACCATGTCACCAGCCCGAAGCAAGCACGTCAACGATATGAATGGTCCTGATCGGGAGGTTGTGTTTGTCGATATAGGCCTGCTGGTGCAACATGCAGGAGGAATCTGTAGAAACGATATATTCCGCTCCTGTTTCAAGAGCGTTGTTTATCTTCTGTTCGGCCATGGCAGTCGAGATAGGTTCGAATTTGGCCGAAAAAGTGCCTCCGAAGCCACAGCAAACATCATTTTCTTTCATCTCACGTAGTTCAAGACCTTTCACATTTGCCAGCAGCTTGCGAGGCTCGTCTTTAAGACCATACTCACGCAGGGCCGCGCAGGAATCATGATAAGTGACCACATGGTTGAAAGTCGCCCCCATATCTTCCACATTCATAACATTAACAAGAAAATCGGTGATCTCGTAAATGTTTTTCTTCACCTGCTTGTATTCATAATGCAGGCCCGTATTATGGAAAAGCCAGGGAT
>JBAXBP010000290.1:0-3630 GCA_037141915.1 Bacteroidota bacterium | reverse complement strand
GTTCACTGCTGCAAGGTTCAGAATATTGTGGTCGGAAAAGTAAGACTGGCTTTGGTTGATCGGGATCTGTTGAACACCTCCCCTTAGCCCTGTAAACAACAAAGGAGGGAAAACCACGGCAAAAACGAGGGAATGCCAGAAAGGAATCTTCTCCCCGGTGTAATCGCGGTAAAACCACCGCAGGTATGCAAAGATTGCCAGTCCGCACATAAAAATGAAAAGGAAAAGCAATAAAAAGAATGTCAGGGTTTCAGCCGAATTATAGATCTCCGATGGATTTGACAGGTACTTTACAACCTTGTATGTTAGCTTGGTCTTCCATTCAGCGTATATCCCCATCTCAGCCGCTGCGCTCAGCGTATAGACGAAAACCATCAACCCGGTATACACCTTATTTATTATATTGAGCCAACCGGCACTTTTGAATGACTGAACCAGGAGAATCAGGAATGGGATGGCCATGAAATAGCAGGCAGTAGCCAGGTCCAGTTTGAAAGCATGGACAAATACGCTCAGAAACTCGGAAAACCTGACGCCTTCGACAGAAAGCAGGCCTGAGTAGTACACCAGGAATACCAGTCGTGTGAAATCAAAAAGCAGTAACCAGAAAACCAACTGCCTTAATAATAAAAGGGTAAGCTTTTTCATCAGCGTAAAGGTAATTGAATGACGTAAACGTATTATCATTATTTTTGTTTCATGTCTCTCAAGGTATGACTATAATTGAAAAGTTGGATTTGTTGTATCATTCCATCCCGCAGGTTGTCAGGATGATCGTCGTATCCAAGACTCAGAGTCATGAGAACATCACCGAGGCATATAATGCTGGCCAGCGGGATTTTGGCGAGAACAAGGTGCAGGAAATGATATCCAAAGCCGCTGCCCTGCCCCCTGATATACATTGGCACTTTATCGGACATCTGCAAACGAATAAAGTGAAATACATTGTCCCGGTTGTCTATATGATCCACAGCATTGACAGTCTGAAACTGCTCAAAGAAGTGGACAGGGAAGCTCTGAAGGCTGGCCGTATAATTTCCTGCCTGCTTCAGATCCATATTGCAAGCGAGGAAACTAAATTCGGGCTTGACCCCGTGGAAGCATTCCGGTTACTCGACTCAGCCGAATACCGGGCCATGCAGAATGTAAGAATACGAGGTCTCATGGGAATGGCTACCTTCACCGATGATACAAATCTTGTGAGGCAGGAGTTCAGATATCTCAGGGAGTGCTTTGGCAGGATTAAAGCGGAGTATTTCCAGGCAGATACATCATTCTGCGAGCTTTCGATGGGTATGTCGGGAGATTATTCACTGGCCATTGAAGAGGGAAGCACCATGGTAAGAATTGGGTCGGCCATCTTCGGTGAAAGACCTAAAATAAAACCGGAATTATGAAGCAGGCAAAATATATCATTACACTATTGCTGATCAGCCTGGTATCAGGCACACAGGCCCAGCTTACCATACCCAAAAAAGCTTATTGGCACCTGGCCGGAACATGCGGTAACGGCAGCAGCGTCAGTATGAACATGGTTAAGATCAACGACAGCATTTATGCAGATTGCATCATCAGCCTCAAGGGAGCACAAGTACTGGCAAGTATTCAGGAAACAGGCAAACCCTATGATTTTTGCGGGAAGATGGATGCCAAAGGAAATTTTCACCTGCATCCTTTCAGCGGTGAATTCCCATGTTTCAGTGGACAATTGCTCAACGCGGGCTCATTCTCAGGAGACTTTGAAGAGCGGAAGTCAGGTAGGTTTCATTTTGAATTGAATGAAATTTACAAAGCCGGGAGCGTACAATTTTCCGTGTTTTGCATCCAGCAGAACATCAGCCTTGTCAAAAAACCCAGGAGCCCGGCGGGCAGTTTCCGCATGGCAATGCTTTCACCTAATGAATCGGGGAATCCGGTGATCTCCGATTCTCTCCGGAGGATCATGCTTAAAGCCTTCAACAACTCGGGTTATGAGGGAACAGAGCCCGACAGCGTACTTGCCGGCGACCTCAGGGTGTTCAGGAGGGATTATATATCGGCCAACCAGGACCTTTACAAGCAGATGCCCGATGCAGGTTCACTGAACTGGGAGCTGCTGAGGTTCATGCATATTGTTTACAACGAGTCTTACCTTCTCAGCTTTTATATCCTGAATTATGCCTTTACAGGAGGCGCCCACGGGTTGGAAAGCCTTGAATACAGCAATGTGGACCTCAGGACAGGGAAGCTGCTCAATCTTGACGATATCATCCGGGAAGGCAGGAGGCAGGACCTTTCACAGCTACTTACCCTCAAGCTTAAACGGATGAATAATATTTCCGAATCCCAGAAGCTCAGTGATAACGGGTATTTTGTAAACGAGATCCTGCCGAATGAAAATTTCTACCTGTGCCGGGGAGGCATTGGTTTTGTTTACAACCATTATGATATTGCCCCGTATTCTTTCGGGGCCACTGATATTTTTCTTACTGTGGATGAGATAAGGGATATTCTCAAACAGGGATTCAACGGCTTCTGAAACCGGCTTTGATAAACCTGTCCCGGCCATGAAAATCCTGCATCAGGATTACATCCGAGAATCCTGATGCATTAAGCAGTTCTGATAGCTCCTTCCCGTAAGCCTCATTGATCTCAAACCAGAGCACACCTTCCTCTACAAGGTTTTTTAATGAATATTCAGTAATGGCCTTGTAATACTTCAGGGGATCATCATCAGGAACGAACAGGGCAAGATGAGGTTCATAATCCATCACGTTTCTCCTCATTGCTGCTTTTTCCTTCATGGTCACATAAGGAGGATTGCTAACGACAAGGTTGAGCTTTCGTTTCACAGGCACATCGCCGGCCTGCAGGATATCGGAACGGTAAAAATCAACCCCGACCCCGCATGCGGAGGCATTCGAACGTGCCAATGCCAGGGCATCCTCCGAAATATCAGTTCCTGACATGAGGATGCCGGGTAAGTGAGTTTTGAGATATATGGCAAGACAACCCGACCCCGTACCTATATCCAGGGCCGAAAAGTTATTCCCCGCCAGAGGGGTGGTCATTTTAACAATATACGTCGTCAGCTCTGCAGTTTCAGGCCTGGGGATCAGAACCGAGGGATTGACTATCAGCTGAAGCCCGTTAAAGTATGATTTGCCCGTAATGTACTGTACAGGGCAACCTTGAGAAAGCCTTTCAAGTGCAGCCATGAACCTTGCTGAATTTTCAGTGCCGATTTCAGCGGAAGGATCCATGTGAATTTTCATTCTTGACCATCCAAGAAAATCTTCGAATAAAATGCAGAGTATGCTGCTGGTCTCCTCGGCATCATACAAGCACTTCATCTGTTCATGGAAGGCATCCATGATGCTCCTTACCGAATGGGTTCCCTGATTCATGCCACTAAATTAATATAAAATGAAGGAAGGCCTGCTCCTCTTAAGGCATAAAACATTACCTTAGCGATATGATTGATACCCCCGATACATATTATACTGTTGCAGGAAAGGGAGAATCGGTCATCCGTGAGAAGGCCAGTAAATTCATCGGTCTTGCATTTCCCATAAATTCCGAGACTGAAGCGAAGGAAGTACTCCTGGGTATACGCAAAAAGTATTACGATGCGAACCATCATTGCTATGC
>JBAXBP010000289.1:0-3643 GCA_037141915.1 Bacteroidota bacterium | reverse complement strand
GCCGGACATTGGGTTCACGCAGACGCACCCGGGGAATTCCTGGAAGCTGTCAGGGTTTTCCTGGATCAATAGCGGGTTACTTCAATACTTGAGACTGCAGTTTCAATGGTAATATAGATCTTCTTCTTGCTGCTGCTGAAGTTTGAAGTCTGATACATCCGGTCTGCTTTTTTATCGAATCCTTTAAAGTTTCGGCTGATCAGGAAAGACTCTGAGTTGATTTGGCAGCCAACGCCCTCGGGAACTTCAACCTTGATGGATGATGCTCCTGCATTCAGTGCAACGTGCATTAGCGGGCTTTTGTCTCCCAGTTTCATTTTAATTGATGATGCGCCGGCGTCGACAGAGATCGTATCGATGATATAATTGGTAAGATCAAGTTTCATATCGGCGGCCCCGATGTCGAATTTCATCTTCCAAGCGGGTCTGTCGTTCAGCTTTATGTCGACCTTGTTACTATGGACTGAATTTCTCACATGGTCTTTTTCGAGAGAAAGGTTGATGGTTTTAATGCCAAGAGTGTCTTTCGAGGTGAGTGAATAATTTCCGATGTCGCCTGTTTTTTTGAAGCTCAGGAAGTCGGAAGTGACACCTTCGATGGTGAACGAGCCGGCGGCAGCGTCGAGGTCAAGCTCGCCCCGCATTGTAATAGTATCACGGGCTACGCTGAGGTCCTGCTCTGAATAATTTCCGCTGTTATTGTCATTGTCGTCATCGCTCCAGTCGTAATGGTTCCTCCAGTTGTTATGAAAATTCCACCAGGGCGTATGTTCTGTCAGGCGGTTGAAAAAAGTCACGGTAAATGCGAGTACGATGATCACGGTGATTATCTTGTAGAGATCTTTGACCGGAAGCACGGCAATGCCCCAGAACACAAGGATCAGCGGCCAAAGGTTCCAGATGATCCTCCATCCGGAAGCTACAAATCCGAGGTTGCTCAGCAGTATCAGTAGTCCGAGTGCAATCAGGATAACTGGCCAGAAAACATGTCTGAATTTCATATGAATATTTTTTAATCGTGAATATTATTTTCTTCCGGTTACAGCATTGATAAGGAGTCCTACCCCGATGACCACAATAATAACGGGCCAAAGGTCTCCGAAGTCAATGTTCGGAACAAGCTGGTTTACGAAAAAAAGTATGCCAAGGGTTATCAAAACAAGGCCGCCTACAAGGCTACCTTTCTGTTTCTCCCTGACTTTGCTGAAAGGATCAACAGGAGAGGATTTTGGTTGTGCATCAGTCTTGAAAGGATCCTGGGTTTTGAAAGGGTCGGCCTGTGATGCCTGCCCCTCATCCGGGGGAGCACCTGCCGGGGGAGCACCTGCATGTGAGGAGTTGAACTGCCCGAAGGAAACAGGTTTTTCGGGGGTCACGATCCACAGTATGAAGTAGATCAGCACGCCTCCGCCTCCTGCCAGTGAAAGAACCACAAAAGCAAGACGGAGGATGAGAGGATCGGTATCGAAGTATTCAGCGAGGCCTCCTGCGACACCTGCAATTTTGCGGTCGGTGAGGCTGCGGTATAAACGTTTAGGTTCCATTTTATTGAGATTTAGATGAAAACTTAGACGTCGGCACTAAATGAAGGTTACAAATCAGCCGGCAGGCTGCATTTTCTTCCTGTACATGCGGGAAGAGAGGACCACGCTGAGTTCGAAAAGGCCGTAAAGAGGGATGAACACAATGAGCTGGCTGAAAACGTCAGGGCTGGGGGTAATGATCCCGGCGGCTATAAGGATGACAACCAGGGTGTGTTTACGGTACTTTTTCAGCATGGCAGGAGTAAGGATGCTGAGTTTTGTCAGGAGAAGTATCAGTACTGGAAGTTCAAACACCAGGCCCATCAGCAGCGAAAGCAAGGTGATATTGCTGACATAGGATGTTAGTGCGATCTGGTTCTTGACTGTTGCGCTGACAGTATACCCGCCGAGAAAGTTGATCATCAGCGGGGCAACTATAAAATATGAGAACAGTACCCCGGTCACGAACAGGAAGAACACAACGAACACCGAACCCCTGGATGCACGTCTCTCTTTTTCGGTAAGGCCCGGCTTGATGAACCTCCACAGCTCCCATAATATATATGGTAGAGCCATGATCAGTCCGGCGACCAGTGAAATATTCATATGAGCCACGAACTGTCCTGCAAGATTGATGTTGATCAGTTCGAAGTGTGAGGGGTCAATGCAAAGGCCCGGCATTGAAATCATTTTCCCGAGATGGCAAAGGGCGCGGTAAGTGATAAAATCCTTTGATTTAGGGGCGAGGAGGATGGTGTCGAAGAGAATGTCCTTGAATGCAAACGCTACCAGGGAAAGCAGGAAAGCCACGAGTACCGAGCGCCAGATAGTGCCCCTGAGCACATCGAGATGCTCCCAGAAGGTCATCTCGTCACCTTCTTTATTTTTTTTACTGAACCCTTTTAATCCAAACATATGCCGCAAAAGTAGTGAAATTAAAAATTGTCGCGTAAATTTGAACTCATATTTCAACCAATGTGTTTGTGAAGGCGAAACTACTACTGCTGTTTTTTTTACTCTTGTTAAACAATTCTTTCATCCACGGCCAGGACCGCTTCCTTGATTACTATATTCAGAAGGGTATCGCCAACAGCCCGGTTTTAAAGGACATTTCAAACCAGATCCAGGCAAACCAATACGACAGCCTGGTAGCCAGGGCCGCATATCTTCCCCAAATAAGTTTTAATGCCCTGGTGATGTATGCTCCTGCGATCAACGGCTGGGGTTACAGCGATGTGATCACCAACGGGCAGCAGCTGATAGGTACGGTGAACGTGAACCAGCAGATTTTCAATAAAAAAACCAGGGAGACAAATTACAGGAAGTTCGGCATACAGGGCATGAGCCTCGAAAATTCAAGGAAAATCAGCACGAGCGAGCTTAAGAAAGCCATCACGGCCCAATACCTGGCAGCTTATGCAGCTTTCATGGAAAAGAAATACCAGGCTGAGGTACTTGCCACCCTTTCCGACCAGGAGAAAATCCTTAGCCGGTATGTTGAACAAGGGATCTACCGACAAACCGATTACCTGACACTCAGGATAGCAACCATGAGCCTCGAGAGGAATATCAGGGACCTCGATGTGCAGTTCCGCAAGGAATATGCAAACCTGAACCTCATCTGCGGGGTTAGGGATACCGCGGTTACTGCGCTAAGCCTTCCCTTGGTGGATGAAAGTGCAGGCACGGGTCTGTCAGCTTCACCGCTGTTCAAAAGGTTCTATTACGACAGCCTGCAGATATTGAATGAAAGGGAGCTGGTCGATCGCCGGTATAAACCCACTGTCAACTGGTTTTCCGACGGAGGTATGGTGAACAACCTTCCGGCTGAGATATACAAGAACATGGGTGTCAGTATCGGGATGAGCCTGGGGCTGCCCCTCTATGACGGGAACCAGAGGAAATACCAGTATGGAAGGATCAAATCGGAGGAGGATACCCGGAAAAATTACCAGGAATTTTTCCGGTTCCAATATGAAGCACAGTTGAGGCAGCTCAAAGAAGAGCTCGGCAAAATAGAGGTTTCCGCCACGGAAACCAGGAAGCAGGTTGCCCTTATTACTGAGCTCATCTCACAGGATCAAGCCTTGCTGAACATCGGATCCTTATCTGTCATCGAC
>JBAXBP010000288.1:0-3686 GCA_037141915.1 Bacteroidota bacterium | reverse complement strand
CAAAAAGTACCAAAAAAGAAACCCCTTGGCCAGCGCACGGTTTAGCTCGAAATTTTGCTACAAAGTTACCTTACGAATAATTCGCGTAAATATACCCGACAAAGGGGTACAGCTTAAAACTGTAAAGGGCGACCTCCTGATGGAACTGTCGCTTTCAGTGTTTTCAGATTGAAGGTTAATCTGACCGACACCCTTGACATTATTTATTATTCCCGGTGAAAGCCTTTGGCGTAAAAAATTTCATTTCTAACCTTAAAACTCTACGCCAGATGAAAGCATTAGCTCAGATTACCCGTCAGCAGTCAATCGAAGAAATCTTCTTCCAGGAACTTGATCAGATCTATTATCCTGGTTATGCAGAAGAAATCATGACTTCAAATCCTGAGAAGCTCGAATGGGAATTGAAAGAATATCAAGCCCAGTTCTCAGTAAAAAATTAAATCATTGAACAAAGCCGGCAGTTCCGATGAATCGGGACTGCCGGCTTTTTTTATGCTCGCTGATGCTTCGCATTTGGGGCGACTTTTTAAAAAAAGTTGCAAAATGCTTACTCACTATAGTAAATCGAAATTCACAAAGTTATGCTCGTGAAAATGTTGTTTCGCTAAACACGACCTCCTTCGGGAACTGTCGCCTTTCAGGTTCATTCAGATTCTTGCAACAATCTGACCTGAATGTTTGCTTAAAATTTTCTACTCCGCATGATCCCTACCGGCAAATTTCATTTACTCACTGCGGCCCAGGGCTGCTTAAAACTAATCAACTATGAAAAAATCGATCATGAATCCACAGCTTGCCCAGGAAGACGGCAAAAACTACGAAAACAGAATCCCGATGCGTTACTGGGCAGAAGATGACCTCCCAAGCCAAAAACTCCTGCTCAAGGGTAATGGAAGCTTGTCAGACGCAGAACTCTTAAGTATCATTATTGGCTCAGGTGTTTCCGGGGAAAACTCCCTTGATATTGCCATGAAAACCCTGTCAATCTGCGGAAATAACCTGTGCGAATTCTGGAAGTTCAGCGTTTCAGACCTTCAGAAGATCAAAGGCATCGGCCAAAAACGTGCCGTGAAGATCGCTGCCATGTTTGCTCTGGCCCGTCGCCGGAATGAATCAGAAGTGATCTTCAAAAACAAGATATCAAAGAGCCAGGATGCCTTTGATATCTTTCATTCTCTGATGGGCGACCTGCCTTACGAAGAATTCTGGTTGTTGCTTCTGAACAGAGCAAACAGGGTTGTCAAGAAAGTCAAGATATCTGAAGGCGGCATTTCCGGTACTGTTGTTGATCCGAAAAAGATCTTTCAGATATGCCTGGAACAACATGCCACCTCGATCATCCTTGGGCACAACCATCCTTCTGGGACTATCACACCAAGCGAAGCCGACAATAAAATCACCAAAAAGATCAAGGATTGCGGTTTGCTACTCGATGTTGCTGTCCTGGATCACATAATCGTCGGAGATGACAGGTTTTATTCGTTTGCGGATGAAGGTACTTTGTAGTAATTTGGCCCTGGGAAACCGGGGCTTTTTTAATCCTACTACCTTTATTGTTTACATTGTAATTTTTTCAATACTAGGTATATGAAGAAAATGTCAGTGCAATAGCCTTTGATTACGGAATTTTGTTTTAATTTTACCGTTCTCCAAGGTGGTAGGGAAAATAACGGAATAGCAATATGCAAGTCAATATAGTCAGTAATGGAAACAAATAATAATAACATCTTTTTCGACATCAATAAATTAAAATTTATTGGTAAAAATGTAATTATCGGTAAAACTGTTCGAATTAGAAAGCCTGAGTTGGTGAGCATCGATGACAATACTATTATTGATGACTTTACTTACATATCAGGAGAAGTTTCCATAGGTAAATATGTTCATATAGGACCATCCTGCTCAATACAGGGTAGTGGTTCCAGAATTATTATAAAAGACTTTGTTGGCATTTCATCTGGATCAAGAATATATGCTTCCACCTCTGATTATGTTAGTTGCTCTCTCGAATTTCCTACAATTCCTGATAATGTTAAAATAGGAGGATTTACAGAGGAAATTATTTTAAATTCTTTCTCAATAATCGGAGCCAATAGTGTGATACTTCCCGGATGTGTTGTCCCCATAGGCTTTGCCGTTGGGACACATTCAAGATTAACAAAGTATCAAAATATGATAGAATGGTACTACTACGACTCTAACAGAAACGGCCTTATCAGAAGAACAGGCAAAGAAGTTGTTCTTAAAATAGCAAAATCCTTAACCGGGGTTGACTACGAATAAATGATCAGTAAAATTCATTTCCGGAATGGGATACACATGAAATCGAAACAAGTTACAACTCTATGCCTATCAATATTTATTCGATTTATTAAGTCAAGTGAATTAATTAATATATAATTTGTTTTATTATGAATGAAAGAAACATATCTGTTAAAGAAATTTCTCTAATTCTTAAACATGAATTTATTGGACATAATTACACAATAAACGGGTTAAACCTATGTAATAGAGATTCTGAATATCCCTCAATATTATCATTTATTACTTCGGAAAAGTACGTCGACTATTTACGAAATCATAAGAAAGTAAAGGCTGTTTTCCTTACTAAAGAGTTATTTGAACTGGTTAAAAATGAACTTGGTAACCAAATGGCATTCTTTATTGTGGAATATCCGGAAATAGTATTTTATGAATTGCATAAATATCTATATACCAATACCCTGTTTTACGACCAATTTGTGTTCCCAAGCAAAATAGGGAATTATTCACATATACACGAAACAGCTTTGATTGAAGACGGTGTAGTTATTGGAGATAATGTAGTGGTAGGTCCTAGATCGATTGTAAGAAAAGGTTGCTTTATCAGCAATAACGTACAAATTGGCTATGGCAGTATTTTAGGCAGTGAAGGCTTTCAGTTAATATTTAATAAGAACAAAGAACCATTTCTTGTAAAACATGTTGGCGGGTTATTAATAGAAGAGAATGTCAGTATTGGAGATAATTGTTCAGTTTGTAATAGTTTGTTTGAAGGGTATACCAGTATTGGAGAAAATACAAAAATTGATAATTTAGTACATATTGCCCATAACTGTCGAATTGGCAAAAATAATGTAATAACAGCAGGGGTAATACTATCTGGCTCAATTGTTTTAAATGATAATTGTTGGCTAGCACCAAATTCCACTTTGACAAATCGAGTAGTTTTAGAGGATCAAGCATTTGTCGGTATAGGTGCAGTTGTACTTAATCAAGTCAATAAAGGAGTAAAAGTTTTCGGTAATCCTGCAAGACCCTTTTCATCCTCAAAAAATTTATAAATCTCAATAAAAATATAAATATAAAAATAAATATTATGAAAGAAAAAATTCTTAAATTAGTTATCGCTTCAGTTCATCAAATTGGAGAAGAATCCGAATCAGAAGTTCTTAAGAATGCAAACGAAGATACGTTACTTTTTGGTGTAAATCTTGATAGCATTGGGACAGTTCTACTTTTAACAGAACTTGAAGAGTCCATTGCAGAAGAATTTAATTTGCAAATTTCTCTTTCAGATGAACGTACAATGAGCCAGAAAACCTCACCATTTTTAAGTGTTAAAATTCTTGTTCGTTATCTTGATAGGTTAATTAACTCAAGTTTCGCAGTTAGCTGAACTGCATATGATTAATTGTAATATATGT
>JBAXBP010000287.1:0-3717 GCA_037141915.1 Bacteroidota bacterium | reverse complement strand
CCATGGCAAAAGTGTTAGAGGAAATAGGTCCTAAGTCATTAATGGACAAAATAGGGGTGGATGCAACCGGGATGAGGTTCAACTCTATCATTGCTGTTGAGCTTCAAAAGGGCAGGGAGATAAACCCCCTGGTGAACCCCGGGGCCATTGCCGCCACCAGCCTTATTAAAGGAGCCGATTCTGCTGCAAAGTGGAAAAGCATTCTCAATGTCCAGAGTGAGTTTGCAGGCAGGCCTCTTTACCTCAATATGCCTGTTTATATCAGCGAAGCAGGAGACAACCTCCGCAACCAGGCTATAGCACATCTGCTCTTTGCCTATGGAAGAATGTATTTCGACCCTGTTCAGTCAACCGATATTTACACAAAGCAATGTGCCATCAATGTGAATGCCAAAGATCTCGCCACAATGGCAGCAACCCTTGCTAACGGAGGTGTTAATCCGCTTACAAAAAAGAAAGTGGTTACCCCCGAAACGGTCATGTATACGCTTCCTGTCATGGCAACGGCCGGATTGTATGATGATTCGGGTATCTGGTTCTTCTCTTCAGGCCTCCCCGCAAAAAGCGGTGTCGGTGGCGGACTTCTGGCAGTTTGTCCCGGGAAGTTTGGCATTGCAGTTGTTTCGCCCCCCCTGGATGAAGCAGGGAACAGTGTGAAAGCACAGCTGGTGATAAAATATGTTGTTGAGAAGCTGGGTGTAAATCCATTCCTGATTCAGCCAAAGTAATACAGCGGTTGAAGGCACAGAAGATTATACCATCGGCGAAAGATAATAATGATGGCTGTGGATTTTCAACACCGGCTATTTCCCGGCTTTATAACGGATAACTTCTGCTTTTTCAATCGTTATAAGGCCTCCCGACCTGGTGAGCTCGAATAAATGTTCAACGGTAGTGGTAAATTCCCTGATCTTTTCTTCAGTATCAACGATCTCAATCACAAGCGGAAGATCTGACGAAATCTCAAACAGTTTGGCTGTGTGAATTCTTGAGTTTGCACCAAATCCCATGATCCCCCTGGTTACGGTTGCGCCTGACAATCCCTGTTTCCTGGCTTCAAAAACAATAGCCTCGTACAAAGGTTGCTGCCCTAGTTTATCGTTCTCACCAATAAAGATGCGAAGCAGTTTTGCATTCGGATTGTTTTCCATGGTCAGAATAATTTAATTGCCGAGAAACCGATGAATGTTGCGATAAGACCTATCACAATACTTGCAGTGATGTATGCCAGGGCATACCAGAACTGCCCGTCGCGGAGCAGGCCGAAGGTCTCGCCCGAGAAAGCCGAAAATGTGGTGAACCCACCGCAGATGCCTGCTGCAAGGAACAGCCTCCATTCCTGTGAGAGATTGCCCCGGTCGCTTAACCCGAGCACAATCCCTATGGCAAAACAACCGAGGATGTTAACACCAAGTGTGCCAAATGGAAAAGTTGATAGAAATTTTACCTGGATTGCCCGGGAAAGTAAGTAACGGCATACCCCTCCTATAAAACTTCCCGTCCCGATAGCTAAAATCAGTCTCATCTGTGGTCAGTGAATATTATACAAGTCAGCATGCAAAATAAGTATAAATTCCTGAGAGAATATTTATTTGTTGAACATGGTTTTAACAATAGTTTATTTTGTCAGTCCCGGAATGGTATAGATTTCCTTGTTTTACATTATCTTTGGATATTATCCATAAAGGATTATCCAAATATCTGAGCTATTATGAACGAATTTGACCAGAAAGCGAAGGAATGGGATATAAACCCGGTTCATGTTGAACGCTCCAGGGCCATTGCAGATCTGTTGCTAAAGGCTATTCATATGGACAAGGATATGTCGGCCCTTGAATACGGGGCAGGCACAGGCTTATTAAGCCTTATGCTGAAAGACCACCTCGGGAGGATCACCCTGATGGACAGTTCCCGGGGCATGATCGATGTTATCAGGGAAAAGATCTCGCAAAAAGAGATACACAACCTGGAACCGGTATATTTTGATCTTGAAAAAGGCACTTACGAGGATGAATTCGATTTTGTTTATACCCAGATGGTGCTTCACCACGTGGAAGATATCAACGGCTTACTATATAAATTCAGCATGCTGCTGAAACCCGGAGGCGTTCTTGCCATTGCCGACCTGTATCCCGAAGACGGGAGTTTTCATGAAGGAACATTTACCGGCCATAAGGGCTTTGACCCCGGCAAACTGTCACATGAACTTTCAGCCCATGGCTTCAGGAATATCAACCATTTAACCTGCTTCGTTATTAAAAAAGATATCGGAAACGGAAAAACAAAAGAATACCCCGTATTCCTGATCACCGCCTGCAAATGAAAGGCTAAAGGGCTGCTATCGCTTTTATCAGCTTTTCAATGACATCCGCTCCAACCTGCCCTAACCCCGGGTCTTAAGGGCATCAGTAGCGAAGTGCACCCTGAGAGCGATCATCTGTTGTTATTCTATATTTTTTGCAAAGAAATAAAATCTTAAAATAAATCGCATAACTATCACTATTTATTTTTATTTTTGTACCTGTTATTATTAACCTAAAACCAAAACATCATGAAAAAGAACATGGGAACTGTGGATATCGTTGTACGTATCCTTATCGCAATCCTTTTTGTTGTATTGTTTGCAACCAAAATCGTAACCGGTGCCCTGGGAATTATTCTCATTGTGCTGGCTGTAGTTTTTGTGCTTACGAGCATATTCCGTTTCTGCCCGTTATATATACCGTTTAATATCAATACAGGAAAGAAGGAATAAAATGTCAAAACAATCAGCAAACGTTCAGTGGACATCTGATATGGCGTTCAAAGCGAACGCCAACGGGCATGAGATCATGCTGGATGCCGACGAGCATGTAGGCGGCCACAATTTTGGCCCGAGGCCAAAAGCCCTGCTGCTCGTGTCCCTCGGAGGTTGCACAGGCATGGATGTGATCTCTATCCTTAAGAAAATGAAGGTTGAGGTGGAGTATTTCAACATGGTCGTGGAAGGGGATGTAACTGAAGAACATCCCAAGCAGTTCACAGCCATTCATATAACTTACGAGTTCAGGGGCAAAGACCTTGCTATGGAAAAGCTCGAAAAGGCAGTAACACTCTCACAGGATAAATACTGCGGTGTTTCAGCAACCCTGAAAACAGCTCTGCCTGTTACCTGGGAGATCAGGATTCTGTAGTAGATCCCTCCCGCGTACCCTTGATATACATCCACCTTAGCAGGGAAGGGAACACGAAAAGCAACAGGGGCATTGCTGCGATGAATCCCCCGATCACGGCGATCGCGAGGGGTTGCTGCATCTGGGCTCCAACACCTCTGCCCATGGCAAGGGGAGTGAGTGCCAGGATTGCGCCAATGGCTGTCATCAGTTTGGGCCGTATACGCATGGATATGGCATAATTGATTGAACGGTCAACATCCCCTCCGCTGGTTTTCATAGTGGTCATGAACTGGTTCACGGTGAAGATCGCGTTCTCGGCAATGATTCCCACAATCATGATAATACCGGTATAGCTTCCGACATTAAGCTGGATGCCTGTGAGATAAAGTGCCCATATGCACCCGGCGGTCCCAAGGACTGAAATAAAGATGACCAGAACGGGTATCCGCAGGTCACGGAAAAGGAAAAGAAGAACTGTAAACACCAGGATGATTGCTGAGATCAGTATCAATAACAGTATATGGAAAGATGCCTGTTGTTCAGCATAAGCCCCACCGTAAAC
>JBAXBP010000286.1:0-3734 GCA_037141915.1 Bacteroidota bacterium | reverse complement strand
GATCGTATTATTCCTCGGGCTGTGGTACCTGTTGCGGAGGATGCCCGATCATCAGTATGCTGTTTACGACTCCTTTACTTCAGCCCTTTACGCAATTGCCATGTGGCTCATGGCCAGGAAAAAAATCCAGCACTGGATCCTCTGGATCATAGGTGATGTGGTCATGATCGCACTCTGCTTTTTCCTGAAGTGGTATTTTCTGGGTTTCCAGTACCTGGTATATACGATTATTGCCACACTGGGATGGATGGAATGGAAATATAAAGTCAAGGGTACACAAACATATTAATCTTCTGGACAAGCTCAGGAAAATAGCAATCACAGGTCCCGAATCTACAGGCAAATCAATGCTTGCTTCCGACCTGGCTGTGTTCTACGGCACAGCCTGGGTCCCTGAATATGCCCGGCGTTACCTTGAGGTCCACGGACCTGCATACAGGGAAGAAGACATTTTAACCATAGCAAAAGGCCAGTTCGAACATGAAACGGCAGCAGAGGCAAGCGCTTCGAAATACCTGTTCTGCGACACTGAATTCATTGTCACCAAGATCTGGAGCGAGGTGAAATACGGCAGATGCCATCCATGGATACTGAACCAGATAGCAGAACACAGGTACGACCTGTTCCTTTTATGTGATATTGACCTGCCCTGGGAGTTTGATCCCCTGAGGGAGCATCCGGGGATGAGGAAAGAACTTTTTGAGTTATATTGCAGGGAATTGGACAGCAGGGGCCTGCCGTATGCGGTTATAAACGGGACAGGGATTGACCGGCTGTATAATGCGGTCAGCAGAATACATGAATATTTTAAAGATGAATAAGAACAATTAAATAACAGGATACTTGGAGACTTCCCTGAAAATTCTGTTCGTACCCCGTTGGTATCCCAGCCGCCTGGATCATATGCCCGGGCTGTTTATCAGGCGACAGGCTGAGGCCCTGGCGAAAAAAAACGAGGTTAGGGTGATCTCAGTTCACCCTGATCCCGATGCAGTGGAGAAATATGAAGTGGTCCATGCCGTTGAAAATTCAGTAAAGGTTTGCCGGGTATATTACAGGCCCGGCAGCGGGTTCCCCCTGTTATCAAGACTTCTGGGTTTTATCAGGTATGTGAAGGCTCATCATATGGGCTATATGAGCCAGGTCCCATTCTCTGTCGACATTGTTCACGGTCATATCTTCACCAGGGAGATCTTCTTTACATGGTACATGGCGCGAAAGCAAAAACGTCCGTATGTTATCTCGGAACATTGGTCAAGGTATTTTCAGGGAAACCTCACTTATAAGGGATGGCTTAGAAAATGTATGAGCCGCTGGTTGCTCAAACGTTCTTCGGGACTGATAGCCGTGAGTGAGCCCCTGCTGAAAGCCATGAGGGACGTACATCTTGAACATCCCATGTCGTGGGTCGTTCCAAATGTGGTTGATGTTTCTGCATATATCCCGCCCATTAAAAAGCCTGAAAACAGTAAGGCTGTCATCCTGCATGTTTCCTGTTTCGAAAACAAATCGAAAAACATCTCAGGCTTCCTCGAAGCTCTGACTGAACTGTACAAGCACCGTGACGACTTTATAGTACAGATGATTGGTGAAGGGCCTGACTACCTTGCAATGCAGCAGTATGCAGGTGAACTGGGGCTCCGTTATCCGCAGTTGGAATTTAAAGGACTTAAAGAAAATGCGGAACTTATCGAACTGTACCAGTCAGCCTCATTCCTGGTCCAGTCGAGCTATTATGAAACTTTCGGGACAGTTGTCGTTGAAGCCCTTTCGTGCGGACTCCCTGTCGTTTCGACAGGCACCGGCATTGCTCCCGGCATCCTTGGAAAAGTGAACGGGATTATTATTGAACAGCCTCATGTTGACGAAATTGTGAAAGGCATTAAAGAAATGCTCGATATTTATTCTAATTTTGACAGAAATAAATTGCATGAATCGGTTGCCGGTGAGTTCTCAGGGGATAGTATCTCTGAACAATTGGCTGTTATATATTTAGAAATCCTCAGAAAATGGCAAAAGGATTAACATTCGGAGTGATGTGCTCCGGTGCGGTTTTCCAGAAATGGCAGGCTGAAGCTATCCGGCAACTTATTAACAATGGCCATTCAGCTTCATTGCTTATTGTGGATGGCCGTGCCGAACTTCAGGACAGGCCTGCTCCGAAAAGCAAGTATTCGTTTTTATGGAGAGCCTCCAGCCGGTTTTTGTTCAAAATCGAACAGAAAACTCCTGTTGACCTGCATCCCGAACTGATGAATGCCACAAGGAAAGTTTGCCTGGTAAGGGAGGATAACGGTTCTGAATATTTTTCTGATGAAGATGTTGCCGCAATAAAATCGGCAAACCTTGATTTTATCCTGCGTTTCGGGTTCAATATCATCCGTGGTGAGATCCTGAACGCTGCGAAATACGGAGTGTGGTCATTTCATCATGATGATGAGAAGAAATACCGCGGGGGGCCCCCGGGCTTCTGGCCGGTATATAACAGCGATCCTGCCAGCGGGGCTATCATGCAGAGGCTGACCGGGAAACTTGATGCCGGGATCGTATTAAAAAAAGCCTGGCTTAAGACACTCATGCATTCTTACAGGACGAACCTGGATGTACTTCTTTACGTCTCCTCGTCCTGGCCTGCCGATTTTGCCAACCAGATAGTGAGCATAGGATACAAGGCGGGACAGCCTTCGACAACTTCCGCCACTGTATACAAGGTTCCCGGCAACTGGAAAATGTTGGTTTTTCTTCTGAAACTTGTTAAAAACAGGATTGTTTTTTACTGGCATGACCTTTTCAGTGCTGAAAGATGGAATATCGGGATCATCAACAGATCTTTACAGGAGCTGGTCTTCCAGGATAAGGAAATATCACAGGATGATGTGTTATGGATGAGGGAAAGAAGCCACAGGAATTATTTTGCCGATCCTGCGGGATTTATAGAGGAGAACAAAGTACATATCCTGATGGAGGACTATTCATACTCCGAGAACAAGGCACATATTTCGGAAGCTGTTTTTGATCCATCGACCAACACGTTTTCGGTGCCCTTAAAATCCATAGAAACCAAGGAACATCTTTCGTATCCCTATGTTTTCGTTTATGGTGAGAATATCTACTGCCTGCCCGAATCCTACCGTTACGGTTACATAGGCCTGTATAAACGCAATTACTCCGAAGGCATTTTTGTTGAAGACCACATCCTCCTCGATCATATCGATGCGGTTGATCCCACGCTGGTCAATCATAACGATAAATGGTGGCTGTTCTTCACCCTTAAAAAGTATTCAAACTCCCATTTATATATCTATTTTGCGGATGAGCTTGAGGGTGAATACAAACCGCATCCCGCCAATCCTGTCAAAATGGACATCAGGTCTTCAAGGCCTGCCGGGCTGCCGTTTATTCATGAAGGCATCCTGTACAGGCCGGGACAGGACTGTTCCGAATCATACGGGAAAAGGGTGGCAATAAACAAGATCCTTAAGCTCAGCGAAACGGAGTTTGAGGAGGAAGTTGTCAAGCACCTGGGGCCCTTGAAGGACTCAAGATATTCCAGGGGATTTCATACTGTATTCGGACTGGGCAGGTATACCCTTATTGATGCCAAGCGAACCAAGTTCAATTTTTCGCACTTCGGCAGGCAGACCCGTCATAAATTCAGGAAACACTAAGAACAGGAATGTTCAGAAAGATAATCGGTACCATCGGGACCCGTGTGATCAGTGCGGTCATTACAC
>JBAXBP010000285.1:0-3735 GCA_037141915.1 Bacteroidota bacterium | reverse complement strand
GCTATGGACGCCATCATTTTCTGAACCGGGCAGCCATCCCATTCAGGAACAGGGAGGAATTGCTTTCACAGCTGGGGAGCCGCATACCGGTCTCTATTAAAAACGACAACCGCAAGCCCGTGGTCTTCATGTTCCCAGGCCAGGGCAACCAGTACATCCGTATGGGTCTGCCCTTGTATGAAACCAATGAGGTGTTCAGAAGTACCATAGACCAGTGTTCCGGGATACTACAGCAGGAACTCGGGTTCGATATCCGAGCGGTGCTGTTTCCTTCCACTTCTGATGAAGCAGCTGCTGCTCAAAGGATCAATGAGACCTGGATCACCCAGCCGGCTCTGTTCATGGTGAGCTATGCCACGGCAAAGCTTCTGATGTCTCTCGGCATTGAACCCGACATGCTCATCGGCCACAGCGTGGGGGAATATGTTGCAGCCACGCTCTCGGGAGTGTTTTCATTAAACGATGCATTGAAAGCTGTTGCAAAAAGGGGCCGGCTGATCCAGGACCTGCCCGGGGGTTCCATGCTGGCCGTTCTGATGACGGAGGAACAGCTTAACCCCATCCTTCCCCAAGGACTGGAAATCGCCGTAGTGAACAGCCCGGGATTATGCGTAGCATCCGGGCCGACCGAAATCATTGACCGTTTTTCGGAAGCACTGAACAAAACAAAGACTTTCAATAAAAAAATCCCAACCTCCCACGCCTTTCATTCTGCCATGATGGACCCCGTGTTGCCAGTGTTTGCTGAATTTTTCAGGCAGGTGAAGCTCTCGGCTCCCACCATCCCCATCGCTTCTACGGTGACAGGTCAGTGGATGGGGCCTGAACAGGCCACCAATCCCGATTTCTGGGTGAACCATGTGAGGAAAACCGTAAGGTTTGGCGATGCTGCAAGGCTATGCCTGGAAGGCAAACCGGCAGTCTTTATAGAGTCAGGCCCGGGCCAGAGCCTCGAGTCGGCGGTCAAAAGGCAACTTGCAAAGGATACCGGGCATGCCGTGTTAAGCACCATCCCGTCGGTCGACAACAAGGCCGACGGCCTCCTCTTTCAGTATGCCGCAATCGGGCAAATATGGGCAGCCGGAGGTCCCGTAAGCTGGGAGATGTACGACAAACGGGAAGGCCGTCTGGTTTCCTACCCTCTTTATCCCTATGAGCGCAAGCCTTACATGATTGATTTCAGCAGGAAGGAAGGTGCAAAAACCAAATCGGAAAACAAAAAGAAGCCCGACGTGGGGCATTGGTTCTATATCCCGGGATGGAAACGTACTGCTCCCGCCAGCCTTATCCCGACGAACAGGATGGCTGATCCGGTGGCAGACCGGGAGAAGTCCTGCTGGCTTCTGTTTGCTGATACGGCGGGCTTATGCAGTGAAGTCGCGGCCCAGCTCAGCAGGGCAGGCGAAAAGATTTTTTACGTGAACAGGGGTGCCTCCTTTGAAAGGAAGGAGAATGTTTTCACTATTGATGCCACGCAGCCGGAACATTATTCCCGGCTGATATCAGGGTTGAAGTCGGGGGGCCTGGAGCCATTGCATATCGTCCATGCCTGGAGTTACGGGCAGGCGCCGGAAAAAGGGCACCTTCAGCCTGATAAGTCAGGGCAGATCGCCCTTGATCATTTCTACGGCCCTATGTACCTGGAGCAGGCCCTCATCGGGGGCGGGCTTGTCAAAGATGTGTTCCTGCTGTTCGTTGCAAGCCATCTCTATGATGTGACAGGCGAAGATGTCCTTGCCCCTGAAAGGGCCCTTCTTGCAGGGCCCGCAAGGGTCATAGGGCAGGAGCATCCTGGCATCATAAGCAGGCTGGCCGACTTCCCTCCCCTTGGCGGCAGGGAAGGTGCTGAAGAACTAGCCAAAGCGGTGATCAGCGAATGTCGTCTGCCGGCCGATGAAACCATCATCGCATACAGGAATGGGATCAGGTGGACTGAAGACTATTGTATGTTCACTCCTTCGGAAGATGTGAAGGCAGGGATGAACCTCGCTGAAAATGGGGTTTACCTGATCACCGGAGGGGTGAGCGGTGTGGGGATGGAACTTGCAAAATATATCGCCGGTAAAGTGAAGTGCACCCTGGTGCTCACCCACCGTTCTCAGCTCCCTCCCAGGAGCCTGTGGGAAAAGATATCAGGCTCCGATGCCGATAACACCACCTCGGCAAGGATAAGGAACATCCTGGAACTCGAAACCCTGGGAACAAACGTGGTCCTTGAATGTCTCGATGCAGCTGACGAAAAGGCTAGCAGGACGCTTGTAGAGGAAGTCGAAAAGAAATACGGAGCCGTGAAAGGGATCCTTCATTCGGCAGGCATGCCCGGGGCGGGTGTGATCGCCTTTAAGGACAAGGAACAGGCCGACCTTGTTGTGAAATCAAAACTTGATGGAACACTAATCCTTCATGACATTTTCAGGGAGAGGAAGCTGGATTTCTTCTTCCTGTTTTCTTCCGTATCGGCTATTTTCGGGGAAGCCGCAAGGATAGATTATACAGCAGCTAATTCCTTCATGGATTCCTTTGCCCAATACAGGAAAAAGACGAACGGCGACGGTACCGTCTCGATCAACTGGGGGCAATGGGGCATGATCGGTATGGCAGCCAACTGGGAAAAAACGAAAGCTGAGAAGAAACAGCAACTTCAATCGGGCATTGGCTTTTCCTCCAGAGAACAAAGGAACGGGATCCGGCTTGAATTCCAGTCTGAAGAAAACGGGCAGGAAACCTGGAATGTCGACCTTGACCCTGACACGGACTGGGTGCTTGCTTCTCACCGTTTAACGGGGAAGCCTGCCTTCATAGGGATCTCTACACTTGAGATCCTTCACCTCTACTGCAAGGCAAAACTCCCTTCGGCTCATGTGGAAATCCAAACGCTTTCCTTCGTCACCCCGCTGATCTATGAACCCGGAGTGAAACGAAAGGTCCGGCTGCTTGTGAAGCCATCGGGCATTGCGCTTGCCTTCAGGATCAGCAGTATGGAATATAAAGTTGAGAAGGGCCGTGAGATGTGGATGGACCATGTGAAAGGTGAATTCATGCTCTCCGGCGAACTGCCATCCGAAGTCCTTGATATAATTGAGCTGAAAGCAAGGATAGGCGTGCATAAAGACGAAGGTTCCCATTTTCTCGAATTGACCAACGAAGAAGGAAGGCCTGTTCTGAACTACGACGAGCGATGGGACTGCAAAAGGAACAATTATCATAACGGGAAAGAATTCCTTATCGAGATAGGGCTCAGGGAGGAATTTCACCAAGACCTGGACCATTTCTCCTTCCATCCTGCCATGATCGACGTAGCCACTTCCAGTGCGATCCCCCTGGTCAACCCTGAGTTTTACCTTCCGTTCTCTTACCGCGACATCAGGGCATACCGCGCGCTTCCAGCTCATTTCTGGTGTTATTCGGTTCTCGACACCGACTGGAAAAAAGAAGACGGGGAAATGAAGTTCAGGGTCGGGTTGTATGATACTGAAGGAAAACTGCTGGCATCCATAGGACAGGTTTCCTTTAAATTGCTGGTGCAGAACGTTGGAAAGGCAAGCCAGGAGACCATGCCTGAAACTGAAGCAAGGCCTTCGGCCGATCCCGGCGCTTATGCAGGGAAGAACGACATCCTTCCGAAAGAAGGGGTGGAGGTGTTCAGACGCCTTCTTGCCTTTACCAGCTTCCCCCAGGTCGTGATCAACACCACCGACCTGGTCCAGGACATCCTCGAAGAAAGGCCTTCATACA
>JBAXBP010000284.1:0-3746 GCA_037141915.1 Bacteroidota bacterium | reverse complement strand
TCCTGGGAAGCTGCAGCAACTCAGGAAACGGAGAACTGACTGGGGTGAAGGGAAGAAAGAGGTATTATCAGCCTGATCCTTTCGGCATGGTATATATTCCCATGGGTAGCTACACAATGGGTGTAGCCGATGAGGATGTTCCATACGCCCAGCTCAACAATCCGCGTACAGTGTCGGTTGCCGCATTTTACATGGACCAGACAGAAATCACTAATAATGAGTACCGCCAATTCGTATATTGGGTCAGGGATTCCATTGCCCGCAGGCTTCTGGGTGAGATCAAGCCCGATCTTTTCTTCGTGACTGAAAACAAGAAAACCGGTGAAACTTTCGATCCTCCTTACCTTAACTGGGAATCCAAAATTGAATGGAATTCACAGGAACAGGATGTAAGGGATGCTTTGAACCAAATGTATCTTCCTGAAAATGAAAGATATTTCAGGGTCAAGGAAATCGATTCCCGCAAGCTTTATTATGAATATTACTTTGTTGACCTGAAAGCTGCAGCACATAAGGAGTGGGGAGGTCAGGCCGATCCCAAGGATGCAGGGCTTGCAAACCGTCCGCAGGGTATGAAAGACCGTTCGGTATACGTTCGCAAGGAAGTGGTTAACGTATATCCTGATACTCTTTGCTGGATACATGATTATGTGTATTCCTTTAATGATCCGCAGACTGAAAAATATTTCTGGCATCCCGCATATGATAATTATCCTGTGGTCGGTGTAAACTGGAAACAGGCAAATGCTTTCTGCATCTGGCGTACCCAGCTGAAAAACAGTTTTCTCTACGGCAAAAAAGGTGAATCAGCTATCAGTGAATTCCGTCTTCCCACTGAGGCCGAATGGGAATGGGCTGCCAGGGGAGGGTATGACGGAAACTCATATCCATGGGGCGGACCTTATACAAGAAATGATAAGGGTTGTTTCCTTGCAAACTTTAAACCTCTGAGAGGTAATTATATTGATGATGGCGGTTTGCATACTGTCATTGTGGCACATTATCCTGCAAACGAATTTGGTTTGTATGATATGGCCGGTAATGTTGCCGAATGGACCAGGTCGGCCTTCCATCCTTCTTCATACAGCTTTACATGGGATCTTAATCCCGATTACACTTATAATGCAAAAGACAGTGATCCCCCGACTATGAAACGCAAGGTTATCAGGGGCGGATCATGGAAAGACATAGCATATTATCTTCGTGTTTCCACCAGGGCATATGAGTTCCAGGATACATCGAAATGCTATGTCGGATTCCGTTGTGTACAGAATTACCTTGGACGTCAGAAGGATGATAATCCTGCAAGAGCCTCCAAAGTGTACAATTAGCATTCGGATTTCGTGTTTATTCATCAGAAAATCATTCAACCTTAACCAATCTCAATTTAAACCTTCTTCATTATGGGTCTTCTGAATTTTGTAAAATCTAAAGGGTACAAGCAATTCATGGCCAAGCTGTATGGCTGGGGAGCATCAGTGGTTATCATCGGTGCATTGTTTAAAATCAACCACTATACCGGTGCCGACACCATGCTTATCATCGGATTGGGAACGGAATCGCTGATTTTTTTCTTCTCGGCGTTTGAACCACCCCATGTTGAGCCTGACTGGAGTCTGGTTTATCCCCAGCTTGCAGGTATGTACCATGATGCTGACATCGATGCCTCACAAGCCCTTGCTTCCGGAGACACTGTAACCCAGCAGTTGGATAAAATGCTTGAGAAAGCAAAAATAGGCCCCGAGTTGATCAACGGACTTGGAGAAGGTTTGAGGGCCCTGACTGATACCACCTCCAAATTGGGAAAAATGTCAGACGCAGCCGTTACCAATGATCAGTTTGTAAACCAGGTTAAACAGGCTACCGAAGGCGCTTCGAAACTCAGTGATTCATATAAGAAGACGGCTACTGTCCTTGAACAGAGTGTAACCACCTCCCAGGAACAGCTTCAGCACATGCAGTCGGCTGCAAAAAGCGCAGCAGGCCTCTCAGGCGCATATACTGATGTTGCAAATTCCCTTAAAGAGGAGATCAGGGTCAATAAAGATATGACTACCAGTATTTCTGCCGCTACAGCCTCCGCCAATAAATTCATGGAAAAATATAACGAATCGGCAGAAATGCTTTCGAAAACCGCTTCGACACTGGCATCATCAGCAGCTGAAAATGAGAATTACAACAAACATATGAACAGGGTGTCAAGCAATCTTTCCGCTCTGAACGCATTATATGAACTCCATCTTCAGGGTTCCAACGAACAAATGGAGAGTACTAATAAATTCAATGCGATCCTTGGAAAATTCGCCGACAACCTTACCGATTCAGTTACCAATACCGCGAAATACAAGGAAAATATTTTACTATTAAATAAAGTTGTGGAAAAACAACTCCAGACTTCCACCAGCCAGGTTGAAGCCTCCTCCCAGATGGAAGACAGCATGAAACATTTCCTGGAAAATCTGAATGCGTCGGTTACACAGACCGCCAGGTTCAAAGACCAAGTGGATGCATTGGCCAACAATATAGCCGCCCTTAATAAGGTTTACGGCAATATGCTTTCGGCCATGAATATCACAATTAAATAAACTGGCAAAATTCAAATCCGGATTATTCATCTGAAAACCAAAAATTAAATGGCTGGATATAAAGAGACTCCAAGGCAAAAGATGATCGGGATGATGTATCTCGTGCTCACTGCTCTACTCGCTCTGAACGTCTCAAAACAAATGCTTGATGCATTCATCGTGGTTAACGAAACCATGGAGAATACCAATACGAATTTTAACAGGAAACTCGATAATACTATTGCCAAGTTCAAAATACAGTACCAGATGAACCCGAATAAAGTCGGGCCCTACTGGGAAAGAGCTGAGAAGGCCAGGAATCTTTCAGTAGGCCTTGCAAATTATATTGACAGCTGCAAATACGTTGTAATTTCGAAAACCGAGAAGATACCTTTTCAGAAGGCCAAGACAACCGCACTTGCCGATTGCGACAAGAAAGAGAACTATGATATGCCTACCAATTTTTTCATAGGCCATTCGCAAGATGGTTCTTCAGGTGAAGCAAGGGTCCTGAAGAACAAGATTGAAGCCTACAAGAAACAAATGGTGGCCCTTCTGGATCCCAAGTACCAGGGAACTATGAAGCTCGGCCTGGTAACCGAGGGTAAGTTTAAAGACTCTTATGGCGTGGCGCAGAACTGGGAAATGCATAATTTCTATCATACTATTCTTGCCGCTACCGTTACCATTCTTAACCAGATGAAAGCCGATGTTTATAATGCTGAGTTTGACGTCGTGAACAGTTTGTATGCAGCAGTCTCAGCCGAGGACTGGAAGTTTGATGCAATACGTGCAAAAGTCATCCCGAAGAGTAGTTATGTATTTATAGGTGATGAATATACAGCCGAGATCCTTGTTGCTGCCTATGATACAAAAGCAAATCCCAATGTGCGTTATGTTCTTGGTTCCGATACGCTTACTCCTGGAAATTTTAAAAATGCAACACCCCTGCAGGGTGAAAACGGGGTTGTGACGCTTAAACTCGGAGGTTCACAGGAAGGGTTGAAGAAATTTGCAGGTATTATTAAAATTTTGAGCCCTACAGGCGATACCATGGTCTTCCATTTCCATGATGAATTTATCGTGGCAAAACCTGCGCTTATTATATCACCGACCAAAATGAATGTCTTTTATATCGGCGTGGATAACCCGGTATCCATTTCTGTTCCGGGTGGTCCTGAG
>JBAXBP010000283.1:0-3749 GCA_037141915.1 Bacteroidota bacterium | reverse complement strand
CTTGTTGTATTCCACCTGGTCATGCTGTTTCCAACCCTGACCCTCCTTCTTACATCGGCTTTTCTCGGGATAAAGAAAAAACGCTGGGCCGAGATCATCTTTCTCATCTATTTTCTGATGATCCTGGTTAATTCGTATTTTTACAACCCTCAGTAAACGTGTAACTTATGTTACAGGGCTCATTTACAGGTGTTTTAGTTGAGGCAGGAGTTGATGAAGCAGGCAGGGGCTGCCTTGCAGGGCCCGTATATGCCGCTGCAGTGATACTGCCGAAAGGCTACAGGAATTCAGAGCTGAATGACTCAAAGCAGCTTTCGGCAGTGAAACGGGAGCTTCTCAGGAAGGAAATAGAGGAAGACGCCCTGGATTGGGCTGTAGGTATTGTCGATCCCATGACCATCGATGGGATCAACATCCTCAACGCCTCCATCCTTGCAATGCATCATGCCATCCTGAAGCTGAAACAATGCCCTGAGCTGATCCTTGTCGACGGGAACCGATTCAAACCGGTGGGCGATATCCGTCATCAATGTATTATTAAAGGGGATGCGAAATTCATGTCAATAGCTGCCGCATCGATCCTGGCCAAGACATACCGGGATGATCACATGTGCCGGATAGGAAAGGAATTTCCGCAGTATGGCTGGGAAAGAAACAAAGGATATCCAAGCCGTTACCACCGGGATGCAATATACAATTTTGGCCCTTGCGTGCATCACCGGATGAGTTTCAGGTTGTATGAACAGTTAAAACTGGCCTTATGAAGATGTGGAAGACCTGGTACATTGTCGCTGCTGCCGCCGTCACGGTCATCCTGATCTCCTGGGGTATATATAGCCTTGCCTGGTTCACAAGCCAGCCTGAAGAATCTCCCCTCAATGCAATTCCCGACAATACCGCTCTGATCATCAAGATCAACAAGCCGGGCAACCTCTGGGAAGAACTTAACAGGTCAAGCCTGATCTGGAAATCGCTGAGCCATTATCCAGTAATCAGGGCAATAAAGAACGAGCTGCACCTCTTTGATTCAATCAGCCGCAGGAACGAAAAGATAAACGCCGTACTTCAGCGATACAACCTGGTCGTGACACTCTCGCTTAGTGGGAAGACCAGGTTTGGGGTGGTATTCCTTACTTCAGCTCCCGGCCGTGACCCTGGGCTTGCAGCAGATGGATTTGCAAAGGAGCTGTTCGGTGACTCCGTAAAGATCATGCAGTCACCCTACGCATCTACCAGCATCCGCAGGCTTCAGTTCGGAGAGAGGACATCCCCCTTCTATTATACCATTGTAAAAGGGGTTTTCATCGGGAGTTTTTATGCCGACCTGGTTAAAAAATCGATTGACAGGCTCACCTTCAACACACCGGCCTTCCAGGCATCAGGGTTCCAAAAGGTTGAAGCTCCCTCGGGTAAAAAAGCCGACGCGAACATTTATGTGAATTACCGCATGCTTGCACTTGCATTGTCGAAGATCTCGAGGACCGAAAACCATATGGCACTGATTCAACTTGCAAAGCTGGGGTCGTGGAGCGGGTTGGATGTGATCATCAAAAAGGATGAGCTCTTCCTTAACGGTTATACTCTGGCGGATGACACAACCCTTCATTACCTGAATCTCTTTACAGGTCAAAAACCACAGGCTGAAGAACTCAGTTCGGTTATCCCTGAGAACATCTCATGGTTTTCTTTCTTCGGATGGGGAGACCTTACCACCTATTTCGAACGTCTTGAGCTCAGGAACCGCCAGGACGAGTTTGAAGCCGGGAACCAGAATGGACTGAACCGGATGAATAGCAAGTACCGCATAAGTCTTTCCGACTTTTTCCTGCCCTGGATGGGAAAACAGGCCATCGTCTTCGCACAGGAAAGCGATTCAGGCCACGGCAGCGACAGGGTTTATGCGGCTTTCCAGGTGAGGGATTCGGTGCTTGTAGTATCTCTCCTCGACAGTCTCAGGATCAGGATGGGGTTAAAAAAGGACTCGGTTAAATACAAGGGATTCAAGATCATCGGCTTGCACTTTAATAATGTCTTACAGAATCTTTTCGGCAGCCTGTTTGAACCCGCCGGCCAGGCTTATATCACTTTCCTGAACCATGCCCTCGTTTTTGGCCGGGACCCTCAAGCCATCAAGTTCCTGATCGATGAATATATCTCAGGTTATACCCTGGCACAGAATAAAGATTTCCTGGAATTTAAGGGGAAACTCTCTCAGAAGTCGAACATATTCATGTATTTCAACACATTACATGCACCTGGCATCCTTACAAGGATGATGAACGATCCCCTGCTTGCAACCCTGCATCCCTGGCTTGACAGCCTGAAGAAATTCCATCCTGTTGGGATACAGTATACCGCCACGGAAAAAATGTTCTATACGGGCATTTTTATAGGGTACACTCCAAACCTCCAGAAAGAAGGCCCCTTGCGGTGGAAAGCCAAGCTGGATACAACGGTGACCGGGAGCCCCCAGGTATTAAACACTATGGCAACAGGAGATCCCACCATCCTTGTAAGGGATACCCTGAACAATATTTACCAGTACGGATCGGACGGCATCCTGAGATGGAAGCTGCATTTCATGGGGAAGATCCTGTCAAAGATACATCCCGTTCTCATACCGGGCAGCGATACCCTCTTTTATTTCTTCAATACCGACTCCCACCTCTACCTGGTCAGGAGTGACGGCCAGCCTGCCAATAATTATCCAATGAGGTTCCCTATCCCTGCCACGAATCCCCTTACGATAGTGAATTTCAACAAGCAGGGGGACTACAGGATTTTTATCGCATTTAAAGACAAACGTGTATACCAGTTCAACCTCCTCGGGCATTCAGTCATCACCTGGGAAAGACCTCAGTTAAAGGCCGAGATAATGTATCCGGTGGAGTATATGGTGTCAAATCATAAAGACTTCTTTTTTATCCGTGACAAAGAGAACAACCTGATGATCACCGACAGGCAGGGCCGGCAGAGGATAAAGGTCGCGCCTATGTTCAGGCCGGCCGACCATTCCACCTTCTACCCCGTGAGTATGGCCCAAAATGGCTTGTTTCTCACCACGGGCTCAAGCGGCAAACTGAACTTCATCCAGGAGAACGGCAGGACTGTTGAGATCTCCCTGGGGCGGTTCTCAAGCCAGCACTGGTTCTTCAATGAAAATGTGATGGGAAGCATTGTCCCTGAATATATTTTTGTTGACAAGAACAAGATCTATTATTTCAACCGCTCAAACAAACTGATCTACTCCTACGTATTCAGGAGGGAGATAACCCGGGCTCCCTTTGTCCTGCATGACCGCCTGAACAATATAGCCATGATAGGCGTTACCATCCCCGAAACGGGTGAACTTTTCCTGTTCGACTCAAAAGGCTATTACCCTATGGAACCTGGCATTGACGGCACCACACCGTTTGACATCGGGCACCTGGATGATGACAATTCACTGAACCTGTTTGTTGGCTCAGGCTCTTACCTCAAAAACTACCACATACCTGCAAGGTAAGGTTGTACAGAAAGATCATCAAAGCGAAAACTATTTCAGAAGAAGTACCTGGCCGGGAAATGGTTGCATCCCTTCGCTCATCCCGTTGCGCTTCAGCAGTAATTTCATTTTAATTCCGTACCTCTGTGATATCTCATAAAGAGTTTCCCCGGCCTTAACAGCATGTGAAGCAATGGCGGCTTTCCGCTTCTTCTGATGCATGTAAACCACCTGCCCCGGTCCAAGCGAACCTGCGTATTTCAGG
>JBAXBP010000282.1:0-3792 GCA_037141915.1 Bacteroidota bacterium | reverse complement strand
AGCCGAGCCTGATGTGGTCGGGGTTCTCGCCCGAGATGAGCAGGTCGGATTTGCATATAAGGTAAGTCTGCGGATTGAGTTCCTGCCGTATATCTTAATTTCGAAATTCTACCAGCTGGAAATTCTCGATGATATCATAAACATTCTTCGAAAACTCAAAGTATATCACTTTTCAAGTGCTGGCGGATTAAGTATACAACCAATAAGATGAAATCATTTTTAGTACTTTTGTATGCAGGAAACAACATCTATTAACATGCCTCTTTCACCCCGAAAGAAAAAATTGATCAAGGAACTTGAATCCTTCCCTGAATCCAGGATTAATGCACTTCTGGATTATATGGAATTCCTCCGGTTAAAGAAACCAGGCAAGAACAAAGATGATCTTTCATTCTGCATACAGGCAAGTGAATCATCTTTTGGCAAGGACTGGTTAAAACCTGAGGAGGACAAGGAATGGAAGGATTTGTGAGAGGGGATATTGTTGTTATACATTTCCCATATACCGATTTATCTTTAGCAAAGAAAAGGCCGGCATTGATTATTGCCCCGCTAGCAGGGGAGGATATAATAATGTGCCAGATTACAAGTAAAGAGATCAGGGATAAATATGCCATCACCTTGGCAATAAGCGATATTGCGGATGGTTCTTTTCATTATTCAAGCAATATCCGCCCAAACCGTATTGCTACCCTTGATAAAAAACTCATTGAAAAAAAGATTGCAAGATTGAATAGTCAAAAGTTTCAGCAAGTCATTCTGACTTTGAAAAAAATCATCGAGGGCGAACGCATTTAAATATCCTTAACTGTGGCAAACACAAATCCTGACATCATTGTTTTATCTTTAAAAGGATATGTTAGTAATGAGTGAAAATCTGTCAGGTTTTGTCCGGAAACCGACTTTAGGGGATGAGCGAAGGATAACTGAATGAATTGCGAAGGAAAAAAACCTGCGCCGTGAACCGTGAATGGGATTAGTTCTTGATAAATTTCACCACCTCAGTCTTTGTTCCCGAGATAACCCTAAGACAGTATAAACCTTTGACGAATGATGAGGTTGAAATGCTGAGGGTTCCGTCAACCCATTGGCCCGGCGGAGAATTATAAACGACCATTCCCTGCTGGTCGATTATTTCAAGGCGGGTATCGGGCTCAGCTTTGTCAATGCTCACGTGGATCATTTCTGAACAGGGATTCGGATAAACCCTGGCTGCCATCTTGCTGGATGGGCCGGGAGCTATGGAAGAGGAATTCACAGAGCATTTGTAAAACTGTATTCCTGAATTGTCGTATTGTGCGGCGAAATAAAGGCTGTTGTTATAAACCACCAGGTTGGTCACATAGTTGCTCTCCAGTCCGATGGTGTCGTTCCCTATTTGAACCGTGCCTGTATCACTTCCGTCGGTATACCAAAGCAGTCCTGCGGCCGAAAAAAAGAGCTTGCCTCCGAATACTGTAAGCCATTGTGGGTTGGCATCTCCGTATATATTGATATCACTGACCATATGAGTTCCTGTTTCGGTTCCGTCGGTAACCCAAAGCTCCTTGCCGGTTGTATCGGCTGCACTGAAATACAACAGTCCTTTATATACGGTAAAATTACCGGGGTCGGAATTACCCTGGGGGTTGATAAGTTTGACCATTTTCAGGTCTGAGGGGTCGGAACTCACCGACCAGAGCTGCCTTCCGTTCACCCCGTCATCGGCGCTGAAATACAGCCTGGTTTTATAAACGAACAGGTTCATGGGGTAAGATCCGCCGGCAGTTACGGTATTGACACGGGCGAACAGGTTCGTACCTGCCCCGGTGCCGTCAGAGACAAAAAGCTCCCAACCGTTGGCGCCGCTGTTTGCGTTAAAATAAAAGCGGTTGCCCATACGGGTGAAACCGTGGGGAAGAGAACTCTGACCCTGCTGCGAATTCAGGTTTTTAAGCATATACGTACCCTGTTCGGTTCCGTTTGTCCTCCACAGCTGGTCGCTGTATGTGATGTCGCGTGCACTGAAATATGCAATACTGTCGAATTCAAAAAAGCCCGAAGGAAAGGCTCCGGTGATGCTGATGTTCTTTATTATGTAAGTCCCTGCCTGGGTCCCGTCGGAAATCCAGGGTTCATCGCCTCCCGGTCCATCCGCCCCGAATATCAGTCTGCCATTGAAGGGAGCCAGGTCATGGGGGTTTGAACCCAGGCTTCCCGGCAAGATGTCACTCACCATCCTTGTACCTGCCTCAGTGCCGTCGGTCACCCAAAGTTCATACCAGTGAACATTGTCATTTGCCGAAAAGAATAGCTGGTCTCCCACTACGGTTAATTCGCTGGGCTCGGAACCATCATCGCCTCCCGGGACTATGCCTGTCTGGTTGATGTTTTTCAGCATCATGGTCCCGGCGGTGGTTCCGTCGGATATCCAGGGCTCCATTCCATGGGCTGCGTCGGCTGCGGTAAAGACCAGTTTGTTTTTGAATATCACGAAATCAGCCGGATATGCCGATCCTGAATCATTGATGACCTTTACCAGCTCAATTTTAAAATTCTGGGAGAAACAAACAGGGAGAATGAAAATGTTCAAAATGAACAGCAGGATAAATGAAGTTGTTTTCATCATTTGAGTTTTATAGGGAGGCCGGTGCTATTTCCTGTATTTACATGATAGTTCCTACAAATTTAATGAATGTGGATAACATCCGCTGTATTATCTGCGAATTTTCCCTGAACAAGCCGGGACTTGACTTTTCGGTTCCGATATCTTAAATTTGTTTGATATTCAACCCCTATGAAAAAGCTTGCACTCCTCTTGCTGGCCCTGGTTCTGATCCTGGGCGCAGCCGGGATATGGTTTGCTGATAAACCGTTCCAAAATCCACATAAACAAAGCATTGCAAAATCAAAACGGGAATTGCCTCCGTCGAGGATGCTGCCAATGATGGCCGAGCGACAGTTCAACATGCTCCGTGATCCGCTTACAGGAAAAATACCATCGGGAATACGGTCAAGGGAACTGGAATTTGCAAAAAGCCTTCCCAAATCGGCTGCATCCCAGTCGTGGGATTGGCGCGGCCCTGACAATATAGGCGGGAGGATGCTTTGCGTTGCAACCGACACAGACCATCCTGAACACTGGCTGGCGGGCAGCGCAACGGGCGGGATGTGGGAATCGAATAATGGCGGGACCGGCTGGCATAAGGCCACGGCCCCTGATGCCGAGCAGAGCGCGACCTGCATAGTGCAGGATCGCAGGCCGGGTAAACATTCGACCTGGTATTACGGAAGCGGGGAGCTGCTGAGCACGACCGACCGGAACGTAAGCACCAGCGTACGGACGGTGGGCCTGGGTAACGGCATCTTCAAATCGACCGACAACGGGGCCAGCTGGCAGGGGCTGCCATCGACCCAGGGTAATGCGTTGGGGGTGCTTCAGGATGTGTTCCAGGGTGTCTGGCGCATAGTAACTGACCCGGTGAGGATGGATAAGGATATTGTGTACGCGGCCTGCTACGGGGCAATCATGCGCTCGGAGGACGGCGGGAATACCTGGAGCGTGGTGCTTGGCGACCTGGTGAACAAGTCGTTCTGCTCCGACATCGCCATCACTTCAAACGGCACACTGTACGCGATCCTCAGCGGCTATGGCTGGTCCATTGAACCCCCGGGAAAGAAAGGCATCTGGCGTTCAACGAACGGGATCAACTGGACTGAGATCACACCCGGGGTTTTTCCTCACGATAACCGCACAAGCAAGCTGGCTATCGCGCCTTCGGATGAATCAGTGATGTACGTGTTCACCGAGTC
>JBAXBP010000281.1:0-3825 GCA_037141915.1 Bacteroidota bacterium | reverse complement strand
AAACCTTTCATCGTCCTGCCTGTGAAATCCATCAGCCTGCAACCTTTCTTTTTAAGTGCATCTTCTGTGCCTTCAGGATCAATGCGGGCCATCAGGTCTTCTTTGACAACCCCGACGCACATTTTATCATCCACCAGGTAACAAACCCCTCCCATCATGAACTTTTCTTCGTATGTAATACCAAAGATCTCAAAGGTGCGGTTGACGCGATCGGCAAGATGTTTGTCATAAGCCATGATCCTGATTTTTTTAATTAATCCCGGTTACAGGTTGAGGTTGTTTTGCCTTGTCTGGATCAAATTCCCCCTCCCACTTAGCTATCACCGCCGACGCCAGGCTGTTCCCTATCACATTCGTGGCAGTCCTGCCCATATCCATGAGCGCATCGACTCCGAGAATGAGAAAGACAGGCAGGGTGGATAATCCGAAGGATGACACAGTCCCGAGGAGGATTATCAGCGAAGCCCTGGATACACCAGCCACGCCTTTGCTTGTCAGCATCAGCGTCAGCAGCATGAGGATCTGGGTGCCCAGGGGCATGTCGATCCCTGAGGCCTGGGCCACGAAAACCGATGCCAGGCTGAGGTATAAGGTTGTGCCGTCCAGGTTGAATGTATAGCCCAGGGGAAGAACAAATGAAACGATTTTCCGGGGCACGCCGAATTCTTCCATTTTTTGCATCGCCAGTGGGAGGGCTGCTTCGGAACTTGTGGTGGCAAATGCTATTGCCGCAGGTTCGGTAATCGCTCTTATGAAACCCCTCAACGGGATCCTGAAGAGCAGGCAAACCGGCAGAAGGACAAAAACCATGAAGGCCAGGAGAGCAATATACAGGGTGCCCAGTAATTGCAACAGTGAGATGATGACCCCAATGCCCATATGGCCCACAGTGTATGCTATTGATGCGAATACCGCCACCGGGGCGAAATACATGATGATCCCTGTGAATTTGAACATGACTTCCGACAAGGCCCTGGCAAACGTCAGCATCGGCATGCGGTATTTTTCGGCCACCATGACCATGGCGATTCCAAAAAGTATTGAAAACACGACAATCTGCAGGATCTCGGCCCCGGCAATGGACTTTGCAATATTTTCAGGGAAAATATGAAGGACGATATCCTTCCAGCCCTGGTGGGCGGGGGCAGCCAGTTCATTCATATTGGCCGATTCCGGCAGTTTCAGGCCAACCCCTGCACGACTGATGTTTATGGCTGCAAGGCCGATGAATAAGGCAATTGTTGTAACAATCTCAAAATACAGTATGGATTTCCATCCCAGCCGGCCAGTCTGCTTCAAGTCGGCATGCCCGGCAATTCCTACAACCAGGGTCCCGAATAAAAGAGGAGCTATGATTGTTTTGATCAGGCGGAGAAATATCAGGCTGAGTACATCAAGGTCTGTCGCAATGGAAGGGAGATCGTGCCCGAACTCCATTCCGGCCAGCATTGCAAGGAACACCCAGGTGGTAAGGCTCTTTTGCTTTAAGACATAAAAAAAGAGGACCAGTACAGGCAGCCAGCGAAGAGGGATCAGCAAACCTTCGGGGAGGTTCAGCGAGGCATAATGATCAGCCAGCAGTAAAATGATAACAAGTGATAAACTAATACAGAATCCAAACAGCAGGCTCTTTTTCGAAAACATAGATTAAAACTAGGAGTAGTAAATATAGGAAATAAATTAAATTTGCCTCATAAATATCCAAACATGTTCGCATTCCACTCAGTTTACCTCAAACCCCTTGAAGAGGTTGATAAATATGTTGATGCCCACAGGGCTTATCTGCGGACATTGGTTGAGCAGAAGATTCTTGTTTGTTCCGGCCCAAGAGTCCCGCGTACAGGGGGTTTTATCCTGCTTAATGCCGGCAGCAAAGACGAAGCCTTAAACATCATGTCCCTTGATCCTTATGTTCTGAACGGCATGGCAACTTACAATCTTATCGAATTTGAGCTTAAAAGTTGTGCCGAAGGGTTCAAAGAGATCCTGAAATAATATTCTGCCTTTCATATAAAGATCCTCCATGGACATACTTCTTACAGGTGTATTTTTATTTTTTGTTTTCCTGATAGGGCTACTGCCATTTCGCCTGCTTTACCTGTTTTCGGATTTCGGGCAGTATTTCCTGCGTAGCATTATGGGATATCGTAGAAAGGTGATACTGTCGAACCTAAGGTCCTGCTTCCCCACGCTGTCGGAAAAAGAACTGGATGACATCCTTAGGAAAGTTTATAAAAACCTTGCCGATGTGCTGGCCGAAGGCATCAAAGGGTTCAGCATGCTTCCGCGAACGGTAAAAAAGCGCCACTTTATTACAAACCCTGAGATTATTGAACCCTGGCTTGCACAGGGAAAGAGCGTGATCGCTCTACCCGCCCATTTCAACAATTTTGAATGGGGCAGCATGTCGCCGGGATTGTTCACAAAACATCCCATCATAGCCTTTTATAAGCCCCTCAGCAATAAATATATCAACCGCTTCCTGAAATGGAGCAGGGCGAAATTCGGAACCACCCTGGCTTCAATCTATGAGACTTACCAGGTATTTGAAACCAATGCGAATACACCTTCGGTATACATCATGGCTGCAGACCAGAGCCCGACAAGACCTGAAAAATCTTACTGGATCAACTTTCTCGGGCGTGAGACTGCATTCCTTCACGGGCCCGAAAAATATGCCCGTATGTATAATTATCCTGTTGTGTATGTGGATGTACAAAGGGTTAAACGCGGATATTATACCGTTAAAGCGGTAATGCTGGCCGATGACCCTGCCTCTCTGCCCGAAGGGGAGGTCGCACGAAGGTATGCAAAGAAACTGGAGAAAGCTATCCTGGAAAGCCCTGGAAACTGGCTATGGTCTCATAAACGCTGGAAACTCACACTATGAGTACATGGCATCGATCTGGTCGGCATAACTGGCCGAGATCACTTTGCGCTTGATTTTAAGGGTGCTGGTCAATGCATCATTTTCGATGCTGAATGGTTCATGAAGCAATGTAAACTTTACAACCCTCTCATACGGGATTAGTTCTTCCTGAATAACTTCTAATCGCTTCCTGAAAAACTCGGTGATCAGAAATTCGGAGAGTAATTCCTTTTTATCCCTGATCCCCTGGCTGACAGCAGGGAACTTTCTGCTAAGCGCATCAAAAGAAGGTACGATGAGAGCAGAGATAAATTTGCGGTTATCGCCAAGTACAACGATCTGCTCGATAAACGGATCATCGCCAAGCAGGAGTTCGATCTTCTGAGGAGAAACAAATTTTCCACCTGAAGTTTTGAAGATGTCATTGATCCTGTCAAGCATGATGAGGTTGCCCTCTTCGCTGAACTTCCCCTGGTCACCGCTGCAATACCACCCGTCCTTAAGCACTTTTGCAGTTTCACCAGGCTTATTGTAATATCCTTTGAAAACAGTTGCACCGAAAATGAGGATCTCCCCCTGATCACTTATTTTAACCTCTGTCCCCTGCATTACTGTTCCGCAGGATTCAAATTCATATACATCATCCTTGAAGCATGTAACAGTAGCCGTCGCCTCAGTAGACTCGTTTCCGTAATTCACAAACAGTCCGGCCGCGTGGAAAAACCTGAGCAATTCAGGCCTCATAGCAGCGCCGGCACAAGGCATAAAGCGGATATTCCCGCCGAATATCGACCTGAGTTTTTTGAGAACCAGTACGTTTGCAATGCCGCGCCTGACCCTGACTCCTAAGGGCGGGCGGCAATTATTTTTCAGGTATGCTGAATATTCATGGCCTGTGAAGATGGCCCATTCAAAGATCTTTCTCTTTCCGGGAGCCCACCTGGCTTCTTCCTTCC
>JBAXBP010000280.1:0-3890 GCA_037141915.1 Bacteroidota bacterium | reverse complement strand
ATGTTTATACCAGATGGGATAAAAGTAAGTAGCAAAGTAGCGAAGTAGCGAAATTATTTTCATATATGATTCTGAATAAAAATTAAAAACAAAAATTAAAAACAAAAATTAAAGACCAGATATGAAACACAGTATTATCGCAGCATTTTTTCTTTTAATAATGTGGACTGCTTTTTCCCAGGGCCAAAAGGTAAATATCAGTGGCGTAGCGCCGGGCGCGGGAGGGAAGTTCATTGTTCTTTCAACCGTTTCCGACTATTTGACGAATACTGAAATAACCTTGGCCAAGGCGCCTGTTGACTCCAGCGGGAACTTTCAGATGTCGATCACGACCGATAAGACCATCGTTGGAAAAATGTCAATTGATTTCCACAGCGCCGGATTTTATATCAGCCCTGGAAAAACCTATGATATCAATATTCTTCCTTACAAATACGATGAGGTTAAAGAGCTCAATCCGTTCATCAATTCAGCAAACCTCCAGATGGAGTTAAAGAACCTGCCCCAGGATGACCTGAATTATGTGCTCGGGGAATTCGACCGTATCTACAATGCCTTCCTTGTTGAACATTTCAACGGACTTTACCGTGAACACAACAGGGTGCTTCTCGATACTCTGAGAGCAAACGTTACTTTTACTATTGGTGCGCCCACCGATCAGTATGCCCTCAATTACATGGACTATAAAATCGCAAATGTAGTGCAGCTTGTCCAGCTGATGGGCCCCGAAATGATTGGTTATAACTATTTTACGACCAGGCCGGTACTCTATGATAACATGATGTACATGGACTTTTTCAATACATACTTCAATAAATACATGTTTGCCACTTCAAGGATATTGAAAAAGAACGATTACCATTCATTGCTTGCAGCCCAGGATCCTTATGCTGCTCTGCTGAAAGCCCTTGCGACCGATACCTTGCTCAAACCTGCCAGGCTCAGGGAGCTTGTTTTAATCAAAGGGCTTATGGACATGTACAATACTTCAGGCGAAGACAAGAAAAATATTATTGCGGTTATAAAAACCATTGAAGAGAAAAGCCCGGCTGCTGAGGCACGCCTTATCGCCGGCAATGTTATAAAGAACCTGACCCATCTTCAGCCGGGTACGCCTGCACCCTTGTTCCAGTTGAGAAACAGGAGCAATACTGCTACTATCAAACTGGATTCACTTCGGGGCAAGGTGGTCGTCCTTAATTTCTGGACATCTTATTGTGCCGGTTGCACGGATGAAATGGACAACCTGAGACCATTAACTGAGAAATTCAAGGACAAGGTTGTTTTCGTAAGTGTTTCCTCGGAATACTCCAGGTTAAGGATGCGTTTGTATTTAGATCTGAAGAAAGACTGGGACTGGGTATTTCTCCATATCGGGGATCAGACCGATGTGCTAAAGGAATACGATGTACGTTCCCTGCCATTATATGTTATTATCGATAAAGACGGTAATATTTACAAATATGCAGCCGAGTTGCCCAGCAGCGGGCTTGAGAATACCATAGAACAATTGTTACAATCATCGAAATAAAGCGGCAGCTGCCTTACCGGCAAAAAGAAAAGTATGCTTGATATTTTTAAAAAGTTTCTGGGAAGCAAGTCAGCACGGGATATTAAACTTATTAATCCTCTCGTGGATGTTGCTGTTGAACTTGCACCGGCTATTGCTGAACTGAGTAATGATCAGCTGAGAGCCAAAACCATAGAATTCAAACAGCGGATAAAAGACAGGATAATCGAGAAGCATCAGGAGATCGAAGACCTTAGGGTCAAGCTGAATTCCGACGAGATTCCCATAGATGAAAAGGAAAGTTTTTATAAAGAGCTTGACAACCTTGGGAAGGAAGAATATGAACTCATGCAGGATGAGCTCAACGCTATCCTGCCTGAAGCTTTTGCCGTGATCAAGGAAACCGCCCGCAGGTTTGTCGACAACGAATGGGTGGAAGTTACAGCAACTGAAATGGACCGCGACATGGCAACACGCCGCAACAGCATTGAGATTGTTGGAGATATTGCCAGGTACAGGAATTCCTGGATTGCCGGGGGTAACCTTATCCGTTGGGATATGGTGCATTACGACTGCCAGCTCATCGGCGGGGTGGTGTTGCACGAAGGAAAGATCGCCGAAATGGCCACGGGTGAAGGAAAAACCCTGGTAGCTACCCTTTCAATGTACCTGAATGCACTGCCGGGACGTGGTGTTCACCTTGTAACTGTAAATGATTACCTTGCCCGACGTGACTCGGAGTGGATGGGGACTTTATTTGAATTTCACGGCTTGACGGTCGATTGCATAGACAAGCATGAGCCCAACTCCAATGCCAGGAGGAATGCTTATAATGCGGATATCACTTACGGCACGAACAACGAATTCGGCTTTGACTACCTGCGCGACAACATGACCAGCAATCCTGAAGAAATGGTGCAGCGCCCGCATAACTACGCCATTGTCGATGAGGTTGACTCCGTTCTTATTGATGACGCCCGTACGCCTCTGATTATCTCGGGGCCTACACCCAAAGGAGAAAACCAGCTGTTCGAAGAACTCAAGCCCCAGGTCGTCAAGCTTTACAATGCCCAGAGGAACCTGGTCACAAAATTGCTTGCCGAAGCAAAGCAACTGAGCTCCGATCCCAACAATTCAGAGAATCTTAAAAAAGCGGGTGAACAGATATTGCGCTCCCACCACGGACTTCCGAAGAACAAGGCGCTTATAAAATTCCTCAGCGAATCGGGTATGAGAGCGCTGATGCAGAAAACAGAGAACTTCTACATGCAGGAACAGTCAAAGAACATGCATGTCATCGACGATGAACTCTATTTTGTCATCGATGAAAAAAACAATACCATCGAACTCACCGATAAAGGAATAGACCTTTTAACCGAGTCTTACCAGGATTCATCATTTTACATTCTTCCCGATATAGGAGCCGTCATCGCCGATCTCGTACGTTCGGGACTCTCTGATCTGGAAAAGAGTGAGAAGAAAGATGCTCTGATGCTCGACTATTCTGTCAAGAGCGAAAGAGTGCATACAGTGAACCAGCTGATCAAAGCTTACGCCCTTTTTGAGAAGGATGTGGAATACGTGGTCATGGACAATAAAGTCAAGATCGTTGATGAGCAAACCGGCCGTATTCTCGAAGGTAGAAGGTATTCCGACGGCCTTCACCAGGCAATTGAAGCAAAAGAAAGTGTCAAGATTGAGGCTGCAACCCAAACTTATGCCACCATCACCCTGCAGAATTATTTCAGGATGTACAAGAAACTTGCAGGCATGACAGGTACTGCCGAAACAGAAGCAGGAGAATTCTGGGATATCTACAAACTCGACGTAGTGGTCATTCCCACAAACCGTAAGGTAGTCCGTGACGACAGGGAAGATCTTGTATATAAAACAAAGCGAGAGAAATTCAATGCGGTGATACAGGAAATTCAGGACCTCACTCAAAAGGGAAGGCCTGTCCTGGTAGGTACAACATCGGTGGAAACTTCGGAATTGCTAAGCAGGATGCTCAAGAGAGTGAATGTTCCGCATAATGTGCTCAATGCAAAATTGCATGCAAAGGAAGCCGATATCGTTGCCGAAGCGGGAAAATCAGGAACGGTCACTATTGCAACCAATATGGCAGGACGTGGAACCGATATAAAACTCGGTCCGGGTGTTAAAAATGCAGGCGGACTTGCCATCATCGGTACCGAGCGTCATGAGTCACGTCGCGTTGACCGTCAGTTAAGAGGACGTTCCGGCCGGCAGGGAGACCCGGGCAGTTCCCAGTTTTTTGTTTCACTTGAGGATGACCTTATGCGGATGTTCGGATCGGAGCGTATTGCAAAGATCATGGATAGCCTTGGGATTAAAGAAGGCGAAGTGATCCAGCATTCAA
>JBAXBP010000279.1:0-3904 GCA_037141915.1 Bacteroidota bacterium | reverse complement strand
CGAAGGGGCAATATTCCCCTTGATGGTAATGGCGTTCAGGAAATCATTATAGGCATTCCAGGAAGGGTAGAGAAAAGCAAAACTCAGGGAGATGTCCGAATTGTCGGTAAGGACTTTAAGGTTATTTGCTTTCAGAAAACAGGGGCTGACATGAAATTCCCCACTAAGATGTTTTACATGAAACCCGCTCCTCTCCCTTGCCGAGAGTTCCATGATGTTGGCCCGTATGGTGTCGGCATCAAAACGGATATCGGTTATGTGAAGGTTGATATCATTCACATCGATATTTGCATAATCCATGCCTACCGGGATCCTTGGAGTATTCTCATCTTCAAGGTGAAACCTTGTGGAATCAAGAATTACATTTGAGATGGTGAAGTCCCAGGGCCTGCCTTTCACAGTATCGGTTTTCTTTGTCGTATCAGAAGATGCAAAATAATCAATGATGAACTGAAGATTAAGCGACGAATCTCCTTTATGGGTCAGCAGTTGTACAATACCATGGTCAATAAAAACCTTCCGGATATTGATCTTATGGGTCTTAAGGTGGATGAGCCCCGGGACTACCGCCAGCTCATTGGCTTTGAACAGGTAGTCACCTTTACGGTCCTTCAGGCTGATATCATGGATCACCAGCCCGTCGAGCAGGCTCAGGTTGAAACTCCGTATCCTGAATTCAGTCTTCCATTCTTTTGAGAAATAAGCTACCGCTATCCGTACCCCAAGTGTTTGAACCGCCTTGCTCTGAACTATCGACCATAGCGTGAATCCAAGCGAAAAAATGATCACAAGGAAACTGAGCAATATTTTGATCAGTGTTTTTATGGTACTTTTGCTTCGTTTTTCAATGATGCCCCTGCATAAAGGCTGTGAGCATCCCTTATATTAAACTGCAGAATGCCGCACTACATACTAGGTATCGAATCTTCCTGCGATGACACTGCCGCTGCAGTAATCGCTGATGATGTGATCCTCTCAAACGTTACTGCAAACCAGGACATCCACTCCTCTTTTGGAGGAGTAGTCCCCGAACTTGCATCCCGTGCCCACCAGCAGAACATCATACCTGTGATTCATACAGCACTGCAAAAAGCAAATATAGGTAAAAATCAGCTTTCTGCAGTTGCCTATACGCGGGGTCCCGGGCTGCTGGGGTCCCTCCTGGTCGGGTCTTCATTTTCCAAGGCTTTTGCCATGGGACTCAACATCCCTCTTATTGAAATCAACCACCTACAGGCCCATATTATGGCCCACTTTATCCGTAATGCCGGGAAAACAGGTTCAGTGCCCACATTCCCGTTTCTCTGCCTCACCGTTTCGGGCGGGCATACCCAGATTGTAATCGTAAAGGATCATTTCGATATGCATATCATAGGCCAGACCCTTGACGATGCCGCAGGTGAGACCTTCGATAAAGCAGCAAAGATCATGGGGTTGCCATATCCGGGCGGGCCTGTTGTAGACAAACTTGCCAGAGAAGGAAACCCTGACCGGTTTTCGTTTTCAAAACCGAACATCCCCGGGCTTGATTTCAGTTTCAGCGGGCTTAAAACATCCTTCCTCTACTTTCTGAGGGACCGGCTGAAGGAAGATCCCCTGTTTATCGAAAACAACAAAGCCGATCTCTGTGCCTCCATACAGAAGACCATCGTCGGCATACTGATCTCGAAACTTGACAAAGCGGCCACTGAAACCGGCATACACGACATTGCCATTGCAGGCGGGGTTTCAGCGAATTCAGGATTACGTGCGGGCCTTGACGGGCTCGGGCATCAAAAAGGCTGGAATATTTTCATTCCCCCTCTCGCTTATACTACCGATAATGCAGCAATGATAGCTGTAACAGGGTATTTTAAATTTCTGAAACGGGTTTTTGGCAGCCAGTCCGATACTCCTTACGCCAGGATCAGCTTCTAAGGCTATTTGCTTTTAAGGATTTCAAACATTTCATCTTCCGTGGCTTCCATAACATTCCGCTTGCGGTTGAAGTGATAGTAATAGGTGCCGTACTGAGTCTGGGGCATGTTAAATGCAACCCACTGGTTCATAAAGAAGTCAAAAAGATACTCCCCGTGCTTTTTTGCCAGGTAGCCGCACATGCCATAGATATCTTTGAGGGAAAGCGTATCAAGGTGAAATTTATACCTCACTGAGCTTGTCCAGGGGTCGACAACGAAATTACCGTCAAAGCTGTCGTAAGCCGACTCGGAATCATACAATACAGTCTTCCTTGGCTTTTCTGCATTGACCTTGCTAAGCTCCAGCCAAACACTGAAATCCATCGCATTCAGGTCGAATTTACGATAGTATACCGTATCGTTAATAGGTTCTTTATCCTCAAAGGGATAAATGTATTCATCAAGCTGGATCTGGGAAATATTGACAGTGTAAGCCTGTGTCTTGTCGGTGAGAAACTCCTCCATCTGGTCAGGCAGATAAACGTCGAAATTGGAAGCTCGCAACTCGGCAATGAACTGGTTCACATAATTTTCAAGTATAACGGAATCGTTCATCCTCTGGATAAAAAGACTGCCGAAAAAAAGAGCCGAATCCTGCTCTTTATCCGTCATTTTTGCGAAACCCTCGATCTGCTCCCCCTTGTGATTGTATTTATACACAAAATCAGGTGGCGTTACCAGCAACCTGATTTTGGGGCCTTTTTTCACGAAATCCCGTGCGAACTTCTGTTCGGGCAGGCAGGATGCAAGCAACAGAAGGGCGAGCCCCAAAATTACTGCCAGGTACTTTATCCGGATCATAGTAAATATAACTGCCTAATCATTAAAATATTATAAGGATAGAAACCTTTCCCCGTAAGTCCTGCCATAATCAAAGCAACGCTTCAGCGTGTCGGCATGAGGTGTGAATTTTATCATCAACCCTTCATCCATTACATTAAGCTTCAGGTTTGTCAGGGCTGAGCTCATGATCTTTGCCCCCTCCCCGCTCCAGCCATAGGAACCGAAAACTGCAGCAAGTTTGCCGCGGTCACGGATGGGATTGATCACAGCGAACATCTGGTAAACAGGCAACAGTATATTCTGGCTGAAGGTAGGGCAGCCGATCATAATGCCCGAGCTTTGAACCAGTTTTTGTTCAATAAGCGACAGTTCCATATTTTCGATATCGCAGAGGTCCACGTCGATATTGCCTGCAGAACGGATCCCTTCGGCTATTTTTTCAGCAATAAGACCCGTGTTGTGATAGGCTGAAACATAAGCCAGGAATACCTTGTAGCGGCTTGGGTTCTTAAGATATTCCTCACTGTATTTTACTGTGATGTCAACCCATTTTTTCCAGTCCTGCCTGAGGATCATCCCATGCCCCGGCGCGATCATATGGATATCAAGCGGGCGCATCCTCTCTATGGCCTGCAGCATGAACCTGCTGTATGGTTTCATGATCACATCGAAATAGTAACGGAAGGCGTTGCTGAAATCAGGCACTGCATCATCAAACATTGCTTCGTTGCAGAAATGCTCGCCGAAAATATCGCAGGTGAACAGTATTTTATCTTCGGCAAGATAAGTCATGATAGAATCAGGCCAGTGCAGGTTCGGAGCGCCGATAAATTTCAGGCTTTTATTTCCAAGATCCAGGGTCTGCCCGTCTTTAATGATAAGGTGTGGAAATTCGAAACCAAGCAGGTCTTTAAGGTAACGGATTGCATTGCCGCTTCCGACCACTTTTGCTTTTGGTGCAATTTCCAGCAGTTTTGCCACGCAACCGGAATGGTCAGGTTCGGTATGGTCCATGATGATGTAATCAATCGCGGCAGGGTCGGTCAGCCTGCTGAGTTTCTCCCTGTAAACATCCCAGAAACGCTCCTTCACGGTCTCGATAACAACTTTCTTTTCGGCGTTGATGAAGTAGGAATTATAAGTGGTTCCGAACTTCGTTTCCA
>JBAXBP010000278.1:0-3949 GCA_037141915.1 Bacteroidota bacterium | reverse complement strand
TACTTTTTTTCAACGAACTGTTCAAATCTAGCCTTGAAGTGTTCAAATTCAGTCAATTCCTTGCCACGGGCATTCATCCTGATATAGAGTTTGTCTGACAACCCAAATTTCTCAATTTCGATAAACTGGAAGCTAATAACCGGATTATCAAAATCAATCAATTTTCCGAACAAACCGGTTGTGTTAAAAAACTTACTATGGATAGCATCGAGCATGTTGAGCATTGCATGGATAGTTGGATCTTTTTTCCACCATGTAAAAAACCAAGGCTGATCTATTATCTCATCGCTCAATTTTTTATCAAGGGAGGGCAATGTAACCTTATGGTTGGCTAATTCCTTACAAAATTCTCTCGATGATATTCTGGTTTCGTAGGTAAATTTACCAAAACTGGATTTCACTTTTTCAAATTCACCATCCTTTATTGACAGATACCAATGAAGTAATAGCAGTGTTGTTAGCCTTTGCTGACCATCCAGCGGTATAAACTTATTGTTTTCGAGGCTACCATAAACAAAATCGAAATCGAGAGGCGGATTTACTCCTGACAGGGATAGAAAAATATTATCAAGTATGTTTTTCCTGATGGGATTTACTTTTTCGTTATCCTGCCCCTGTACATAGTCGCGCTGAATAATAGGGATTTCAACAGATTTAATATCATGGTCGTTGGTTAGTAATTGCCAGAATGTATATTTTTTTCCTTCCATATTATGCCTCCGTTTCAATTGTTTGATTATTAGATGTTAAGAATGGTTTAAGGGTTTTGATAATTTCTTCGAGATAGAGCCTCCGATCTTCCAGTGTCCAACGATAAAGATCTTTGGCAGAGCGGTTATAATATTTCAGGAAAACATTGCGGGTACAAACCGGTATAAACACACCAGCAAGGTCACGTTCTATAATCAGGGTCCTTTTTACATCGAAGGTTGAGCAATTCAATGAACTGTTTGTATCTTTATCGAGCAAGGCCATGTTTTGTATGCCATGAACATTGTCACCAGCAGTATCTTCCTTAAAGGCATTCAGAACCTTTAGTGAAAGATCATTGAATTCATTCTGGGTTACAGTTGCCAGTTTTCCATTTATCTCTGTAATCAAGGCTTCATATTGGTTAGGGTCTATTCTCTCCATACTATTTTTATGTTCAGTGAGCCACGACACCCATTGATCTTTTGTTGTAAGCCCCTCAGAATGCTGCGCATGAATATGCTCCAGGCTCCAGGTGAATTTCTTTTTACTGTTATTGCCTTTGAACCTGTAAAACGGAAAACGACGATTAGAATCCTTGTTTTTCAACTCAGTGAGGACATTGAACAGTAAAAGCACCCTAACCAACATTTTGTAATTTTCCTCATAACTAAGTTGGGTAATATCTCCTGTAATCAGTGAACGAATTTTTTCATCGAGTTTTACTTGGAACTCAGATTTGGTTGAGTTCTCTGCAAGAGCCAGTATTTCGGGAATGCTAACTTCCATAGCTATCAGGTGACCGATAAAATTATTCAGCTTTGGATCAACAAACCATTCTTCAAAGGTTTGAAAATGTTTTTTTACTTCAGCCCAGATCTCTTCAATCAGCTCATTCTTTGGCTTGCCGTTTGCTTTGAACATATTATTAAAATGTCGAAACGTATAGTACTCATCTTTAGAGTTCTGCTTGTTTGACATCAGGTCAAAAATAAGCTCAATACGCGAAGTAGAAGTAGCCTGAGTATTGCTTAGAAAAAACCAGAATTCCTGGCTTTGGAGTGCATATTCCATCCGGTCCCACTCACCGGCTATTTCAAGTTGGCGCAATTGGGTTTTCTTTGAATCCTGAACCCCGAAATTCTCACTGCTCAGAAACAATGCCTTGATCAGTTCTGCATTGGTAAGAGCAATTTTACCAATATTCAGCCTGGTGAATATATCCACAGGATCAGCGTCAGCCCTGTTCACTTCGTACCAGATAACTTTGGTAAACTTACCCAAGGCGATGCTAAATTCTTCTTTAATTGTGCCTTCTGCATCCTCCTCTTCCTTTTTTTCAAACCATTGCTTGACGGTTTGGTAGGCATTGTTAATAAAGAAGTAATCTATTCTATCCTCAGTAATGCCATTGCTGAGATTCATAAGCGCTTCTTTACTTTTCTCCCTTGTCGCAAATTCGATTGTAAACTTCTTTTTATCCAAATAGGTAAGAATAATGAAAATGGTTGTTAAACGTTGCTGCCCGTCTATCAATTCCCATTTCCCATCACTTTTGGTAACTACAACCGGCTGAAGGCAATAAAATTCCCCTACCGGATTTTTTTTATGGGTATCTTCACTGAACTCCCAGATGTCCTGTAACAAGTCTTTAACTTGTACTTCTGTCCACCGATATCCTCTCTGGTAATCGGGTATAATGAAACTCTCCTTGATAATTTCATTAATGCTTTTTAATGTAATGCTGCTTTCTTGCATACTGTAGTTGTTAAAATTCAACATTTCGAGAATTTAATTCAATTTAATCTTATTTAATAACTTTTTCTGGATTGCTTTGCCTTTCATCTTGGATTCTCTGAAGACTGTTATCAATTATAAATTTAGTATTCTAATATCCTTAGGACTTCAAGCTTTACATTATACATGAAGGAAATTTTTTAGAATATTCACTGACAGCTGTGTCCATTACGAATCTTAAACTGATAAATACTTCATCCGGAGATGGTTTGACAGTAAATTTTCCTTTTTTATCTTGATATCTGTTCGCATTAAAGGTGATGTTCACTAGTTTCCCATCTTCAGAAAAATTAATATTTCTTTTTGAAGTTGAGAACGGATAAAAATCTTCATTTATTGACACAATAATAGATTCCGCATCACCAAATTTATTTTCGTATTCCAAAAACAGTTCATGGAAGTAATAAGCATAAGAAGCATCCTTTAAAAAGCCTCCTCCAATAACGTAGTTAATTTTTTTCATTTTGATAAGTATTTAATATTTTATTAAACAACTCTAATACAGTTCTTTATTAAACAAATCTTCAGATCAGGTAGTATCTTCATTGACTACATTTCTTATTCACATTTTAAACTCTAACAACTTGAAAATTACCCCCCAATAACATCTCTTTGTTTGCTGCTAATGTAGGAACTGAAATAAACAACCTATTCTTTGCCCTACTCACTGCAACGTAATTTATCCTCTGCTCTTCACCTGCAGATGTAATATCATTGAGAACTGGATTTAGAATAAAGTCCAGGTCTTTCTCTTCTTTTAAAACTAACAATACATTATCAAATTCATCGCCTTTTGCTTTATGAACTGTTTTGTGATAACTCATATCTTCAGGAATATTAATACACAAGGCAAGTTCCTGATATGTATGACCTTCATAAAAAGTTTTAGCTCCACCATTTTTCAGATCCGTAATTTCATTCTTTATTTCAGATTTAACAATAGTAAAAAAATGATATAGGGAATCATCCTTATAGCTATCATATTTTGAAAGAAGCATTGCAATATGTTTAAGTGACTCTCTTTTACTCCTGTTGGGGTCATCCTTATATTTAAACTCTTTTACCAGTTCTTTAATCGCATCTCTGAATTTATTTTCTTTTGCATATTCTACACTTTTAATACATGCAATTACGAGTTTACTTCTGTATTTATTACCTGTGCCTGGTTTATCAGATTCAAGCAGTTCCTCAATAAGTTTTGAATTTAAGGTTACTCCTCCAATCTCTTTTTTCATCGCATTAGATGTAATATTAGTTCTTGATAAAGAATATATTACCTCATCTCCGGACTCGGATTTTGCTTTTCTTAGTGCTAAACTCATACCGCCAACTATTATCATTGGTTGAGCTGAAGAATAATTCCGGTATGGGTTTTGAACGATATCTGTCCTTAATTGATTCAATAATGGTAATTATTTACCTGCCTCAAATCTACAAAATCTAAGGTTATGAACATTTTTCA
>JBAXBP010000277.1:0-3986 GCA_037141915.1 Bacteroidota bacterium | reverse complement strand
ATGACAAAGGCGAGGAGAATGGCCATCCACACCCAGTATGCTCCTCCGAAACTTGTAGAATAAAACAGGGGAAAGGATGCAAAAAACGCACCGCCGAAAGTGACCAGGGTGGTGAAGGTCAGCTCCCATTTTCGTCCAAGCAGGTTAACCAGCAGGGTCCTTTCATCTTCAGTTTTACCAAGGGAATATATAAGGGTTTGGCCTCCCTGCACGAACATCAGGAAAACCAGCAGGGCTCCCAGTAAGGATATAATGATCCACCAGTACTGCTGCAGTGACAATAATGATAATGATTCAAACATCTTATGACTTTTTATACTTGTTAAACCTTAAATTCCTTTTTTGATCCTCTTCGTCATGATGCCTATTTCGGCGATCAGCAAACCTGTAAAGAGAAGGGCAAACAGCCAGAAAGTCAGCTGTACCGATGATGACTTCAGCTGTGACACTGCCGCTATGGTGGGAAGTATATCCTGTATCACCCAGGGCTGACGGCCCACCTCGGCAACTATCCATCCTAGCATAGAGGCAAGATATGCCAGGGGGATGGTCCAAAGGGCAGTATACAGTATCACTTTTTTATTCTCTATCCTGTTCCTGGCCGTCAGTATCAGCAATACCAGCAAAATGGCAATAAAATGCAGCCCGAGGAATACCATGATCCTGAAGGAATAAAAGCTGGTTGCCACCGGGGGAATGAGTTCATGAACATCGCGACCGGCATAATAACCGTATCCGAAATCAGGATAGTGTTTTTCAAAGGTGATGAGCGAAACCTTTGCCAGGCTGTCGTTGCCGGCGGTCTTTGCGTTTTTATAAGCTGCCAGGGCTTCAATCGCCGTTTTGCCACTTTCTGATCTGTCCTTGTATGAAGGGATACCATGCTGAGGATTCCCGTGAACCAGGTCATAGATGCCGGGGACATAAGCATTGGGATCGAGGAATGCCATGTACGAAAGCACATCTGGAATTTCAATCTCGGCGAGGAAATCCATCTTTTTATGACCAGGCACAGTTTTATCCTGTTTTAAAATCCCGAAAACAGCCAGTGGGGCATTCTGCTGACCGTTATAGAGATTTTCCATGGCTGCAAATTTCATGGGCTGGTGCTGAGCCACAGTGCGGGCCGAGCCATCACCGGTGTACATTATAAACAATGAAGCAATGAGCCCGAAAGCCGAAGCCACGACAATGCTCCTTTTAGCAAGCTTTACATCCCGGTTTTTAAGCAGGAACCATGCACTGATGCCTGTAACAAAGAGGGCTGCCAGCACATAACCCGATGCAACGGTATGCAGGAACTTCGTAATGGCCATGGGGGAAAACAACACTGCCCAGAAATCGACCATCTCATTCCTGGCGGTGTCGGGGTTGAATTTCATCCCGACAGGCATCTGCATCCAGCCGTTGGCCACAAGGATCCACAACGCGGAAAGATTGCTGCCGATAGCGACAAGCCAGGTCGAGAGAAGATGAAACTTTTTGCTGACCTTATTCCATCCGAAGAACATTACGGCAATAAACGTCGTTTCCAGGAAAAATGCCATGATACCTTCAATTGCAAGCGGTGCGCCGAAGATGTCACCCACAAACCAGGAATAATTAGACCAGTTGGTTCCGAACTGGAACTCCATGATGAGCCCGGTGGCCACCCCTATTGCGAAATTGATCCCGAACAGGGACATCCAGAATTTGGTAAGCCTTTTCCATTCCTCATCCCCCGTTTTTACATAGATCGTCTCCATAAAAGCAATGATAAACGACAGCCCCAGGGTCAGGGGGACAAAAAGCCAGTGGTACATGGCAGTAAGTGCAAACTGCGCCCTGGACCAATCGACCAGCGAAAAATCAATAAAATTCATACCTTATCTTTTTTTTGTTAATTCCAGTATTACATGATCACCGCGTTCCTTATCGCTGTGGTAGTTCGCTTTCAATATATCAGGAAAGAAAAACAGTTTCAGAACAAGGAACATGATGACCAGCTTTAAAGCAATGATAAACCATAGTTTTTTACCTGTGGTCATGCTTCGGAAACCATCATAATATAAATGAAATACAGCTGAAAAAATCCGTTTCATCATTCCCGTTTATCTAATCAGGGTAGCAATGATCAAAATTACGATTTATGGAAATGGCAAATCAGAAATGTGACAAGAATCACATAATAAAAAGAGAATCCTTGTAAAATCAAATGGCATGGCCCGGAGTGGCTTGAATCTCTCAGGGGTCATAAGATAATAAGCTCTATGATTTTGGATTCAATAAAAAAAAAATAGTCAATGATCACTATTGACTTTGGTTCAAATCAGGCGTAATATTGCCTTTACATTCATGTTGAATACTGGCATTAAAATTTAATGAAAGGAATAATATATGAAAACACTGAAATTTACTTTTATTTTAATGCTTTTGTGCTGGATATCAGCTGCCAGGGCACAGGAGGCCGACAGTTCAAAATGGTTTGAGGTTTATGGCTTTGCCCAGACCGACATGGGATACAACTTCAACCAGGTCAACCCGCAATGGTACGATGTAATGCGGCCTTCGAAGCTGCCTTCCTACAAAAACGAGTTCGGGACTGATGGAAATTTTTATTTCAGTGTTCGTCAGTCCCGGTTCGGTGTTAAAACCTCTATGCCGACAAAATGGGGTGAATTCAAGACGGTATTTGATTTTGACATGTTCGGGGTAGGTGCGAATGCAGGACAGACCACGATAAGGCTCAGGCACGCCTATGGCCAGTTGGGTCACTTCGGGGCAGGTCAGACTGAGAGTGCATTTATGGATCTCGATGTTTTCCCGAACACTCTTGAATACTGGGGCCCCTGCGGAATGCTCTTTTACAGGAATGTTCAGGTAAGGTATATGCCGATCATGGGACCAACCCACCTTGTTTTCGCCCTTGAAATGCCAGGTGCCAGTAGTGATGGCGGAACTTTCTCAGACCGGACAGAATTATCATACGTCAAACCACACCTCCCGTTTCCTGACCTTACCGGCCATTTCCGCTATGCAGGAAAGAAATGGGGGTATGTTCAGATTGGTGGCATAGTGCGTTATATAGGCTGGAAATACCAGGATCCTACCGGCGCGGATACCATGGATCTGAGCGGAAGTACGATAGGATGGGGGGTCAGCTTAAGTTCAGGACTCAACATCGGGAAGGTAATTGTGCTCCATCTGCAGGCTGTATACGGGCAGGGCGTTGAAAACTATTTTAATGATGCTCCGCTGGATATTGGTGTGAAGAAGAATCCCGGTGACAAAACGAAACCCATAACAGGAGTTGCATTACCCGACCTGGGACTTGTTGCATTTGTCGACCTGAACTGGAGCAAGAAGTTTACAAGTTCTGTAGGCTGGTCAAGTACTACCATTACAAATTCAGACGGCCAGGAAGCGAATGACTATCATTTAGGACATTTTGTTGAAGCCAACCTGCTCTATTATCCCTGGCAAAACGTGATGGTTGGAGTGGAATTTCAATGGATATACAGGCAAAACTATATGGCAGCGGTGGGTGAAAGTTCAGCCTACACTTCCCAGGCCACCAAGATAAACCTCAGCTTTAAGTATTCTTTCTCCAAAATATTTTATGCGAAGAAAAAGTAAAGATGTTGGTGCAATCACAAATAATATAACCTAAAATTCAGTAACCATTTTTTAAAGGAGGAACAAACGATGAAAAATTCTATTACCAGGACAGGTGTGCTCGCGGTCATGATCATTACCCTGTTTGTATTCTTTCGGCCGTGTTTACTGGTAGCCCAGGCGAACAATACACTGACCAAAGAAAAGATACAGGCTGCGCTGGACGAGGCTTATTCAAAGTTCAAGGATGTAAAGGAAGGTAAGAATGCCGATTACATTAAAGAGCTGGCACAGGTTGACCCGAGAATCTTCGGTATTGCGATCGTGATGACCGACGGGCAGGTTTATACAAAAGGTGACGTCCAGTCCATGGTTTCCATTCAAAGTGTATC
>JBAXBP010000276.1:0-3990 GCA_037141915.1 Bacteroidota bacterium | reverse complement strand
GCTTCAACGGTTCTCCTCACAGTCGGCAATATTCTCGGCAGGGAAGTTGCAACACTAAGAAACGGCATGGAAACCGAAGGCTGGCATAACGTAAGCTGGGACAGCGGGAATTCTGCAGGCGGTATTTATTTCTGCAGGCTTGTGGCAGGAAGCCATCAGTCAACAATAAAAATGATCCTGATCAAGTAAAGTTTAACAACAAATATACTGTTCCATGAAAACCAAACTTCTCATCATCGCATTGATTATTGTAGCCCTTCCCGGTGCTTCGGCCCAGAACAGGACCATGGGTTTATTCATCAACGACACGACCAAAGCATACCAAGGTTACACGGTGTTTGCCCCCAAGCACAATACCATGACCTATATCATCAACAACGAGGGCCGGAAATGCCATGAATGGAAGGCCAGCACTTATAATCCCGGACAATCGGTGTACGTTCTCGAAAACGGGCACCTGCTCAGGACCTGCATGCTTATGGGAAGCCTTGGTTCGGGCGGTGGTGAAGGTGGAAGGATTGAAGAATATACATGGAACGACAGCCTGGTTTGGTACATGGAATATTCCACATCAACCTACACCCAGCACCATGATGTCAAAAAACTTCCTAACGGGAACATCATCATGCTGGTGGTTGAAAAGAAGACCCTTGCGGAAGCCATTGCAGCAGGCTTTGACCCGAATAATTTCCAGCCGGAGGTTGCTCAGAAGGGTTATATGCTGCCGGATTGCATTATCGAGATACAGCCGACCTATCCCAGCGGCGGAGCCGTGGTCTGGCAGTGGCATGTATGGGATCACCTCATCCAGCATTTCGATGCCACGAAAAACAATTACGGGGTTATCAGCGCCCATCCTGAACTCATCAGCACCCTGGGCGACGGAAGGGTGGAGCCATTGTTCTGGAACCATATGAACTGCATTGATTACCGCTCGGACCTCGATCAGATCGTGATGAGTGTGAGGGGGAATAGCGAGCTCTGGGTCATCGATCACAGCACAACCACGACCCAGGCCACGGGGCATACTGGGGGCGCACATAACAAGGGAGGAGACCTGCTCTACCGTTGGGGGAACCCGTCGACTTATGGTGCCGGCACAGCGAACGACCAGAAATACTTCGAGCAGCATTGCGTGGAATGGATCAAAAGTGACTGCCCGGGATCAGGCAACCTGATGTGCTTCAACAACGGGGTGAACCGTAATTATTCTTCCATTGACGAGATCATCCCGCCTATCGACGGCAATGGGGATTACCCCCTGACAACAGGCCAGGCCTGGCTCCCTGCAAGCCTTACCTGGACATACGTGGCCAATCCGCCGGCTTCGCTTTATGCAAGTGATATTTCAGGCGCCCAGAGGTTGCAAAACGGGAACACCCTCATCGACGACGGCCCTCTCGGGACTTTTACAGAAGTCACCCCAGCCGGGGAAACATGCTGGAAATACATCTGCCCGGTTGATGACCAGGGCCCAATGTACCAGGGCGATACCATACCGCACGATCCGACCCATCCCAATGAAACACTCAACTCGGTATTCAGGGTTTACAGGTACCCGCCGACCTATGCCGGGTTTGCAGGACGGGATCTTACACCGGGCGATTATATCGAACTTTACCACGTCGGGATAAATGACCAGGGCCCTCGAAATTCTTCGATGTTCAGACTGTATCAGAATTATCCTAACCCCGCTAATTCATCGGCTGTGATCAGTTTTGAGCTGCTTGCCCAATCGCAGGTGGTGCTGACATTAAAAGACCTTACAGGCCGTGAACTGTCGGTACTGTTTGAAGGGACAAAACAAGCAGGAATGTACGAAATACCTGTTGATGCATCAAGGTTTCCGGGAGGCGTATATCTTTATACACTTACTGCCGGAGGGATCTCTGAAACCAAACGAATGGTGATCGTCCGCTGAAAAGCTTTACCAGTTTGATGAAGTTAATGAAGATCGGGATCTGTAATATTATTTTATCAACCCCAGCCCTTCGGTGGCTGAAGCATCCTTGGGCCTCATCAGGAGGGCTTTATTGAATAAAACCTGGGCCTCGCGAAGTTTCCCGAGCCTGTATTCAGTCCATGCATAGAGGACCATGCTGTCGTAATCGAAAGCGTAAAGGTTGACGACTTTTTCGAGAAACTTTTCGGCCTTTGCATAATCCTTGCGGCCGTAGTATATCGATCCCATGCGGTAATTCACTATGGTGTTCTGGGGATCGATGGCCAGCACATCGTTGTACTGGGTTATCACCTGGTCCCAGTTGCCAAGGGCTGAAGCAGGGTTGGCAAATCCTATCTTTGCTTCAATGGCATAGGGTTTCAGCTTGATGGCTTTCTGGTAGTAGGCCGAGGATTCGGTGAACTGCCCTGCCAGGTATTCGACCCAGCCAAGCCTTAGGTTGATCTCGTATGAGTCTTCCTGGTAAACGGTTTTCATTGCAGTGATCGCATCCGTAAAATTCCCCCTTGATTCATAGGAATAACTTTTCGAGAATGCATCCTGCTGGACGGTGTAGCTGGTTTGGGCAAAGGCATTAAGGGAAAAAGCCAGTATTAGCGAAAAGTGAAAAGCGAAAAGCGAAAAGCGAAAAGCGAAATTATTTTCGCCATTTCGCCATTTCGCTATTTCGCTACTTATTACTTTTCGCCCTTCACGATATTTTCCTAAAATTTCCATGTGATTCCTCCTATTAATGTATTAGTGTTATATGGATTATTTTTCGTTTGCAAACTTTCTTTGATCTCATGAGTGCCGGGATCCTGGGTTTTTAAATAATAATACTGCTGGCTTTCCTTGCGGAAGTATTGGTAGACCAGCGACAGCTGGATGTGTTTCCCAAGGACAAAGGTCAGCGTTGCCCCCGCCCTGTAATCAATCTTGTCGCTGTTATTGTAAACAATGGCTCCGTTTGCAATATTCGCATTGGTGTAATCCCCGTAGTTGAAGTTGGCTTCGCCCCATAACCATGGTATGAGTTTGCCCCCGATAACCTGGCTCAGCAAAAGCCTGCTCTCACTTCCCTGGAAGAATCCTGTGGCAGCCGTTGTTCCGTAAAAATTCAGGTTACCCAGTGGAAAATAAGTAAGCGATGCCCCTGCCTGGCACTGTGTTTTCCCGTTCAGGTTTGACCAGCTGCCCGAGAGTGCGAGGTTGAACCGGCCCAGGTCTTTCGATATCCGCAGTGCAAGGACGTAATTATTGAACGCCGTGTCTTTTTGATTAAAGGAATAAACGACCAGGGGATATTTGAAGAGGTGGTAGGTATTGTCTGTCTTCGAGTAATATGCAGTATCACTCACACTGTCGGTTCTCACACTGGTGCTTGTGAGGGGATAAGCGACATGGATCCAGTGAACTACCGGCATTATCTTTACTCCCCAGGGAAGTGTGATTGTTGCCCCGAGGTATATTTCATGCTGCTGAACATGATATTGAAACGAAGTATCATGTATCTTCCATGGGTATGAATAAAAGTAATCCCTTCTGAACGGGCCGTCTCCGACAGAGTCAAGGTGTGCTTCGCCCCTGCCGTACTGCACATACTTTGTTTTGCTGAAATTGAGGTAATTATAAGCCAGTGATAAACTCAGCCGCTTTGAAGCCCTGATGTTCAGGCCGAGATTGCCGTAGAAGTTGTTGCCGTAAAGATCCTGTTCACCGTAAATGCTGTCCTTGCGTATCAGGGGGGCAAGGTTGTTCGGTGAGTTACTGCTGCTTACAGTATAACCGCTTTCAAAATGAACCTGCTCAAGCCATCCCGGTTTGGATAAAGAGGTGTCGGCGAAGGCCCCGGGCATTGAGGCTTTCAGAAGGTTTGATTCTTCGATGCGGTTGGTAAACTCGTATGCCCGGCTGAGGTACGCGGCTGCAAAAGGATCACCCGAATTGAATTTCAAGGCCTTTTCGAGATGCGTTGCAGCCGGGAAGTATTGCTGTTTTTCAAAGTATGCAATTCCCAGCCTAACCCTCAGGTAATAATAATCTAT
>JBAXBP010000275.1:0-4026 GCA_037141915.1 Bacteroidota bacterium | reverse complement strand
GGAAGCGGAGGCTGCACCTATTGCGTCAATGAAGCCTTCAATCCCTCCTATTGCGAAACTACGGCCTCCATCACCGAGCAGATCAGGCTGGGAATAGAGTTTCATGCCGTCAGGTACCGGCGTGCGAATAAATTCCTGGCCTATTTCCAGCCCTATTCCAATACCTATGCACCTCTTGAGATCCTGAAGCAGAAGTACGAAGAAGCTCTCTCCTATCCGGGTGTGGTGGGACTTGTATTGGGCACCAGGCCTGATTGTATTGACCATGATATCCTCCGTTACTTATCATCGTTAACAGGGAAATATTTCGTGCAGGTGGAGTTCGGGATAGAGTCTATCTACAATGAGACATTGAAGCGAATCAACCGCTGTCATACCGTGGAAGAAGGCGTGGATGCAATTTGCAGGACCCATGCTATGGGGATAAGCACAGGGGCACATTTCATTTTCGGACTACCCGGCGAAACCCCTGAAATGATGCATAAATATGCAGGGTTCATTTCAGCCCTGCCCCTCGACAGCGTGAAATTCCACCAGCTGCAGATCATCAAGGGAACCGTGATGGAGAAAGAATACATGGCTCATCCTCGTGACTTCCATCCTTTTACGCTTGAATCCTATATTGCTTACATTATTGAGTTCCTTGAGAAGCTCAGCCCTGAAATTTCAATAGAACGTTTTGCAGGCGAAGTCCCACCACGTTATATAGAAGACCACAACTGGGGATTGCTGAGATACGACGAGGTGCTGAGGAGGATTGAGAAGGAGTTGGAGAAGAGGGGGAGCTGGCAGGGAAAAAAAGCGAAAAGCGAAAAGCGAAAATAAAAATAGCGTTCGCCGAAGGCGAAATGAGCACACAAAAGAAATAAACAATTGGTGCGAATAAGTAGCGAAGTAGCGAGAAGTGAGGTAGCGAAAATGTACAATGTACCATGTAAAATTTACAAATGATTGAATAAGAAAAGATGTTGAAGAAAAAGTTACTATGTATACTATTTTTTCTTTGGATCATCAGCCCGGTGTTTTCACAAACGATTACGAGTGTCGGGACTGATTTCTGGGTCGCATTCCCTCCCAACTTTGGTCCAGCGAACATAGAATTGCACATTTCTTCCAATGTTGCCACCAGTGGATCGGTTTTTTCGGCCTATCCCGGTGTTAATCAGAATTTTACTGTCGTTCCCGGGATTGTTACACAGGTAATCCTTCCTCCCACTGTCGTGCTGCAAACCGGGATCGAGGATAAAGGCATCAGGATCACTTCAGTGGATCCCATCACCGTTTACGGCCTGGATCATAAAACTGCCTCCTCCGATGCATTCCTGGCTTTGCCGGTTAACGCATTAGGTTTGGATTACACCGTACTTACCTATAAAACAACCCTGCCGCCTTCCGCAACAGGCTTCAGCGTGGTTGCCACCCAGGACGGCACAGTGCTTACTGTTTACAATCACCAGACAAATTCAACTTCCAATGTAAACCTGAATACCGGGCAAACATTTTATGTCAGATCGGCTGCATTAAATGATGATGTGACCGGGTCAAGGATACAGTCCAATTTCCCGGTTGCAGTCTTTGGCTCGGTCGAGTGCGTCAATATCCCTTTAGGATGCCAGTCATGCGACCACATTATGGAAGAAATGTTTCCCTATTATTCATGGGGAAAGAATTTTGTAACCGTTCCTCTTGCAGGCCGCGATGCCAGCGGGGATGTTTTCAGGGTCCTCTCGGCCCAGGATGGTACCACTGTCACGGTCAACGGCACACTGGCTGCGACGATTAACACCGGTGAATATTATGAAGCAATACTTACCGGGTACAATTCCATTTCCACCAACAATGCCAGCTTACTGGCACAGTATGCCAAGGGGCAGCTCTGCTCCGGACTTACCGGGGACCCTTTAATGGTGATCATACCGCCTGAAGAACAGTTCCTTACTAATTATACCGTGGTTAATGTTGCCGGGTTTACAAGTCAGTGGGTGAATATTGCCGCTCCTTTCATGGCTACAGGTTTAATATACCAGGATGGCGTTTTAATTCCGGCAAGCGCATTTGTCCAGATAGGTACCACCAATTTTTACGGGGCACAACGGTCGGTTACACAAGGTTCCCACACGTTCAGCTGTACTGTCCCGTTTGGTGTTTTTGTATATGGATGGAATAATGCCGATTCATACGGATATCCCGGCGGGTGTTCCCTCTCGCCTGTGGGAACCGTCAACAGCATTACCTTGTCACCGCTTACCGCCAGCGGTCAGTTGAATGTTACCAGCGTTTGCCTGACTGCAAACGTTCTTGATAACCTCTCAAACCCGGTAGCAGGTGTACTCGTCAATTTCCATGTCAGCGGCATTAATCCACTGAATGGGACTGCCTTTACCGATGCATCAGGGAATGCCGTATACTGTTATACTCAAACCGGGGTAATTCCCGGAACGGATAATGTTTATGCCGATTGCTTCGGGTACAATTCCAACACATCTGTTGTTACCTGGACCTATACACCCCCTTGTACCAATCCTGATAACGGTGGTACCATCAGCAGTGACCAGAGTGGTTGCGGCAGTTATACACCCGCCACATTGAATAATCTCACTACTCCCACCGGACAGACCGGGACGCTTGAATACAAGTGGCAGCAATCCATCGTAAGCAGCAGTTCAGGGTTTACCGATATTGCAGGGAGTAATTCTGCATCCTTTAATCCGGGAATTATTACACAAACAACCTGGTACAAACGTCTTGCCAGGGTTGACTGCATGCAGGATTGGAACGGGGCAGTCGCCTCGAATGTGCTTTTTGCAACCGTAACCGATCCACTCCCGGTAAGCCTGGGTATTTCGGCATCAGGCAATAATGTTTGTACAGGAACCCTTGTCAATTTTACTGCATCACCTACTAACGGGGGAATACCACCTGCATACCAGTGGAAGGTGAACGGCACTGCCTCAGGCACAAACAACCCTGTCTTTATTTATACTCCGGCTAACGGCGACGTGGTAAGCTGCATTCTCACTTCATCGGAACCCTGTACATCGAACAACCCGGCGACATCCAATGCCATCACAATGGTTGTAAACCCGTTATTAGCAGTTTCAGTGAGTATCTCCACCCCTGCCACCACCGTTTGTGCAGGGACTTTAGTAAACTATATGGCTTCAGCCCAGCATGGAGGGACTTCACCTTCATACCAGTGGAAAGTGAACGGAATTACTACCGGGCCAAATAACTCCTTGTTCTCTTACATTCCCCTGAACGGGGATATTGTCAGCTGTGTGCTGACTTCCGACGCGGTTTGCCCAACAGGAAATCCAGCAACAAGCAATTCACTTACAATGACCGTCAACCCGAACCTGCTTGTGAGTATTTCCATATCCACCCCGAACAATCCTTTCTGCCAGGGAAACCCTGTAACTTTTACTGCATCTCCAGGCAATGGCGGGACATTGCCTGTTTATCAATGGAAGGTGAATGGAGTGAATGCAGGGACCGGGATATCCACATACACCTTAAATCCCTTAAATGGTGACCAGGTAAATTGTGTATTAACCTCGAACCTGGTCTGTACCCAGAACAATCCTGCGACCAGCAATAGTATTGCGATGACGGAAATTGTGCGCCTGCCCGTGGGAATATCCATTACTGCGACTCCAAATCCTTTCTGTCCAGGCACCCTGGTCAGCTACCATGCCGTTCCGACAAACGGCGGTACATCCCCCGCGTATCAATGGATTGTGAACGGCATCACCGGCGGAAGCAACTCTGCGGATTATTCCTACGCGCCCCAGGCCGGTGACAGCGTACGCTGTATTATCACATCAAATCTTTCCTGTATAACAAACAACCCCGCATCATCAGGAAAGATCATCATGAGCCCCTTACCGGCGCCCGTTGTATCGTTCACCTATTGCTTTGACAGTATTACGATCCTCAGCGCTGCCCCGTTCCAGTTCAAGGGCGGAATACCTGTGGGAGGCACTTACTCGGGACAGGGGGTTTCATCGGGGGTATTCACTCCTTCAA
>JBAXBP010000274.1:0-4030 GCA_037141915.1 Bacteroidota bacterium | reverse complement strand
CGCGGACTATAAACTTGAACCCTACCGCAAGGTGATGGTCCTTGCCAAGGTCACGGATCCAGCATCCCGGAAGCAACTCGAAGAATATACTGTAAGACTCCTTAACGAAAAAGGGATCGTAGCAATAACAGCATATGGAAATGTTAACAAGACCGATGGGGTATCGCGTGAAGCATTCCTTGTTACTGCAGATTCCCTGCAGGTGGATGCCCTGTTGATATATTCTGTGAACGGTACGGCGAAACGTGCCGAGAGCACTTCTACTGTGAGTGTGGGAGTGGGAGTCGGCGGGTACAATGGCTATGCAGGCGCCAGTGTGCCGATTGCCGGCGGCGCTAAAGTTGTCACCGATGTCAAACTCAGCGTTTATTTTTACAACAGGGCTTCCGTTGATGAACAATGGGCTTTGCAGCTGAGCGGAACCGTGGATGGAAACACCGACAAACTCGCTTATACCTTTGCAAAAACCGTCGTTAAAGCCATGATGAAAGACGGCATGTTCATCACGAAGAAATAGCAGGCCTGATTATCTGCAAACTATTCCGGTTATAATTTTTTAATGATCAGTTTGTCGATGCGGTTCCCGTCAAGGTCCACAACTTCTATCTCATAGCCCATATAAACAAACTTCTCGCCGGGAGCAGGGATGTGTTTCATTGCGTTTGTAACAAGGCCGGCCACTGTATTAAATTTCACCTTCTTGTCCAGGCCTTCAAGTCCGAACTTATATGCAAACTCGGTATACGGCATCTGTCCGTCGACCAGCCAGCTCCCGTCTTCCCTCTTGTGTATCTGAAGTTTGTCAGCCCCCCCTTTGTTGATATCGCCCACGATAGCTTCCAGTATGTCGTTAAGGACTACCATGCCCACGATGGACCCGTATTCATCGACCACCAATCCGTAATGGACGTTCTTCTCCCTGAACAATTCGAGGGTTTCATAGGTTGTGAGCGACTCCAGGATCAGCTGCGCCGGCATAATATAATCTTTCAGAACCAGTTCGTCATTCAGGTTAAACCCCAGTAAAAGCTTCTTAAGTGAAACAACCCCGACCAGGTTATTCAGGTTATTGTTACATACAGGGTACACAGAATGGAGTCCCGGCTGTATCTTTTTCCACAAGTCAGCGCTGCTTTCATTGATATCAAGCCATGTCACATCTGAATAATGGGTCATCAATGAAGCGATCTTCTGGTCTCCCAGATGGAAAACCCTGTCGACGATGCTCTGCTCCATTTTCTGAACATCACCGCCCATGGCCCCTTCCAGCACCAATGCACGGATCTCTTCTTCAGTTACTTTATTGTCGGCGGATGGTTTTACCCTCAGAAGCCTGAGGATGATATCGCTGAGCCTCGACAGCAACCACGTGACCGGGATGAGTATTTTTGAAAGGACCACAGCAGGAGGGACCATGACTTTGGAAACGCTTTCGGGATTCATAAGGCCGATGCGTTTTGGGACAAGCTCGCCTATAAGCATTGCCACCAGTGTCACGATCATCACAACGATGACAAGCGCAAGGGTATTCGCAGTAGGTTCTGCCATCCCTGTTGAGATCAGGAATGAGGCCATCCCTTCCGATATCTTTGCACCGCTGAAAACCCCGGTGAGGATACCGATAAGAGTTACGGCGATCTGGACTGTGGATAGCACGCCTGCCGGCTTGCTTAACTGGTCAAGCGCAGCTTTCGCGCCCTTATGCCCCGACCTGGCATCTATTTCGAGTTTGCTCCTTCTTGAGGAGACCAGTGCAATCTCTGTCATAACAAAAAGACCGTTGACCAGGAAAAGGCAAAACAGGATGATAATTTCTGTGATCATATGTTATTATTTTGAGGTGGATTAATGGTGATATCACGTCTTGGAACAGGAATTTTAACATTATTTTCTTTCAATATTTTAAAAACTCCAAACAGTACATCGCTTTTAATGCTGCGGCCCTGGTTGTAGTCGGATATCCAGAAGAGCAGTTCGAAATCCATGGCAAACTGACCAATGCCCAGAAAATAGACTGCCGGTTCGGGTTTTTGCAAAATCATCGGATGTTTCCTAAGGATCTCTATTACAAGACCTTGTACGAAATGCGGATCAGAATCATAACCGACACCCAGGGGTACTTCCATCCTTCGGGTTTTATCGGATAATGTCCAGTTGATAACCTCTTTGGAGATCAGCTGGCTGTTGGGGACAATCACCTCGGCACCGTCGAAAGTGTGAATGTTGCTTGCACGGAGATCAATGGATTTCACATTGCCTATGAGAGTGCCAACCTGTACCGTATCCCCAATTTGTATAGGCCTCTCAAAAAGAAGTATCAGCCCGGAGACTATATTACTGAAAATAGCCTGAAGCCCGAACCCGACTCCGACGCTGAATGCACCAAGGATGATGGTCACTTTGTCCATCGGGATGCCTGTTGCGTAGAAGGCAAGGAAAAAACCGGCGATGACCAGGGTATATTTCAGACCCATGGAAATGGTGTGAGGCAAGCCCTTTGACAGGGATAATCTGTTGAGCACATCCTTTTCGAGGAGCACCTGAAGGAACCTGGCCAGGAAAAACGAAATAAAAATGATTATAAAAAAGAGCAGAATACCATGAAGCGAAAAACTGGCATCACCTATGGTAAACTTGTAGGCGAAAACCGAAACAATCAGTTCATAGGCAAGACCCCGTATATGAAAGGTATTGAGGAAAATTGCAAACCAGTAAAATGTTGTCAGGATGTTCAGGATCAGGATCAATCTTTGCTTTAACATCTCGCCGTATAGCCTGATTGAATTGACTTTGCGGCCCCGGCGTGAATCAATTACCGATGCAACGACTCCATTCAGCATGATCGCAGAAACAATAAGGAGCACAACACTCAGGGTGTTGATTAACACTGCATTGAGGGTTATTGAGGTCAGGATCAGCCTGCCTGTAAGGTTGGCAATAAGCCCAATCAATGCCAATGCCAGGTAAAAAACAAGAAGGACATTGACCAGGAATTTATGGTAGGTGCTGATTATTATTTTCCTGAAATTTTTCAATAAAAGGAACAACAGGACAATCTCAGCAACTGAGATTATGAAATACATCAAACGAGCAAGAAATGTATCGGAAACGACCAGAATAAGCAAAAGGTAAAGAAAAAGTATGATTACGAAAGAGTAAAGGTAAACATGGTATTTCCTGTCCAGTATCCTTTTCAGCAGGCTGATTATAGGATAAACATACAGATAGGCTACAAGTTCACCGAAAGCCAAGGGGTGGCCCGGAAAAATGAAGGCAACTGAAATAAGGCTCAGGATAATAGCCGCCATCAGGGGTTGCGCAAGCAGGATCGTCAGCTTCTCTTTGTAAAACCTTCCATAACCTTCGAAGTTTATATGGGTCCTTTTCTTTAGCAGGTAAAAGAACCATAACAGGATTGAAAAAAGCAGAACGAGAATAATGGCTGATCTCTGTTGAGCTTGAACGTAATTGACCAGTTCCTTTATCCTCAGTTCTTTGAAGGTTTTAAGGGCATTCGCGATAGCCGTAAAGTAATTCCTGCTGAAATCAAGACTGAAGAGAGGAGGATGGTCGGCTTTTAAAGAATTCATTTCTTTACGGCTGATCAGGGAGATGGTTCTTTGAAGAGCAAAGTCGATCTTGATTCCCAGGGTAATGTTCTTCGCCATTATACCCATAACGATATTGGTTTTCCTGCCGAGCATGCTAAGGGAGGAATCAATGAAAACGAGAGTGGCTGTCAGGTTTGCCGGAACAGGCATGCCTGGAAAATCCTTTAGAAGCTGGGCTTTCGTATTGTTCCAGGTGATAGATTCCTGGCTTAGCCAGGTTGTTATTTCATCGAGGGTCCTGATGATCTGGCTCAGCTTTTTCTCCTCTTCTGCATTTTCACGCTGCTCCTGCTCCAAAAGCACTTTCCTGTTTTCAATAAACAAGATTTTGACTTCAGGATCGTTCGGGTCGACCGGTTTTAATATGTTGGTATCTATCCTTGAGCTGATAATTTCATTTTTTGCCCTGAGCATCCTGA
>JBAXBP010000273.1:0-4052 GCA_037141915.1 Bacteroidota bacterium | reverse complement strand
TCATCAACAGGGGGTTTGAGAACTGCCTGGTGTTGTATCCAATGAATGAATGGAAAAGCATCAGTGAAGAGATCAACCACCTTAACCTGTATAACCGGAAGAACAGGGATTTCGTCAGGTATTTTTACCGCGGTGCAACGGAACTCACACTAGACAATGCCAGCCGACTGCTTCTCCCAAAGTCGCTGTTAAGCTATGCCGGTATCGTACGCGATGTCGTCCTGTTTGCATTTTCCAACCGAATTGAAGTCTGGGCCAGGGATAGGTATGAAAAACTCCTGACCGACGAACCTGCAGATTTCTCAATTCTGGCAGAAGAGGTTATGGGCAAACAAGACAAAACCGACAATAGCGACGATGTATCATAAGCCCGTACTGCTCAACGAAAGCATGGAACTTCTCGGTATCAGTCCCGAGGGTGTTTATGTTGACGCAACCTTTGGTGGTGGCGGGCATGCACGGGAAATCCTGAAGAGACTTGATGGCGGAAGGCTGATTGCATTTGACCAGGATGAGGATTCTGCAAAGAACGCAATAGAAGATCCCCGTTTCACTTTCGTAAACCACAACTTCAGGTTTATGAAGAATTTTCTCCGTCTTCACAAACAGATCAATGTGGACGGCATCCTTGCCGACCTGGGTGTTTCATCGCACCAGATCGATGTTCCCGAAAGAGGGTTCTCAACCCGAAGTGAAGGGGCTCTCGACATGCGCATGGACCGCCGCAAGCCCGTAACCGCCCAAACTGTCATAAACACTTATCCCGAAGCGAAACTGTGCGGGATATTCCGTCTTTACGGGGAAATAAGGAATGCAAAAAAACTTTCATCCAGGATAATCACAGCAAGGAAAGAAAAAGAGATTGCAACCACGACTGAGCTTGTTGTCATTGCCAAAACATGCGCCGAAAGGGGAAAAGAAAACAAATACCTGGCGCAGGTTTTTCAGGCGTTGCGTATTGAAGTCAACCAGGAAATGGAAGCCCTTGAGGACTTCCTTAAGAACAGCCTGGAATTACTGAAGACCGAAGGAAGGCTCGCGGTGATCAGTTACCACTCCCTTGAAGACAAAATGGTCAAGAACTATTTCAGGACTGGAAATTTTGAGGGTGAACTGAAAAAGGATTTCTATGGGAATGTATTATCGCCCTGGAAAGCTATTACAAAGAAAGCAGTAGTTGCCGGAGAAGAGGAAGTGGGGCAGAACAGTCGGGCAAGGAGCGCAAGGCTAAGGGTGGCGGAAAAGAAGTAAAGAAATGAATAACGAATAACGAACAACGAATTTTGAATTTTGAATTAATAGTACTCGATGGTCATAGTTTATCACTAATCGTTATTCGCTGAGAACATAGAAATGAGTGAGTACAGGGCAAATAAGATGAAGGGGGATCAGGCCGGGAATGAATGGCAGGATATTTCCTATACTACTCATCCCGCCGAAGAGCCGGCTCCTGAACCTGAGAAGACTGAACCCGAAAGTAAGCAGGCTGCCAAACCCGCGAAGAAGTTACATAAAGGCAGGAAGAGGGTGCAGGAAGTTCTTGGCGGTGATTACCTGTCGAAAAACAGTGTTGTGAACAATGTACCTTTTCTCATCTACCTGGGCATCCTGACTTTGCTTTACATCTCCAACACCTATAATACCGACAGGATGTACAAGCAGATAGAGACAACAAAAACCCAGCTTAAAGAACTTCGTTTCGAGTACATCACCGCCCGTTCCTCCCTGATGTTCGAAAGCAAGCAATCGGAACTGAACAAAAGGACCCAGGCGATCGGTCTTAAAGAAACTATCATCCCTCCTTTTAAGATCTTTTACTCGGGTGACTCCATTCAAATTGCGAACAGATGACCCAGGATATAAGGAAAGGCATATTGACAAGAGTGTACCTGGTATATATAGGTATACTGCTTTTTGGCCTGGCTGTATTGGGAAGAGCTTTTTACATCCAGAATTTCGAAAAGAAGCAACTGCTTGAGATGGCTAAAAAACAGGAGATGAAGGTATTTCCCATAGATGCTATCCGCGGTAACATACTTTCGGATGACGGGACCCTGCTGGCAGTCTCAATACCGATTTTCGAACTCAGGATGGACCTTTATGCAGATTCTCTGACCGATGAAGTGTTTAAAAACGGGGTTGATTCGCTGGCCATATGCCTTTCAACAATGTCAAAGGACCAGTCGCCCATTCAGATCAAAGACCGTTTATGGGAAGCCCGCAGGAACCAGGACCGTTATTTCCTGATCAAGCGTGATGTGACATATCCGGAACTTAAAAAGATACGCACATTCCCGATATTCAAAAGAGGCAAATACAAGGGGGGTCTCATCGTAATTCCCCAGTGGGACAGGGACCTTCCATATAAATCGCTGGCAAAAAGGATCATTGGATATGAAAAAGGCGAAGGTGCAAACAAGGTTTACGTTGGCCTTGAGGGCAAGTTCACAAAGGACCTGGAGGGCGTAGGAGGTTCCAGGCTGATGCGACGTACCGGGGGCAGTAACTGGATGCCTGTCGATATAGAAAGCCAGGTTGAACCACAGAACGGCCTTGATATTGTCACCACCATTGACATTGAGCTTCAGGACATGGCCGAAGCTGCTCTCAGGAAAGAACTTGTTGCCGACAGCGCCGACCACGGCTGCCTTGTTGTCATGGAAGTTAAAACCGGCTATGTCAAGGCCATGGTAAACCTCGGAAGGACGAAAAAGGGCACCTATGAAGAAGTGTTCAACTATGCCATCGCCGAGGCAAATGAACCAGGTTCGACATTCAAACTTGCCTCATTCCTGGTTGCGCTGGATGACGGCAAGATTGAGCTCAACACTCCCATACAGGTGGGGAATGGAATTGTCTATTTCGCCGGTCACAAGATCCAGGATTCACATCCTCCCACAGCGTCGGTCTACACAGCCCAGCAGGTCTTCGAAAAATCCTCCAATGCAGGCACAGCTAAAATGATTTATGCCAACTATGCAAATGATCCGCAGAAATACATTGACGGCCTGTACCGGCTTGGGCTAAACAAGCTACTCAACCTGCAGATAGATGGAGAAAGGGCCCCATACATCAAGAATACTAAAAGCAAATACTGGTCAGATCTCTCCCTGCCCTGGATCGCTTATGGTTACGAAGTCGCCCTCGCTCCCATCCACCTGATTACATTATACAACGCTATTGCAAACAAAGGCAAAATGGTGAAACCTCTTTTCGTAAAAGAGATACTGAAGAACGGAGTTGCGGTCAAAACATTTAAACCGGTGGTGCTGAATCCCCAGATCGTTTCTCCCGCGACTGTCGAAAAAGCATTCACCCTGATGGAGGGCGTTGTTCTGCGCGGCACAGGCACAGTTATTGCAAGCCCTATATACAGGATCGCCGGGAAGACTGGTACCGCCCAGCTCGCCCAGAACAACAGGGGATATAACCAGGGAACCAAGAATGTCAGGTACAAAGGTTCATTCTGCGGCTTCTTCCCCGTGGAAGACCCCAGGTTTACCATGATGGTGGTGATAGTGGATCCAAAAAAAGGAAAATATTACGGAGGCGCAGTGGCAGCACCGGTTTTCAGGCAGATCTCCGACAGGTTATACGCCCGCCAGGAAGATATAAAATTCCCCTTCCGGAAAGACAGCATTAACAGCCCTGTGCCTTTTGCACATACCGGGCGGCAGGCCGACCTGAATGAAGCATATACTGTTTTAGGTTACAGTACGAGCAAGGTGGACGTACGTGCATCCTGGACCCAGGTAGTTCAGGATGGGGGCAGGATCGTTTTGTTCCCTTCGAAGGTTTCCCGTAACCTGATGCCCGATGTCAGCGGCATGGGGCTCAAGGACGCCATGTATATCCTGGAGCAAATGGGGATGAACGTGGTGGTGAATGGAAGGGGGTCGGTCGTAAGCCAGAGTGTCAAACCCGGAACCTTTGTAAGCAAAGGGATGCCGGTTGTGCTTGAGCTTCAGGGCCCGGGAATAAAACCGAAATCACAGACATGAAGAAACTCAGCGAGATATTGCCTTCAGGCCTGATCCTTAAGTCAAGGGGGG
>JBAXBP010000272.1:0-4058 GCA_037141915.1 Bacteroidota bacterium | reverse complement strand
GTCCTGACCAGGCCCTGAAAAAAACACTGCCGTTCAGCAATGCCGGTATGACCTTCGGAATAACCTTTCATTTTTAAAGAACATACATAATCCATTAAAAATTTAAAACGAATAATTCTATGAAAACAAAAATCAGTTTAATTGCCCTGGGGTTGGGGTTATTATTCACCCTGGCGTGTACCAAGTATCCGCCCTCCACTGATAGATTACTTGAAGATCTCGCAGTACTTACACAGTATGATACGAAAGCCGATTTTGGATCATACAAGTACTATGTAGTTGCAACTTCCATTAAAAAAATCACTGACAAGGATACAACCGACATTACAAATGCCGATGCGCAGACCATCCTTGGTGAGATAAGTAATCAAATGAAACAAAGAGGTTATTTGCCAGCTCCGTCTGGAACAAAAGCTGATCTCGGCCTCAGTGTTATGTATTTTCAGAACACTTACGTTTACACTTATTCCTATAACTATTGGGGATACTATTATCCTTATTATACTTACTATCCGTACTATCCGACGTATTATACTTCTTACACCGCCGGCATGCTGCTAATCGAGATGCAGGACCTCAAAAACTACAATCCCACAACTCAGAAGGTTTATATCAGGTGGGATGCATTCATCCGCGGGCTTATGACGGGTACTCACACAAATTCGGACCTTGTAGCCAGTGTCGATCAGGCCTTCATACAAACTCCCCAGATCCAAGCATCAGGAAAATAACAACCTAAAAAAGAAATTATTATGAAAAAAGTAGTCTCATTAATCATATTGGTTGTCCTGGCCTTGGGAACAATGCAGGCTCAGGAAACCAAAGCTCCCGGATTCACACCTCATTCCTATTATACCTTTTCCTGGAATACAGCTTTCCCACTCGGTGATTTTCATAAATGGGTAAGCCAGCCCGGCCCCGCAGGTTTTGATATCGGCGGACGCTACCTGCTGAGGAAAGGCCTGTTCACAGGTTTTAACGTCAGCTGGCAGAGGGTTTCCGAAATTTACAACGCTCAGACCTATACCATTCCCGACAAAGGCATTGCGCTTACAGCCGAGAATTACAGGTTTACATGGATGGTACCCTTCCAGGTTGTAATTGGTTACCATTTCATTCCTGATAAATTAATTTCTCCTTATGTAAGCCTCGGCATTGGTGGTGATTATATGGAACATCATCTGCTGATCCAGGAGTATGACATCTACAAAACCTATTGGGATTTCTCGCTGACCCCAGAAATCGGAGCCCTGGTTAAATTCGGTGCATTCTCACCGGTAGGAGCTATTATAGCCTTCAATTACAAATGGACCACAAACCATATTGATATATACCAGACAACATCCAAGGACCTTCAAATGCTTAATCTCAGGATTGGTATCACTTATATGCTAAGATAATTTTTCTCATTAAGCCGTAAAAGCCCTGGCAGGTTACTCAGCCAGGGCTTTTTTCTTTTGCCCCTTACAGGATTCAAACCTGCAGGATTGTTAAAAAAAATGGAATGTAACCGTTTTCTCCTAATTTGAACTTGCCGTGGTCTCTGTTTTTCTTACTTTCGTTACCGATTCCTTATATCCTTAAAGTGGGCACGAAAATATTATTAATTAATCCCGGCACCGACGATGATATTGATGGCAAGATCACCAGGGAGATCCCTTATATATTTGCCAAAGCCCTGTTTGCCCCCCATGCTGTGGCTGCTATTGCTGCGCTTACACCTGCGGATTATCAGGTTGAGATTCATGATGAATACGCCAGAGGCCCGGCCGATCCTGTCCTGCAAAAGAACGGCCATGACATTATTGGCATTTCCATCACCTCTAACCAGCTCCAGCGATCATTGCACCTTGCCAGGGTTGCAAAAAGCAGCAATCCCTCTGCTTTGGTGGTAGTTGGTGGTATTGGGGTGGAGCACCTTGTAACTAAAAACCCCGAAGATATAGATGTTGTTTTTCACGGTGAGGCAGAAGAGACCTGGCCGGAGTTTCTTGAAGATCTCAGGACCGGGAAATGGCTTCCGGTTTATAAACATCATTCAAAACCCGATATGGCCAGAACCCCGGCTCCTGGTTGGGAGTTGATGAAGGAGGACCTCCCCTCCTATGCTGCTGCATTAGTGCAGACAACGCGAGGTTGCCCTTTTGACTGCAGCTTTTGCGATGTCATATACACCTATGGCAGGAAACCAAGGAGTAAGACTATTCCACAGGTGCTTGAAGAGGTAAGAAGACTTCATATCCTGAATGTCGGTATGATTTTTATTGCCGATGACAATTTTGCCGGGGATAAAAAATACGCTAAAGCACTGCTCAAGGAACTCATCATACTGAACAACTCTTTTAACATACCTATAGGGTTTCTTACCCAGATTGACATCACCATAGCCGCCGACAATGAACTTCTCATATTATTGGCCGATTGTAACTTTCAGGCAGTAATGATAGGGATAGAATCGGTCAACGAATCCTCGCTGAGGGATCTGAATAAGCAGCAAAACCTCCGAATTTCCATAAGCGAAGCCGTACGCAAAATTCAATCCTATGGCATTGTTGTGCTTGCACATATGATTATTGGTGCTGACTCGGACGATACCACTGTATTTGCTAAAACCTCAGATTTTATAGCCGAAGCTAATATCGTACACCACCTTTGCCATCCGCTTGCAGCACCATATGGTACCAGAATGTGGTACGATCTGAAAAGAAAAGGGAGGATTATCTCAACCGAAAACGAGGAAATCAAAGATAAACTCGACATTATTACCAATATCATCCCGAAACAGATGACGCGGGTCGAGCTGTTCGAAGGGCTGGCTGACTATTGGGAGGAGATTTACAGCCTGGAAAAATTCAGGAGCCGTGCATTGTCATTTATAAATGAAATAAAATACAAGCCTGATATAAAATCGGGGGGTATAAATGCACTTCGCACACAACGTAAGACGCTCTGGAGGGTATTTACATTTTTTATGTTCGACATGGGGAAGGAACACCGAAAGGCATTTTTCTCTGTTCTATTCGCTGCCGGAAGAAAAGGGATGTACCTGCTGCCCAAAATTATTTATATCTATAGCTGTTACCTCGTCGATTCGAAACGATCGATGCACGATGCAAAAGTTGCACGGAAGCATGCAAAATGGGAACGTGAAAACGAGGATCAGGTCCTTGTTGATATGGCAGAAATCCCTGTTTCAGAAAAGATACGAGAGGAGGCTGCACCCCTTTTTAATGCTGCTTACAAGCATGTTTACTCACGATTCACTAAACAGGAAAGCCTTTATACCGCAGTGATTGCAACAATGGTCGATTTTAACGACAGATTTGGTAAAACGTTCGAGACATTTGATCAGTTCCATGAAGAACACCTTCGGAATTGCTGCGACAGGATCATTGCAACACTTGAGCTGCCCGAAACTGAACATTCCGCTATTCTTCCGCCCACGGCACCTCCGGGATTCGTGCGCGAAATCCTTGATGCCCTGGATAATGCAGTGCGTTATAGGAATATGAACAAGTAGCTTATTTAAAATAAACATTTTGTATGTAGAAAAGAAACAGCCACCTACATTTATCTTCGTAAGTGGCTGATTTCCTTGTGACCCCGACAGGATTCAAACCTGTAACCTTCTGATCCGTAGTCATAAAATTACCACTTTTTTATTTTTTGTAGAATTTATTAAAATATTATAATAGTCTGTATAACAAGCTATTATAACAATGCTGTTCATAATATTACAAAGCAACTTTTGTGATTTTTCGTATATTTGCTTGAAAAATGCTTGAAAAAAATTCCTGCCATGAAAGCAATCCAAAATCCAACCGTTTTATTAGTTCTCGGGAAAACAGCAACAAAAGACGGACGTTACCCGGTCTATCTTCGGGTAATCTATCAACGCAAATCCTGGCAGGCAGTTATGAAATATCCTCAAAGGGATGAACCTGAAATGGCTGGTTTGGCAGGGAAATCAATCCAACTGTCAAAGAAAGATTTTGACAATGCCATGAGTATAAAACCTAATGGCGTTAAAAACAAGATCATTAACACAATCTTTTCCG
>JBAXBP010000271.1:0-4123 GCA_037141915.1 Bacteroidota bacterium | reverse complement strand
GAAAAGCGAAAAGCGAAAAGCGAAAAGCGAAAAGCGAAAAGCGAAAAGCGAAATAGCGAAAAGCTAAATAGCGAAATAGCGAAATAGCGAAATAGCGAAAAGCGAAAAGCGAAATAGCGAAATCGTACATTGTACATTATGTCCATAGCTGTCAATTCGATCACTAAGATCTACGGAACCCAGAAAGCCCTGGATTCGGTTTCGATCAATATCCATCCCGGCGAGATCGTTGGCTTGCTTGGCCCCAACGGAGCCGGGAAAAGCACGCTTATGAAGATCCTGACCTGTTTTACCCCTCCTACTTTGGGCGATGCTTCAGTATGCGGGTTTGATGTTCTTGAGCAGTCGATAGATGTTAGGAAAAAGGTTGGATATCTTCCTGAGAATAATCCTCTTTATCTTGACCTCTATGTAAAGGAATTCCTGGCCTTCGTTGCAGGTACTCACCAGTATAAGGGTTCTGTGAAATCGAGGGTTAGCGAAATGATCGCCCTGACCGGGCTTCAGCTAGAGCAGCATAAAAAGATCGGGGCATTATCCAAAGGATACAGGCAGAGGGTAGGGCTTGCCCAGGCCCTGATACATAACCCGGAAGTCCTGATCCTTGATGAGCCCACTTCAGGGCTTGATCCCAACCAGCTCACCGAGATCAGGCATCTTATCAAGGAGATAGGAAAAGAAAAAACCGTAATGCTGTCGACCCATATTATGCAGGAAGTGGAAGCCATATGCGACAGAGCAATCATCATACATAAAGGAAAAATAGTTGCTGACGACTCCACTAAGAATCTCCATCAGATCACGGTTTCCAGGACCATGATAAGGGTTGAATTTTCTACAGCCATCGGGAAACATGTATTGCAGAACATACCAGGGGTAAAGGGTATCACTCCGGGTATTGATCAGGACTTACAGCTGAAAAACAGAACTTCTGACCTGACTGTTTGGCTGCTGGAATCCGAAGCGGGTTCGGACATCCGCGCAGGGGTATTCAAATTCGCAGTCGACAAAGGGCTGACAGTACTTTCGATGCAGAAGGAAGAGCAGAAGCTTGAAGAAGTTTTCCAGGAACTGACAAAAAATTAGGTGCGGAAAATAAAAATTTATAATTTTGCTGCCAGGCGTGGAAAGATTTGATTGATTGCAACCACTGGAAAAAATGCTAAAGCAGTAGCTTCTCTCCTCAATCTTCAAATCACCCTATCTTAAGTCTAACAATATTAAAACTCATAATATGGGATATTTATTTACATCGGAGTCCGTTTCTGAAGGACATCCGGATAAAGTAGCCGATCAGATATCGGATGCATTGCTTGATGAATTCATGCGCTGGGATCCTGAATCCAAGGTAGCCTGCGAAACCTTTGTCACAACAGGCCTTGTTGTTTGCGGCGGAGAGGTCAAGACAAACGGCTGGGTTGATGTTCAGGAAACCGCCCGCAAGATCATCCGTGAGATTGGTTATACCAAAGCCGAGTATCGCTTTGACTGTGACTCATGCGGAGTAATCTCAACCATCCATGAGCAGAGCGCCGACATCAACCAGGGCGTTGAGAGGGAGAAGAAGGAAGACCAGGGAGCCGGCGACCAGGGTATGATGTTTGGATACGCATGCCGTGAGATGGACAACCTGATGCCACTTTCGAGCGAGCTGTCCCATATCTTTTTGCAGGAACTGGCAGCTATACGCCGTGAAGGCAAACAGATGAAATACCTGAGGCCTGACAGCAAATCGCAGGTCACCATAGAATATGATGATAACGGTAAGCCTGTAACAATAGATGCAATCGTAATAAGCACCCAGCATGATGATTTTATCAAGCCAAAAGATAAATCTGCCAAGGCTGATAAGATAGCTGAAAAAGCCATGCAGGACAAAATCCGAGAGGATGTGATCAAAGTCCTCATCCCCCGCGTCAAGAAGATCCTCCCTGCCAGGATACAGAAATTTTTCGGGAAAAACATCAAGTTGTTCGTCAACCCTACCGGAAAATTCGTTATTGGTGGTCCACATGGCGATACCGGGCTCACGGGAAGAAAAATCATTGTTGATACATACGGCGGCCATGGGGCCCATGGCGGTGGCGCCTTTTCAGGAAAAGATCCTTCGAAGGTTGACCGTTCCGCTGCATATGCTGCAAGGCATATCGCAAAGAACCTTGTTGCCGCAGGCGTCGCCGACCAGGTATTGATCCAGGTCGCTTATGCCATCGGTGTTGCACAGCCTGTCGGCCTTTATGTAAACACATACGGCACTGCAAAAGTCCTTGACAAAAAAGGGCAAACCCTGCACGATGGCGTAATTGCCGAAAAGGTAAACAAGCTTTTCGACATGAGGCCTTATGCTATTGTTGAACGCCTTGGGCTGAAAAATCCTGTTTTCGTACCTACCGCATCCTACGGACATTTCGGACGCGACCATTATGTTAAAGAAGTGGAAGTCTATTATCCTGTAAAGGGAGCCAAACCGAAAGGTGTTAACGGCAACGGCAAAGAAGTCTACCTGAAGAAAGTTGAATTCTTTGCTTGGGAAAAACTCGATTATGTTGATAAAATTAAAAAGGAGTTCGGGCTGAAATAAATCCCGGTAAAAAATAAAGATGCTGCCATTCTCAAAGGCGGCATTTTTTTTATCCTCTTTACTTACCTTCGTAAATTCATGGATGTAAACCCGTTTTCTTATGCCGATCGAAATAGAACGCAAGTTCCTTGTTGACCATGCCCGTTGGGAGGAGCTTCCCAAACCGCCGGGAGTCGCATACCGCCAGGGCTACCTGAATGACACACCCGGGAAGACTATAAGGGTAAGACTTGCCGGTGACAAGTCTTATATTACCATCAAAGGCCCTACCGTAATGGCAAGCAGGAGCGAATTCGAATATGAGATCCCCCTTGCAGATGCGAAGGAGATGCTGGCACTGTTTACCACTGTCCAGGTGGAAAAAGTGAGGTTCAGGATATTGTTCAACCAGAAAACCTGGGAAGTGGACGTCTTCGGAGGGGAGAACGAAGGACTGATCCTTGCCGAAATTGAACTCAGCCATGCGGATGAAACATTTCAGTTGCCTTCATGGGCAGGCAGGGAAGTTACCGATGATGCAAGGTATTATAATTCAGCCCTGGCGTTAAATCCTTATAAACACTGGGCCCTGGAATAACATCAGCTGAGGTATGAATGAAAAAAGCCCTTGTTCAGGGCTTATTTCATTCATCATTTAATCTCCTTTTAGTGCCTGATCACCAGTTTCCTTGTCGAAACACTTTTACCGTCGATAAACAGTGAACAGAAATAAATGCCTTCGGGTAGATCGGCTGAATTGACCTGTATTTTGCCATTAAGGCCTGAAATGAATTCTTCGCGTACCGTCGAACCTATCATGTTCCTCAGGACCAGCCTGGCTGTTACATTGTCCGTCAGTGTATATTCAACATTGAATTTTTCATTTGCGGGATTCGGAAAAACTGGTCCGAGTTCAACCTGGGAGGATGAAAGTGAGCTGATACCTGAGTGCCAGATCTCACTCTGAACGTAAATGCCGATAGTATCATTGGCGTCCTTAATATTGTAGAATTTATAATATACCAGAGCCGACCCTTTTGTAGCATTCGGGTTGATATGAGCGCTGAAGTTGTTGTCCATTGTATTTGGAGCAAGCGCAAGGCTGGTTGGAGAATAGTTTGTAGTATCGCTGAAACATCCTCCGGCAAAACAAAAATATGAACTTTGAGGTGAAGGAAGGATTTTAACAGTTCTTTTTACTTTATATGTCTGGCTAGCGCTTGATATGTTTTTCATATCAATTTCTATCAGGACATCAGTGGTTGTATCATAAAGGGAACGCAATACACCCACGGTCCCTCCATTATGGATAACCTGGCCAGCCTGTGTCTGAAGTTGCATCGACTGGGCCAGAAGGCTGCTGCTGGCAATTGCAAGGACGAACAACAACAAGTAAATCTTTTTCATAGTCTTCATAGATTATGGTTTTCTTGTGCAAAGATAAGGCATTAACCCTAACAAATTTGCATGCTCTGGATTATATTTTTATTCATATTTCAATTTTTTAGTAACTTGCGCCCAGTATTAACCAAAAAAACTGTATCATGAGGAGAATTACTTTCC